>CALWNP010000001.1 GCA_944382835.1 uncultured Gemmiger sp.
GCCCAGAAGCAGCGGGTGAACCGCTTGGTGTTCTGGGTGACCGGCTCGGAGAAGTCGTTGCCCTGGGGGCTGACGGCGCCGATAACCGAGACAGAGCCCTCCTTGCCGTTGAGGGTCTTGACATAGCCGGCGCGCTCGTAGAACTCGGCCAGACGGCTGGGCAGGTAGGCGGGATAGCCTTCGTCGCCGGGCATCTCTTCCAGACGGCCGGAGATCTCACGCAGGGCCTCGGCCCAACGGGAGGTGGAGTCGGCCATCATGGCGGTGTGGTAGCCCATATCGCGGTAGTATTCCGCCAGGGTGATGCCGGTGTAGATGGACGCCTCACGGGCGGCCACCGGCATGTTGGAGGTGTTGGCGATCAGGACGGTACGGTCCATCAGGCTCTTGCCGGTGCGGGGGTCGGTCAGTTCGCTGAACTCCTGCAGGGCCTGGGTCATCTCGTTGCCGCGTTCGCCGCAGCCGACGTAGATGATGATGTCGGCGTCGCACCACTTGGCCAGCTGATGCTGGGTCATGGTCTTGCCGGTACCGAAACCGCCGGGGATGGCGGCAGCGCCGCCCTTGGCCAGCGGGAACATGGTATCGATGACACGCTGACCGGTGATCAGCGGGCAGGGAGAGGTCATCCGGTCGGCCGCAGGGCGCGGGGTCCGGATGGGCCACTTCTGGGCCAGCTTCAGGGTGTGCTCCACACCCTTGGCGTCGGTGATCTTGGCGATGGGATCGGTGACGGTGTACTGTCCGTTGTCGGCCACCCAGGTCACGGTGCCGGACATCGTGGGCGGCACCATACAGCGGTGGGTGATGGCCGGGGTTTCGGGGCAGGTGGCAAAGACGGCGCCGGGGGTCAGGGTGTCCCCCACCTTGGCGGTGACCGTCACATCCCACTTGGTGCTCTCATCCAGAGCGGGCTCGTGAGCGCCGCGCTGGATGAAGCTGCCCATGTCGGCCTCGATGGCCGGCAGCGGGCGCTGAATACCGTCATAGATGTTGCGCAGGATGCCGGGGCCCAGAGTAACCGACAGCGGGCCACCGGTGGATTCCACCGGTTCCCCTGCGGTCAGGCCGCTGGTTTCCTCGTACACCTGGATGGTGGTGGCCTGGGCATCCATCCGGATGACTTCGCCGACCAGCCGCTGCCGGCCGACGTAGACCATTTCCATCATCGAAAGACCGGTCTTGCCCTTGACGGTGACGACAGGACCGTTGATGCTGTAAATCGTGTTTTCTGCCATATTTCGTTCCCCTTTGGTGAGAGTAAGGACGCCGGGCAAATCTGGCGGGGCGTGGGCGCGGGTCAGATGGTCAAGGACAACTCGGCGTTTTGCAGGAACCAGTCATGCTGGGCTTCCAGCCGGGATTCCAGGGTATCATCGGCTGCAAGGGCACCGTTTTCGGCGCGCAGGCCGCCCAACTGGATGTCCTGGGCGGTTTGCAGCGTCGCACCTGCGGGCAGCTTGCCCTGGAGCAGTGCCGCATCGGCCGCACGGGCATAGAGGACCGTCCCCTTGCCCAGCCGGGCCACCAGGGCCGCAGCGGCCTTGCACAGCCAGTCGGCATAGGCCGGGGTGGCGGTGAAGTCGGCCAGCTTGGCGCGAGCGTCGGCAAAGACGCCGTCGGCCAGCTCGCTGCGGTGGGCAGCCAGCTGGGTCCGGGCCTGCATGCTGGCCTCGCTCAGGGCGCGGTTGGCCTGGATGCGGGCACGCTCAGCCTCGAATTTCATGGTACGCTCGGCGCGGGCCTGCTCGGCCTGCCGGGTCTCCTCGAGGGTCTTGGCCACCTGTCGGTCGGTTTCGGCACGGATGGCGGCGCAGCTCTTTTCACCCTCGGCGCGGATGGAATGCAGAAACTGTTCTGCGCGTTCGTTCAGTTCGATCATGGTATCCCCTCCCGCTTAAATCTTGATGCCGATGGCTTCCCGCACATAGCGGGTGATGCGATCCTTGCCTGCCGCGGAACCGCCGGTGGACGGCACGGTGACCAGCAGCGTACCGGTCTGGTCGCTGCCGCGCACCTCGTCCAGGATTTCCTGGTAGGCGTCGGAAATCTTCTCGGTGACCAGAACCATCCCGATGTCCTCGCTGTTCATGGCTTTGTCCAGCGCGGCGCGCAGATCGGCCTCGTTGCGGGCCACGACGCCCTCGATGCCGGCCAGACGCATGCCGTTCATGGCGTCGGAGTTGTCACTGATGAGAAAGAACCGCATGGCCTTACACCAACTTGCTGAGGATCATGATGGAGATGACCAGGCCGTAAATGGCGATGGATTCGCCCAGGGCGACGAAGATCATGCTCTTACCGAAGGTCTTGGGGTTCTCGCTGTTGGCAGCGATGGCAGCGGGGGCGCCGGAGGCAACGGCCAGGCCGCCGCCGATGCCGGCCAGGCCGGTGGCCAGAGCAGCGGCCAGCAGGCCGATGCTCATGCTGGAGTTGTGATCATTGGTCTCGCTCTGCTCGGAAACAGCGGTGGTCTCGGTGGTGGTGGCGTCGGTGGTCTCGTCGGCAGCAAAGGCAGTGAAAGCGCCGAAGCAGCTCACGGCAATGACCAGGGCCAGAACGGCAAACAGTTTACGCATGGTGGTTTTCATAATGAAGTCCTCCCTGTTGTTTTTTAATGTATGATGATGTTGATAATGAAACGGCTGGGTTCAAGCGGTCTTGCCGCCCTTTTTGTGGACCACGTCCATGGCCTCGTACTTGTGGCCGCCGCCCTGATAGCAGCGGCTGAACATCTCGTAGAATTCCAGACGGATGCCCTGAATGCCGGAGAGCAATGCCTCCAGGCAGATGACAATGCCGTTGCCGATGACAACCACAACGGGGTTGACCGGATCACCGGCCAGGGTGAAGACGACCATCATCATGCTGGCGTGCACGATGACGAAGGCGCCCACACGGAGGAAGGAAACGGTGTTGGAAAGATAGCTCAGGACGGTCTCCAGCAGTTCAAAGACGTTCTGCATGAAGTAATCGCCCCAGCCGTCGGCAGGCTTCCAGGGTTCGCCGTTGAACATCGGTGCCAGAACCCCCTGCATCAGCAGCAGGATCAGGCCGACGATGAGGATCACAACCGCCAGCAGGTCGGGGATGAAGGCGCGGCCGCCCATGAAGTCCGAAACCAGGCTGACGCCGGACAGGTAGGTCAGCATACCCACCACACCGTTGGTGCTGAAGATCACGTTGCCCCAGTGTTTGTGGCGGCTGTTGGTGTAGATGGAGAGCACCATGGCTGCCAGCACCAGCACTACACCGATGTAGATGGCCACCAGCAGGATGCCGTTGATGGACTCCATGACCGAAACCGGTTTGCCCGGCAGGCCCACAGCCTTGTACAGCGGATCCAGGACATCTTCAAAGCCGAAGACCGAACCGTAGACAAAGCCGAAGATAGTGCTGGAGATGCCGCAGGGGATCATCAGGTGGAAGAGCTCGTTGCCCTTGACCTTCCACATGAAGACGCTGAAGAGGGCCAGAACCAGACCTTGGCCCACGTCACCGAACATGATGCCGAAGAGGATGGTGAAGGTCAGAGCCACAAACGTCGTGATGTCGGTCTCACCGTAGCTGGGCAGACCGTACATCTCGACGAAAAACTCAAAAGGGCGGCTCCACCACGCATTCTTCAATTTCGTAGGAGGTGTGTGGAGGCTGGCGCTCTCGGGATCGTCGATGGTAAGACGGATGCCATTGATCTGGCGGGCGCGGTCGGCGATGGTTTCCACATCGTCAGCGGGCACCCAGCCCACACAGAAGAAGTGCTGGCCCTTGACGGCGGCAAAGTGGCGCAGGCTGAAGGCTGCGGAGAAATACCGCACGGTATCGTACAGAAGCAGGACCTTGGCCTGGTTTTCCTCCCACAGGCTGCGGATGCGGCTGTCCACCTCATCCACGCTCTTCTGGACCACTTCCAGGTTTTCCTTGAAGTGCTCCACAATCTCGGCAGGGCTGCCGGCCGCACCGGGCACATGCAGCGGCTCGAAGAAGAGCATCGAGAAGATACCGTCGGTTTCCTGTGCCTTGCTGCGGGGGGTCAGATAGACGCCCCAATAGCCATCCTTGGTCTGGGTGCAGGGCACAAAGAGAATGTAGGGATCATCGGCGTAGCTGTGCATCAGCTTGTTGTAGCCGGCCAGGGGCAGAAAGCCGAACCGGACCTTGACATGTTCACAGCTGGTGATCTCGTCCACATTGGCTTTCAGGGTGGAGAAATGGCCGTACTGCTCGATGGCGTCGCTGCACAGCTGCTGCTGGTTGGTCAGGATTTCCCGCTCATCCCGCAGATCATCGAACTTGGCGATCAGGTCGTCCAGGTAAGCGCGGGTTTCATCGTTGATGGTCGGAGAGTGCTGCTGTGCGGTGGGCAGATCCACCCCGATCTGTTTTGCCATCGTCTCGATGCGCTGCTGAATCGGCGGATAAGGATTTTCCTCGTTCAGCGGTCCGTATCCAAGCGAGGCGGACATATACTGTGTGGCAGGTTCAAGGTCAAACTCACCGTCCATACAGCAAGTGGCCAGGAACTCGTCCAGATGTTCCAGGGTGCCCTGGACCTGGACCAGTTTCATTTTTTCTACCAAATCAATTCACGCTCCTCTCAAGGGTTGTTGCGGTGTCTATCAGGCGCTTTCCGCATCGCATCCCACCAGCAGCGGCAGGATATCATCGGCAGCCATCCCGTAGTGAACCCCCTCGATGATATGGCTGAGGTTGGTGACCTCGCTGCGGGCGAGGTAGACGTAACACAGCATCACGAGGGTCGGGTCGGTGGAAAAGCGCAGCCATTTGCGGCACCACTCGTACTGGTACCGTCTCAGCCGCTCCTTGAGCACATCATCCGGATATCGTTCCAGCGGCGCGCCGTACCGGGTTTGGGAAAGCCGCTCCTTGAAGGCGGCCACATCGGCGCTGGCCAGCAGGTCCTTCCACTCTTCCTCATTGAGGGCGGTGCAGTCCCGCCGGGCAGCCCGGTCGATCTGTTTGAGGCTGGCGTGCATCCGGATCAGCCGTGCCGCATTGGACAAAGCCGCCACATCGCATTCCAGCTCAATATATTCCCGCACGCCGGGTCTGGCGTGGTAGCTGCCTTTTTTCTTGACGCCGGGCGCAAGCGCGACCAAGGCTTCGTGGCGGTATTGCTGGAGCAGAGGTTCCGCCTTGACCAGCAAGCCGCGGGCCGGGTCAGCGTCGCGCAGCGGCGCAAGCACCTTGGCATACGGTGTACCGCGCAGCGCCTTGAGCAGGCTGGCGGCGTCGGTGACCTTGGGGAGCTTGTACAGATCCACAAGGGTGCGCTGCTGCAGAAAATCCGGCAACTTATAAAGGTAGTCGCCGGGGTTGCCTGCATCCAGGCAGCGCAGACAGGTTGTGATTTCATCAATGTCGCAGCACAACGCAAAGTACCGGTACACTTCATCTCCGGCGCTCATATCAAAGCGGCACAGACTGTCATAGCGGTCGAAGATACTCTCCCGCAGCTGTGCCTCCAGCTGGGCACGGCGGGCAAAAACCGGATTGACACCCGCAAGTGCCGGCGCGTACAGCGGCAATGTTTTGAGAGCCAGCGCCAGTTCCGGCATGGTGCGGCAGGCAGCCAGACGGCGGTAGTCGTCTTCGAGAAGGCGGCGTCCGTACAGCGCCCGTGCCTTGGCCAGAACAGCGTTGCTGGCTTTACTGGGCACCGGCATCTCAGTTCACCTCGCTGGCATCCGCCTGGTCCAGGGCACGGCGGCAGAGCTCCTCCACCCACTGCTGCCGGTGGGCAGCCACATGGGCATCGAGGGTCTGGGCCGCAGCCTGCTGCCGGTTCTTCAGCTCGGCCAGTGCGGCGGCATTGTCGGCCTGGGCCCGCTGGGCAGATTCCTGCCCTGCCTGTTGGGCTTTGGCGGCGAACTCATCGGCGATTTCCTTCTTCTGGCTTTCCAGCTCGGCCAGCTTGGCCGCGCGCTCCTCCTTGGCTTCCGCCGTGGCCTTGCGCTGCGCTGTATCCATATCCAGAATCGCCTGCATCAATTCGTTGAGGTCTTTCATCCAACACACCTCGCATTCGCAGTTCTTTCAATGAAACAATTTGGAAACATCCTTCGCTTCTTCGCGTTATTATAGCACTCTCGCCAAATTTTGCAAGTGCTTTTTGTGCAAACTTTCGTTTTTGTCTGAATCCGTCATATTTCTTACAATATTAGCAGTTTTTACGATACAGCAAGAAAATCACAGCATATTTTCTGCAACAAAAATCACTGCTGTGTCCTACTCCATCCGCAGGATGGTGACGCTCACCGGGGCCAATTCTATACTTTCGTTCAGGACGGGGCCAAAGGGTTCCGCCCTTGCCACCGTCCCGTCACAGAGCATCCTCCACCGTCCCATTGGCAGCGGGACCCCCTGGGGTGTGGTTTCGGGATTGTAAAAAATTGCAAGTTCACCGTGGCGGTCTTCGCCCTCATGCTCCGCCACAAACCCGATGATCCATCCGGGCATGGCCAGCAGGATGGGCGCCGCCTGCCCCTCGGCGCCCGAAAGCTCGGGATAGGCGCGGCGGATGGCCAGCAACCCCCGGTAAAAATCCACCAGCGGCTGCATGGCGGCGGCGCGGCGCCAGTCCAGCAGATTGGTGGAAAGAGGGCCCCTGTAACTGTTGTGATCGCCGTTTTTGGTCCGGCCGAACTCCTCCCCCGAAAGCAGGAAGGGCAGCCCCTGGCAGGTCAGGTAGATGCCGGCGGCCATCCGGTTCTGGGCCAGGATTTCGGGGTTGACGGCGGCAAAGTCCTGGGTCTGGTTGGCCACCAGTTTGAGTTTGTCCCAAAGGGTGTAGTTGTCGTGGGCCGAGACATACTGCACCACCTGCCCCGCCTTCTGAGGACGGAAACCACCCTCCCCGTCCAGCCAGGCGCCCAGGGCGTGGAGCAGCGGCACACCGTAGTAGGGGCCGCCGTTCACATAGCCGGCGGAATGAGCATCAAAGACACCACCCTTGATGGCGTCCCGGGTGTTGTCGCAGAAAAAGCCGATCCGGTCGCTGAGCAGATCCAGCGCCCCCTTGTCGGCGGGGCGGGCGCCGGGGGCCATCCGGGTGGCACCGCCCTGCCAGGGCTCGCCGTACATCAGGATGTCCCGGCCGCCGGGCAGCTGATCCAGCGCGGCGCGGATGGCGTTCATCGTCTCCACATCGTAGAGGGCCATGAGGTCAAACCGGAACCCGTCCAGATGAT
The DNA here is from genome assembly GCA_944382835.1 of uncultured Gemmiger sp. Classification (GTDB taxonomy): domain Bacteria; phylum Bacillota; class Clostridia; order Oscillospirales; family Ruminococcaceae; genus Gemmiger. The sequence goes on from CALWNP010000001.1 coordinate 7,212, forward strand.
ACTCCCGGGCCCAGTACAGACAGGAGTCCACAATGTATTTGCGCACCATCGTCCGCTCGGTGGCCAGATCGCAGCCGCAGCCCGACCCGTTGGTCAGGCTGTCGTCCGCCTGCCGCCGCAGCCAGTAGCCCGGCACCGTCCGTTCCAGCCAGCTGTCGGCGTAGTAGGTGTGGTTGTAAACCACATCCATCACCACCCCGATGCCGGCTTTGTGCAATGCGGCCACCATGGCCCGGCATTCCCGCACCCGCACCTCCCCATGGTAGGGGTCGGTGGAATAGCTACCCTCGGGCAGATTGTAATTGAGGGGATCATAGCCCCAGTTGTATCCGGTGTTTTTGGTCTCGTCCACCGTGGCAAAATCATACATCGGCATGATCTGCACATGGGTGACACCCAGCTGCTTGAGGTAGTTCAGGCAGGTGGGGTGCTCCCCCGCCCCGTCCAGAGTGGTATCGGGCTGGGTGAAGCCCAGAAATTTTCCCCGCCATTCGGGGCGGACGCCGCTGTGGGGATCGGCGGAAAAATCCGCCACATGGGTTTCCCAGACACAGCGGGCGTGGGCCGGAATCCGGGGGCGGCGGTCCTCCTGCCAGCCCTCGGGCATGGCGGTTTCCGGGTTCAGCACCATGGTCCGGGCGCCGTTGGCGCCGCAGGCCCGCCCGTAGGGATCGGCGGCGGTGAGGGTTCTTCCTTCCTGGAAAGTCAGTTCATACTGATAATACCGTCCCGCCCAGTCCCCTGCCAGGGTCAGCTGCCAGACCCCACAGTCGGTGCGCTGCATGGGGCGGGTGCCCAGATCCCGGGCCCCGGGTTCCCGGTCGGTGCCGGTGGCATAGAGGTGGAGCTGCACCTGTTCTGCTGTGGGTGCCCAGAGCTGAAAGGCGGTCTGACCCGGGGCCCAGCGGCAACCCAGGTCCTCGCCAGCATAGGTAGGCAGCGCCGCTGCCTGTGCGTCGTTCATTCCCAAGTCCCCCCTTTTGCCCGCAAGCAAAACAAGCGGGCGCAACTGAAGTCACGTCCGCTTGTCTTTCGCTCGGTATTCCGCAGTTCAATTGACGGTGCGGAGTTGCTGTGCTGTTAATATTGTAACAATATTTTTGCTGCAATGCAAGGGGTTATGGCGATGTACGGTGTTCTTTGTAAGGGGGCCAGCGGTTGGTGCGGGAAAAGGCATCGGCCAGCCCTTCTGCCTGGTCCACCATGACAGTTGGGAAGCCGAAATCCCGCAACAGGGCCAGGGCGTTTTTGGTGCGGCTGGGGCCGCTGCGCAGCTTGTAGTCGAAATGGATTTTGCCCTCCCGGCTTTCCTCGCTGAAGTGGAGCATCTGATACTCCCGGTCCAGGATATCGGTGAGCTCCATATCATGGGTGGCGGTAACGCACATGGAATCGGTCTTTTCCCAGAGCATCTGCAGCATGGCCGCCGAGGCCGCCACCCGTTCCAGAGTGTTGGTGCCCCGGAAGATCTCATCAATAAAGAGGTGACAATACCCCTGCTCCGCCAGTCTGGCCAGCCGCCGCAGGGCCTGGGCCTCGTTGACAAAGTAGCTGTTGCCGCTCCGCAGATCGTCGGCGTTGTTCATCGAGCTGGCCACCCCGCCCAGTCGCATCCGGAACTGCCGGGCGGTGCAGAAGCCGAAGGTCTGGGCCAGCACACAGTTGAGCCCTACCGCCCGCATGAAGGTGGATTTGCCCGAGGCGTTGGAGCCGGTAATCAGCACGCAGCGGTCCAGCGCGGCGTCGTTGGGAACCGGGTTGTCGATCATGGGGTGGTAAAGGGAGGTGGTTTCGATCCCGGGTTCCTCGCTGTAAGTGGGGTCACAGAGAAAAGGCAGCCCCTGCCGGAAGGAGACCTCGGCACAAGCCAGGTCCACCTGGCCCAGGGCATCCACCAGCTTTTGGATGTCGGGCTGCTTTTTGCGGATCAGGCTTTCCAGCCGCAGGTAGGCCAGCAGCCCCAGCCCGATGAAGTTGCCCAGGTTGAAGCCCATCTCGTCGGTGGCGGCATCGCTGGCCAGCAGGTTGAGCGGAAGGCGGAAGGGCCGCATCCCCTGCAACGCCCCGTCCAGGCGTTTCCCCATTCCCGGGTCCAAAGACCGGACGGCGGGGAGCAGCTTTTCCGCCACATTGACAAAGACGCCCAGGGAACGACCCGCCCGGAAGGTGGGGATCTTGCCCTTGAGAATCATGCTGCCGATCATGTTGAGGATGATGGTGCAGAGAAAGAGGAGGACGCCTTCCTCCGGCGCCAGCGGGATGGCCAGCAGACAGAGCAGCGGCAGCGGGGCAAAAATCAGGATGGGCACCCGGTAGGGCGTGGCAAAAATCTCGCCTCCCCGGCAGAGCAGCTGCATGTCCTGGAAATTGCTGCTGCCCGGGCGGTCCCCCAGCTGTCCAAACAGTGCCTGCAGATGCAGAACGGTCTCCTCGTCCAGGGCCTGGCGCAGGGTGCGGCGCTCCTCCCCTGCCGTGCCGTCGGTGTGCAGGGTGCGCAGGGTATCGTAGAGCGCGGCCTTGCCCATCACCGACTGGCAGTGGTCCAACGCCCGGTAAACCTCGTCCAGCTCCATATCGTCCCAGGTGATGTCATCCAGCAGAAAACGGCCGGGCTCTGCCGGGTGCTCTGCGCTGTGCCAGTACTCCTCGGCGCGGGCCAGCATCGAGCCATCCCCGCCCCAGCAGCCGAATTTCTGCCGCAGTGCCGCCAGCTGCCGCTGCTCCCGCCGGAACCGGCGGCAGAGCTCGTAGATGGTACCCGCCAGCAGCAGAATGGGCAGCCACAGTGCCAGAAACAGGACTTCGTTCATCCTTGCTCCCTCCTTATTATGACAAAACCGCCGGCGGGAAGCCGGCGGCAAGCTGTCATGGGATCAGCCCTGATCCGGCAGATTCCAGCGGCCCAGCTCCACCTCGGCGCGGTCAGCCAGGCAGGGCTGGTCCAGGGCGGTAGGGAAGATCAGGGTCGAGGGCCGGAAACGGTAGGAGGCCCGGCGGACAAAGGTCACCTCCAGCAGGCTGGGCATCATCAGATCCCCGCAGTAGGCCACCTCGCCGCCGTTGTTGGGATGGACATAGACCAGCTGATGGGTCTTGTTCAGGGCGCGCAAACCGGCCAGGATCTGCTCCCGCTTTTCCATCCGCAGAAAATCATGGAATTCGCCCACAATCTGGTCAAAGCAGTCCAGGGTCTCGGTCCCGGCGTTGGCCAGGGCGTCCCACTCAAAGCCCTCAATGTCCATCTTGAGGACCAGGTCCCTCTGGCCGGTATGACCGTTGCGGGCCAGCAGTTCCGGCAGGGTTTTCAGCTCGTCCGCCACCCCGGCAATGCCGCTGACCCCCAGCTTTTCCCAGTGGTAATGGGGGTCCTGTTCCGGCAGGTGCTGGATGGTGTGGTCATACATATAGATATCAAAGCCCCGGCACACCATCTCCCGGTCCCAGGAGACATCCCCCGCAATCCCCAGGGAATAGGCGATTTTTCCCGGGAAATGGTCCACCATGGCATAGCCGCCGTCGTAGGGGCGGCCGATGCGGCAGTAGTGCACCTGGGGGTCGTCGATCTCCTGCACCGTCAGCAGCCGGTGCAGCTCGGCAAAATAGCGGTATTTGTCGGTCTGGGTCAGATCCAGGCCCTGGCTTTTCAGAAATTCATTCTGGCAGTAGGAAAACAGGGTTTCCAGCCGGGAATGGGTGTCGTTGTGGTGGAGATCTGCCACCAGCTCCACATCATTGTGCCATTTTTTGCGGATTTTGCGGAACGTTTCCATCATCCAACCTCCGTGTTCTGCATCACCCGCACCAATCCGGTTCCGATGCAGTATTTTATACATTATACCCCCGCCGCACCGGGTTTGTAAAGGCGGCGCAAACGGCAAAAGGGACGCTGCGGCAGCAGCCGCGGCGTCCCCTTGGATCGGAAATTATTTGGCCACCGAGGTGCGGACCAGCGCCCGTTTGAGCCGGGCCTGGGCCAGCTCCAGCTCCCGGGCATCCAGGTTTTTCTGGGCCAGAAGCTTCTCCGCCCGTTCCCGGGAGGCCTCAGCCCGGGCCTTGTCGATCTCCTCGGCCCATTCCCAGGTGGTGGCCATCAGGTGTACATCCCCCTTGAGAACACTGAGCATCCCGCCGATGCAGGCGGCATGGCGGACGGTGCCGTCCTCAAAACAGATGTGTGCGTCTCCCATACCCAGGGCGGTGCAATAATCGCTGTGCCGGGGCAGAATGCCCACATCCCCGCAGATGGTGCGGCAGAAGAGTTTCTGGGCGCGGCCGTCAAAGATGCAGCCGTCGGGGGTGACGATTTTCAGTGCAAAGGTTTCCATAACGGCCCCCTTTACTGTGCCTTTTTGGCTTTTTCAAAGACATCGTCGATGGTGCCGGCAAAGAGGAAGCAGCTTTCGGGGATGTCGTCGCATTCGCCGGACAGGATCATCTTGAAGCCGCGCAGGGTTTCCTTCAGCGGCACATAGCTGCCCGGCATGCCGGTGAACTGCTCGGCCACATGGAAGCTCTGGGAGAGGAACCGCTGCACCTTGCGGGCTCGGTTGACCGTCATCTTGTCCTCCTCCGAGAGTTCGTCCATGCCCATGATGGCGATGATGTCCTGCAGTTCCTTGTAGCGCTGCAGCACCCGCTGGACGGCCCGGGCCACCTCATAGTGTTCCTGGCCCACCACTTCGGGGCTGAGGATGCGGCTGGTGGAATCCAGCGGGTCCACCGCCGGGTAGATGCCCTGGGAGGCAATGTCACGGCTGAGGACGGTGGTGGCATCCAGATGGGTGAAGGTGGTGGCGGGGGCCGGGTCGGTCAGGTCATCGGCGGGGACATAGACCGCCTGGACCGAGGTGATGGACCCCTTGCGGGTGGAGGTGATCCGCTCCTGCAACGCGCCCATCTCGGTGGCCAGGGTGGGCTGGTAGCCCACCGCCGAGGGCATCCGGCCCAGCAGGGCGCTGACCTCGGAACCGGCCTGGGTAAAGCGGAAGATGTTGTCGATGAAGAGCAGCACGTCCTGGTTTTTCACATCCCGGAAATACTCGGCCATGGTCAGGCCGGACAGGGCCACCCGCATACGGGCTCCCGGCGGCTCGTTCATCTGGCCGTAGACCAGGGCGGTCTTGTTGATGACGCCGCTCTCGCTCATCTCGCCGTAGAGGTCATTGCCCTCACGGGTGCGCTCGCCAACACCGGTAAAGACCGAATAGCCGTTGTGGGCGGTGGCGATGTTGTAGATCAGCTCCTGGATCAGCACCGTCTTACCCACGCCGGCGCCGCCGAACAGGCCAATCTTGCCGCCCTTGGCGTAGGGGCAGATCAGGTCCACCACCTTGATGCCGGTTTCCAGGATCTCGGTGGTGGATTCCTGTTCATCGTAGGCAGGGGCATCCCGGTGGATAGGCCAGCGCTCCATGCCCTGAGGGGCGGGTTTGTTGTCCACCGGCTCTCCCAGCAGGTTGAAGACACGGCCGAGGCACTCCTCCCCCACCGGCACGGTAATGGCTCCGCCGGTGTCCACGGCGGGGGCGCCGCGCACCATGCCGTCGGTGCTGGACATGGCGATGCAGCGGGCCACATTGTCGCCAATGTGTTGCGCCACCTCGACCACCAGTTTGCTGCCATGGTTGTCCAGTTCGATGGCATTGAGCAGCGCGGGCAGCTTGCCGTCCTCGAACTGGATGTCCAGAACAGGCCCGGTGATCTGAATTACCTTGCCGATATTTTTCTCGGACATGAGGCACACTCCTTTGAATGGATTCGGGTCTGCCGCGCGCTGCGGCTGCCCGGAAAATCTTTTGTCTTAATCTCCGCCGCCGGCCCCGGCCACGATCTCGGTGATCTCCTGGGTGATGGCCGCCTGGCGGGCGCGGTTGTAGTACAGATTGAGATGGTCGATCATCTCTCCGGCGTTTTTGGTGGCCGAATCCATGGCGGTGCGCCGGGCACCCAGCTCGCTGGCCACGCTCTCGCACATGGCGCCATAGACGACGCCGGCGATGTATTCGGGGATGATGGCGTCAAAGACCTCCTCGCTGTTGGGCTCGTAGAGGATCAGGTTGCGCGCCGCCTTGCCCCGCTCCGGCCGCGGCGCATCAAAGGGCAACAGCTGCAGCACCGAGGGGGTCTGGGTCAGCATCGAGACAAACTGGGTAAACCCGATCTTGATGGAGTCAAACTCCCCCTTGAGGAACCCGTCACAGACCAGGCGGGAGATCTCGAAACTGTCCCCCACCGAGAGGTCAGCCACCACCGGGTAACCCTCGGTGAGCAGCTGTGCCCCGGTGTGGCGGAAATGCTCCACCGCCTTTTTGCCGATGGGCAGCACACAGAATTCCCGGTCCCCGGCATCGGCGGCCACCGCCTTGAAGATGTTGGTGTTGTAGCCACCGGCCAGCCCCCGGTCCCCCGCAATGACGATGTAGCAGGTCCGTTTGTTCTCCCGCTGGGTGAGGTAGCGGCTGCTGAACTCGGTGTTGGAGGCGGCAATCTCGTACAGGGTCCGGTAGAGGGTCTCGAAATAGGGGCGGCTCTGCTCCACCCGCTCCTTGGCGCGGCGCAGCTTGGAGGAGGCCACCAGTTCCATCGCCTTGGTGATCTGCATGGTGCTCTGCACGCTCTTGATGCGCAGCTTGATGTCCTTCATCGAACCGGCCATGCAATTTCCTCCTTAGTGTGCCGCGGCAAATCCGGCGGTGTAGTCGGACAGGACCTGTTTCAGCCCGGTCTCGGTTTCGGCGCTCAGGGCGCCGGTGGTGCGGATCTGTTCCATCACCGCGGCGGCCGCGGCGTTCTGGTCCAGATATTCGTAGAGGCTGCGCTCATACTCGGCAATCTGCTCCACCGCAATCTCCTTGAGGTAGCCGTTGATGGTGGCGTAGAGAATGGCCACCTGCTTTTCCACCGGCACCGGGCTGTTGCGGTTCTGCTTGAGCACCTCCACAATCCGCTCGCCCTGGGCCAGACGCGCCTTGGTGTCGGCGTCCAGGTCGGAGCCGAACTGGGCAAAGCCCTGGAGTTCCCGGTACTGGGAGTAGATCAGCTTGAGGGTGCCGGCCACCTTCTTCATCGCCTTGATCTGGGCGTTGCCGCCCACCCGGGACACCGAGATGCCAGGGTTGACGGCGGGCATGATGCCGGCGTGGAAGAGCTCGGTCTCCAGGAAGATCTGCCCGTCGGTGATGGAGATGACGTTGGTGGGGATATAGGCCGAGACATCGCCGGCCTGGGTCTCGATGATGGGCAGGGCGGTCAGCGAACCGCCGCCCAGCTCGTCGCTGAGCTTGGCCGCCCGCTCCAGCAGGCGGCTGTGCAGATAGAAGACATCGCCGGGGTAGGCCTCCCGTCCCGGAGGACGGCGGATCAGCAGCGACAGGGCACGGTAGGCCACCGCATGCTTGGACAGATCATCATAGATGATCAGCACATGCTTGCCCTGGTGCATGAAATACTCGCCCATGGCACACCCGGCGTAGGGGGCGATATACTGCAGCGGCGAGAGTTCCGACGAGGTGGCCGAGACCACAATGGTGTAATCCATGGCGCCGTTGCGCTCCAGGTTTTCCACCAGGCTGGCCACGGTGGACCGCTTCTGGCCGATGGCCACATAGATGCAGATGACATCCTGGCCCTTCTGGTTGATGATGGTATCGGTGGCCAGGGTGGTCTTGCCGGTCTGGCGGTCCCCGATGATCAGCTCGCGCTGGCCGCGGCCAATGGGGATCATCGAGTCGATGGCCTTGATGCCGGTCTGCAGCGGCTGCTTGACCGGCTGGCGCTCGATGATGCCGGGGGCCGGGGATTCGATGGGGCGGTATTCGGTGGTTTCGATGGGGCCCTTGCCGTCGATGGGCTGACCCAGGGCGTTGACCACCCGGCCGATCATGGCCTCCCCCACCGGGACCGAGACAACCTTGCCGGTCCGCTGGACGGTGTCCCCCTCGCGGATGCCGACATCGCTGCCCAGCAGCACGATGGAGACCGAGTTTTCCTCCAGGTTCTGGGCCATACCGAACTCGCCGTTGGTAAACTGCACCAGCTCACCCGCCATGCAGTTGTCCAAGCCGGAGGCACGGGCGATGCCGTCACCTACCATAATGACGGTGCCGGTCTCGCTCTGCTCGATGGCATTCTGGTAATGCTTGATCTGGGAGCGGATGATTTTGGAGATCTGTTCAGGTTTCAGTTGCACGTTATGATTCACCACTCATTCCATATTACTGTGGGATGCGCGTCACAGCATCACGTTGGCGATGTCGGCGCGCAGTGCGTCCAGACGGTGGCGCACGGTGCCATCCAGGCGGGTGCCCTCCATGTCCAGGCGGATGCCGCCCAGCACCGAGGGTTCCACCCGGACGGTGAGTTCGATGGTTTTGCCGGTCATGGCGGCCAGCTTGGCCCGCAGTTTTTCCCGGGCGGCATCCTCCAGCTCCACCGCCGAAACCGCGGTGACCTCCAGGATGCCATGGTCATGGTTGTAGCGGACCCGGTAGGCCCGGGCGCAGCCGGACAGTTCCCGCAGCGCCCCCTCGTCACAGAGGATCTTGAGGAAATTGACGAGGTACAGATGGACGCTGCCGCCGAATGCCTGGTCCAGCAGGGCGGTGCGCTCCTTTTTGGGGATGCTGGGGGTGGAGAGCAGCCGCAGATAGTCCGGTTCCCGGCGGAAGATCTCCGCCGCCAGGTCCAGCTCCTGCAGCAGGCAGCTTTCCAGCCCCTCCTCCACTGCCAGATCATAGAGGCTGCCGCCATAGCGTTTTGCCAGTTCGGTCACGATGCGTCACCTACATTCCGGATAAACTCGTCGATGAGGTCGCGGTGGTCCTCCTCCCGGATTTCCCGCTCCACCACCTTGCTCGCAATGTCCATGGCGATGCCGCCGATCTCGTTTTTGAGATCATTGACCGCTTTCTTGCGCTCCTGGGCGATGTCCTCCTCGGCCTTCTGCTTGATCTGGGCTGCCTGGCTCCGCGCCTCCCCGATCAGCTCCTCGCTGCGGGCGGTGGCGGTTTTCTGGGCGGCTGCCACGATGGCGTTGGCCTGGGCCTTGGCATCGGCCATGTTCTGCTCATATTCCGCCTTCATGGTTTCGGCGTCGGTGCGGGCATTGCGGGCCTCGGTCAGCTCGGCCTCGGCGGCCTTGCGGCGGGCGTCCAGTACCGCCATCACCTTGTCGAAGAGAAAGTGCTTGAACAGAAAGATCTGGATGAACAGGTTGCAGATGGTGCAGATCAGGGTAATGGGGTCGATGGTTACCAGCGACTGGTAGATAGCCGACATTTCATGTCCTCCCTTCCTGGTAAGATACGGCCGGCGTGGCCGGGATCAGGCCAGGTAGTTCATGAACATGCCAGGCGCCACAAAGATCAGCAGCAGACCGGTGACAAAGCCGTAGATACCGGTGGTCTCGGCCAGAGCGACACCCAGAATCATGGTGCTGGTCACGTCGCCCTTGCACTCGGGCTGGCGGCCGATGGCCTCCAGGGCCTTGGCAACCGCGTTGCCTTCGCCGATACCGGGGCCGATGCCGGCGATCAGGGCAAGACCGGCGCCGATGCCGCAGCCGGCCAGCGCAATACCTTTGGCTAAGATCTGGAAATCATTCATGGTAAAATCCTCCTAAAATGCGTCGTCGTATTGTTCAAGGCGGCTCGGCTCACGGGTCGCCGGCAGCCTGTTTGATGAAGATGGTGGTCAGGGTGCAGAAGATAAAGGCCTGGATGCAGCCGCTGAACCAGTCAAAGTAGAGGCTGGCCAGGGCCGGAATGCCGATGTCCAGCCAGGGGAACTGCCCGGCCAGGCCGCCGGTCAGCTTGGTGAGCAGGGCCAGAACCCCCAGCACCAGCAGCACCGCGCCGAGGATCTTGGGGAAGGTCTGTTTTTTGCTGCGTCCCAGCACCGAGAACAGGATGCCGGCCAGCAGCACCATCGCTGCAACGACCAGGTTGGCCCCCAGCGCCCCCAGCAGGGCGTAGCTGGCCGCCGCCAGCGCCGCATAGATCAGGGCGCTGATGACGGTGCCGGAGAGGATGTTGCCGAAGTGACGGCAGGCCATGCTCACCGGGGTGGCAAACTCGGAGATCACGTTGAGGGGGGCAAAGAGGAAGATGGGGTCCAAAAAGCCCTTGAGATACCCCACCAGGCCGCTGGACTTGAGCTTGTAGTAGGTGATGAGGACAAAGACCACCAGCGCCCAGCCCAGCTCGGTGGACAGGTCGGCGGTGGGGCTCCACATCCCCACCAGCCCCATCAGGTTGGAGACAATGCTGGTGGCAAACAGCGCCCCCACCAGAGGGATGTATTTGTCAAACTCGCTGCCCATGTTGCCGCGGACGAACTCCACCAGCTTGGTCACCAGCAGTTCGGCCACCGCCTGCCTGCGGCTGACGTTTTCCACCTGAAGCCCATGCCCGAGCCAGATACACAGCCCGGTGACGATGAGCAGGACAATCCAGCTCATCACCAGGGTCTGGGTAATGTGGATGGTGCCGAAAAGGGGTACATCGGTGAAGGTGTACAGGATTTTGGCACCGTTGATTGAAATATCCATGGGTCAAAATCACCTCTCTTGTCCGGGGGATTGTTCCGGGGATTGGCCGGGCTGCGCCGGGGCCGGCCCCGAACCCGTCCGCCCGGTTCGCTGCATGAGAAAGATGGCAACACGGGGAAACAGCAGGGGCAGAATCCCCGCCACCGGCTGAAAACAGGGCAGCACCAGGGCCAGCACACACCACAGTCCCTGGAGCATCATCCGGGCGTTGTAGCTGCTCTGCATGGCGGCGCGGGCATTTTTGCCGTTATCCCCCATCTCGGCCACCTTCTGCACCGTCAGGCAAAGCAGTGCAAAATTGAGGATGGCCACCGCCGAGCCGCCCAGAGCGGCCCAGATCACCGAGAGGGTGAAGGGGAAAATGCCTGCCCGATCGAGCAGGGCGAACACCCCCACCATGACGGCGGCGCACAGCAGGGTGCCCACCGCAATGTGGCGCAATTCTTTTTGGGAAGCGGGCTGTAATTTCATCGTCAAAGGTCCTTCTATTCAGTATTGACCGCTAATGGCGGTTGAATCCGGCGGGCGGTTTGTCTTCCTTGCGGATGCGGCCCAGCCACATCCGGGCGAACCGGCGGAAGGTAGCGGCCCCGGTGGCCAGTCCCAGCAGCACCGCCGGCAGGAACACCCAGCTGCCGATCCCCCAGTGCACCGTCAGCCAGAAGGCCAGTGCCATACAGGCGATCAGAGGCAGCAGAAGGCTGAGCCCCAGCTGGGTGACCCAGACCAGGTTTTCCAGCGCAGCATACATTTTTTTCAGTGCGGTTCCCTCCCTGCCTAATTACGTTTAGTATAGCCGTAAAGAGCCGGCATTTGTAAATGCTTTCCTTGTAATTTTTTGCGCCATTTTTATCCAATTCGTTAAAAAATTATCCACTTTAGAGGAAAATTTCGCGCAAAAATTACACAATCTGGCGCCTTGCTGTCCTTTTTTGTTGCAATCCGGGCCAAGGCACAAAAAAGGGCAGAGTCCGAAGGCTCTGTCGCTTTTTGAACTGTTCAGATTTCCGGCCGGGATCAGCGGTCCTCCAGCGGGATATACTCCCGGGGTTCCATGATGCTCTGGTAGGCGGGACGGATGATCTTGTCCACGTTGACCAGCTCCTCCATCCGGTGGGCGCTCCAGCCCACAATCCGGGCGATGGCAAAGATGGGGGTGTACAGCTCCAGGGGGATGTCCAGCATGTTGTAGACGAACCCGCTGTAAAAGTCCACGTTGGTGGAAACGCCCTTATAGATGTGGCGCTTTTCGGCAATGACCTGGGGCGCAATCCGCTCGATGGCGTTGTAGAAGTCGAAGTCGGCACGGCGGCCCTTGGCCTCGGCCAGCTGCTGCACAAAGCTCTTGAAGACCACTGCGCGGGGGTCGGACAGGGAGTAGACCGCGTGGCCCATGCCGTAGATCAGGCCCTTGTGGTCAAAGGCTTCCTTGTCCACGATCTTGCCCAGGTAGGCGTGGATTTCCTCGTCGTCAGTGGGGTCGGAGACGTTCTGCCGGATGTGGTTCATCATCTCCACCACCTTGATGTTGGCGCCGCCGTGTTTGGGGCCCTTGAGGCTGGAGAGGGCAGCCGCCATCACCGAATAGGTATCCGAACCCGAGGAGGTGACCACCCGGGTGGTGAAGGTGGAGTTGTTGCCGCCGCCGTGCTCCATATGCAGCAGCAGGGCGATGTCCAGCACATGGGCTTCCAGATCGGTGTAGCTGCGGTCGGGGCGCAGCATCTGCAGCAGGTTTTCGGCGCTGGAAAGCTCGGGCTGGGGACGATGGATGTACATGCTGCCGTCGCAGAGATAGTAGTTGTAGGCGTGGTAGCCGTACACCGCCAGCATGGGGAAGACACTGATAAGCTTGAGGCACTGCTCCATCTGGGTTTCCAGCCGGTTGTCCCCGATGGAATCGTCGTAGGAGGCCAGGGTCAGCACGCTGCGGGTGAGGCTGTTCATCAGGTCCCGGCTGGGTGCCTTCATGATGACATCCCGGATGAAGTTGGTGGGCAGATCCCGGCAGCGGGTCAGCACATCGCTGAAGGATTTCAGCTGTTCCCGGTTGGGCAGGTCCCCCATCAGCAGCAGGTAGGCCGCCTCCTCAAAGGCAAAGCGCTTGCCCCGCAGCCCCCGGATCAGGTCGTAGACGTTGTAGCCGCGGTACCACAGCTTGCCCTCGCAGGGGACCTTCTTGCCGTCCACCTGGGCAAAGGCATCGATGCGGGAGATGTTGGTGATGCCGGCCAGAACGCCCTTGCCGTCCTTGTCGCGCAGACCGCGCTTGACGCCGTAGGCATCAAACAGAGCGGGATCAATCCGGTCATTTTTCAGACATTCCTCGGTAAAGATCTTGGCCTCTTTTTCAATCGCTGCATAGCCTGCCATTCTGCAATCCTCCTGTTCCTGATCGTTTTACGGAAAGCAAAGGGGGCGCCATGCGCCCCCCGCGGTCATTCCACTTTGTTGCGATATAAGAGCATTATACCAAGAATTTGAACGCTCTGTCAAATTACGGCTGGTAAAATTTATGTGAACAACCGGTTTGCTCAGCCCTGCTGCTCCTCCTGGAGCGCTGCCATCAGAGGCGGAATCAGCTGCTTTTTGCGGCTGACCACACCGGGCAGGGTGGCCTTGCCATCCTCCGGTTCGACGCCGAAAGCCGCCCGGACAATCTTGTCTGCATCCTTGCCGCAGAACATCAAATCGGTGGCCTGGCGCTGCATGTCGGTGAACATATAGAAGACCATGGGCAGGCCTTCCCGGCCGATGGCTTCGGGCAGGTAGGGGCCCACCAGTGCCTCGGCGGCCTGGCGGGATTTTTCGGTCATATAGCTGGACTGTCCCACCCCGAACTTCACGTCGCCGCGGCTGAACACCTTGAAGTCGGAGAGGAAGACCTCCTCGGCGGTGCGGCCGGTCAGGTCGGCCCCCGCCTCGAACATCTGCTCGGCGTAGCTGGGGATGTCCTCGCCGGCGATCCCGGCCAGGGCCTTGGCCGCGGCCTCATCCAGCGGGGTGGAGGTGGGAGAGCGGAACATCAGGGTGTCGGACAGGATGGCCGACAGCAGCAGGCCCGCGATCTTCTGGGGGATCTCCACCCCCTGCTCGCCGAACATCTGGTAGATGATGGTGGCGGTGCAGCCCACCGGCACATTGCGGAAATAGACCGGGCCGGAGGTTTCCAGGTTGCCGATCCGGTGGTGGTCGATGATCTCCAGAATCTCGGCCTGCTCCAGGCCGTCCACCGCCTGGGTGCGCTCGTTGTGGTCCACCAGGATGATCTGCTTGCGGTGAAGGTTCAGCAGGTTCCGGCGGCTGACCACACCGCAGTATTTGCCCGCCTCGTCCAGGATGGGGAAATACCGGTGGCGGACGCTGGCCATCACCCGCCGGGCATCGTCGATGGGGGTGTTGACGCTGAACTTGAGCAGGTTCTTCTCCCGCATAAAATGGCGCACCGGGGCGGCGGTGGAGATCAGGCGAGCGGCGGCATAGGTATCGTAGGGGGTTGTCATGATCCGGCAACCCTTTTCCTGGGCGCGGGCCAGGATGGTCCGGGGCACCGCCGAACCGCAGCAGACGATGATGCAGCCGGCGCCGCAATCGATGGCGCACATCTGGCTCTCGTACCGGTTGGTCACCAGCACCAGGTCCCCCTTGCCAACCACGCCGTCCATGGCTTCAGGGCTGGTGCCGATGAAGATCCGTCCCTCGGTGATCCGGTCGTCGGGGTTGCCCACCACCATCTCGGCTTCCAGGGTGCTCAGCAGATTGCGGTAGCTGGTGCCGGCCTTGGCCAGAACGCCGGTGTCGAACAGATCCATGTTGGCGTTGGCGATGTCCTTAATGGTGATCAGCCCCAGCAGTTCCTGGTCAGCGTCGGTGATGCAGAGGGTGTCGATCTCCACATCCCGCATCAGGTTCCAGGCGGCGCGCACGCTCATCTCGCCGTCGATTCCGGGCTGCTGACGGATGTCGATGTCCTTGATCTGGGGGCTGACATCGGTGCACAGGCGGGGTGGCTCCACCCCGAAATGTTCGAGGACAAAGCGGGTTTCCCGGCTGATGTGGCCGGCGCGGCGGGCCTCGTAGACCGCACCGCCCACCTTGTTCTTGAGATAGGTATAGGCAATGGCCGAACAGATGGAGTCGGTGTCCGGATTTTGATGGCCGATGATATTGACCTTATGACGGGTATTTGACATGGCATTTCCTCCTTGGTGACAGCTTTCCGGGCCCGCGGCTGGGAAAATTGTCCAGAATTTTATACATTCCACCCTTTTAGCTTTTCCATTATACCACGGGAAAAACCGCATTACGATTCTTGACAATGTTCACGCGCTGACGTACAATTATAACTGTATGTTTATTGGTCCGCATTGCGGATGAAAAAGGCACATGAAAGTATAATAAAGAGGTATCGTTTTTTATGATCCAAGAAAATCTTCGCAATGTCGCTATCATTGCCCACGTTGACCACGGCAAGACCACCCTGGTTGACCAGATGCTCAAGCAGTCCGGTGCTTTCCGCTCCAACCAGCAGGTTGCCGAGCGTGTCATGGACTCGGGGGATATCGAGCGTGAGCGCGGCATCACCATCCTGGCGAAAAACTGCTCCTGCGTCTACAACGGCGTCAAGATCAACATCGTGGACACCCCGGGCCACGCCGACTTCGGCGGCGAGGTGGAACGGGTACTCAAGATGGTCAACGGCGTTCTGCTGCTGGTGGACGCCGCTGAAGGCTGTATGCCCCAGACCCGTTTCGTGCTGCAGAAGGCGCTGCAGCAGAACCTGTCCCTGGTCATCGCGGTGAACAAGATTGACCGTCCCGATGCCCGCATTGCCGAGGTCATCGACGAGATTCTGGAACTGCTGATGGACCTGGGCGCCACCGACGAGCAGCTGGACAGCCCCATGGTCTTCTGCTCCGGCCGCAACGGCACCGCCAGCTACGATTGGACCCATCCCGAACAGGGCACCGATCTCAAGCCCCTGTTTGATACCATCCTGAAATATGTGGCACCGCCCGAGGGCGAGCCCGACGCTCCCATGCAGATGCTGGTCTCCAGTGTGGACTACAACGAGTTTGTGGGCCGCATGGGCGTGGGCCGCGTCCAGAACGGCGTCATCAAGGTGGGCCAGAATGTCCAGGTCTGCGACTGGCACAACCCCGACGTCCATCTGACCGGCCGCATCACCAAGCTGTTTGACTTCAAGGCCAACGGCCGTGAGCCCATCGAGCAGGCTTCCGCCGGCGACATCGTCGCCTTTGCCGGCCTGCCCGACATCACCATCGGCAACACCGTCTGCGATCCCGCCAAGGTGCAGCCGCTGCCCTTTGTCAAGATCAACGACCCCACCGTGGAGATGACCTTCTCGGTCAACGACAGCCCCTTCGCCGGCAAGGAGGGCAAGTACGTCACCTCCCGCCAGATCCGGGACCGTCTGTTCCGCGAGCTGCTGAAGGACGTGGCCCTGAAGGTGGAGGATTCCGCCACCAACGATTCCTTCCGGGTCATGGGCCGCGGCGAAATGCACCTGTCCATCCTCATCGAGACCATGCGCCGGGAAGGCTACGAACTGCAGGTCTCTCCCCCGCACGTCCTGACCCACGAGGAGGACGGCAAGACCATGGAGCCCATGGAGCGGGTTGTCATCGATGTGCCTGAGACCTATCAGGGCGCTGTGATGACTGCTCTGGGCGCCCGCAAGGCCATCCTGATGAACATGCAGATGATGAACAGCCGTTCCCGTCTGGAGTTCCGGATGCCCAGCCGCGGCCTCTTCGGCTACCGCAGCCAGTTCCTCACTGACACCCATGGCGAGGGCATCATGAACACCATCTTTGACGGCTACGAAGAGTGGTGCGGCGACATCGCCACCCGTTCCACCGGCTCTCTGATCAGCTTTGAGACCGGCGACGCGGTGACCTACGGTCTGTTCAACGCCCAGCAGCGGGGCACCCTGCTGGTGACCCCCGGCGAAAAGGTGTATGCCGGCGAGGTTGTGGGTTACACCCCCACCGGTGAGGACATCACCGTCAACGTCTGCAAGACCAAGCATCTGACCAACACCCGTGCTTCGGGCAGCGACGATGCCCTGCGCCTGACCCCGGTCAGCAAGCTGAGCCTGGAAGGCTGCCTGGAATTCCTGGCCCCCGACGAGCTGCTGGAAGTCACCCCCGAGAATCTGCGCATCCGCAAGCGGATTCTGGACCATGACCTGCGCATGAAGGCCGCCAGCAAGAAAAAGCAGTAATTGCCCAAGAATGCACAACAGCCTTTCCGGTTTGGTGCCGGAAAGGCTGTTTTTTATCTCAGCGGCCGGGCGTAGGCGATCCGCGGCGAGCCCGAGGCCAGATGAATGATGCCGCACCGCACAAAACCATTCTGTTCCAGCAGATGCTGCATGGGATGGTTGTCGGCATGGGTATCCGCCCGCAGCGGCAGTCCCCAGGCGGCACACCAGTCAAAGCAGGCCCTGGCCACCCCATGGCAGTGCCCCGCCGAGGCCAGCCGGTGGATGGTGGCATAGGGCTTGTCATCCGGCCAGGCGCCGTCGTAGATCACATCATAGGTGGGGTCCCGCCCCGGAATGTAGCAGAAGGTGCCCTGCACCATCCCCTCCCCTTCCATGAGGTAGCAGACCCCGCGGTCAATCTCCCCCAGCATCAGCTCCGCCGAGGGGTAGCCCCCCACCCACTGGTTGGGGTTGCCGTTGGCCGCCATAAAGGCACGGGCCCGGTCAAAGACGGGCAGGATCCGCGGCAGATCCTCCCGTTTTGCTTTGCGTATGGTCAGTTCCATTGTCTCGTCCTCCCCGTTTGCCCCGATCTTGCATCTGGCAGACGAATTTTATTATACGACCTGATAAAATCAAAATCAATCCATATTATTTCACTGTGGTATCTTGTACTTTTCCCGGCAACGTGGTATAGTATGAACGCAGACAAATCTGGCAATTCTTGCCTTATCTTAATTTTTTGGAGGAAAGCCATGTTAGAGCTTCGACACGTCGGTTATGAAACCGATGATAACAAAAAAGAAATCCTGCACGACATCAACCTGACGGTCCAGGATCGTTTTGTGGCCATCACCGGCCCCAACGGCGGCGGCAAGTCCACCCTGGCCAAGGTGATTGCCGGCATCTACCAGCCCACCGCAGGCCAGATCCTGCTGGACGGCCAGGACATCACCCACCTTTCCATCACCGAGCGGGCCAACCTGGGCATCAGCTATGCCTTCCAGCAGCCGGTGCGGTTCAAGGGGCTGCAGGTCAAGGACCTGCTGAACCTGGCCGCCGGCAAGAACACCAGCGTCAACGACGCCTGCTCCTACCTGAGCGAGGTGGGTCTGTGCGCCCGGGATTATATCGACCGGGAAGTGAATGCCAGCCTCTCCGGCGGCGAGCTCAAGCGCATCGAGATCGCCATGGTGCTGGCTCGGGGCACCAAGCTCTCCATCTTTGACGAGCCGGAAGCCGGCATCGACCTGTGGAGCTTCCAGAACCTGATCCGGGTCTTTGAAAAGATGTACGAACAGACCAAGGGCAACATCCTGATCATCAGCCATCAGGAGCGCATCCTGAACATTGCCGACACCATTGTGGTCATCAAGGACGGCCATGTGGAAAAGATCGGTCCCCGTGCCGAGATTCTGCCCGCCCTGCTGGGCAGCGCCGATGCCACTTCGGCGGCGTGCAGCGTTCTGACCGACAAAGTAGAGGGGGTTTCCAACAAATGATCGACGCCATTGAAAAAAATCTGCTGAAAGAGGTTGCCGAGCTGGACTCGCTGCCGGTGGGCGCCTACAACATCCGCGCCAACGGCCAGTTGGCCGGGCGCAGCACCACCGCCAACATTGACATCGTCACCAAGACCGACAAGCCCGGCATCGACATCTTCATCAAGCCGGGCACCAAGAACGAGAGTGTCCACATCCCGGTCATCATCAGCCAGACCGGCCTGAAGGACCTGGTGTACAACGACTTCCACATCGGGGACGACGCCGATGTGACCATCATCGCCGGCTGCGGCATCCACAACTGCGGCAACGGGGATGATCAGCACGACGGCATCCACACCTTCTACCTGGGCAAGAACGCCAAGCTGCGCTATGTGGAAAAGCACTACGGCGAGGGCGAAGGCCGGGGCAAGCGGGTGATGAACCCCACCACCATCGTTCACCTGGGCGAGGGTGCCCAGATGGAGATGGAAACCACCCAGATTTCCGGCATTGATGACACCCTGCGCAAGACCAGCGGTGACCTGGCCGCCGGTGCCAGCCTGGTGATCAAGGAAAAGATCATGACCACCGGTGACCAGCACGCGGTGACCGACTTTGACGTGGACCTGAACGGCGACGGCTGCTCGGCCAACGTGGTCTCCCGCAGTGTGGCCAAGGACAACAGCAAGCAGGAGTTCATCAGCCGGATCAACGGCAACAGCGCCTGCGCCGGCCACACCGAGTGCGACGCCATCATCATGGACCACGGCTGCGTGCTGGCCAGCCCCCAGCTGACCGCCAACAACGTGGACGCCAGCCTGATCCACGAAGCCGCCATCGGCAAGATTGCCGGTGAGCAGCTGATCAAGCTGATGACCCTGGGTCTGACCGAGAAAGAGGCCGAGGACCAGATCGTCAACGGCTTCCTGAAGTAATCCTCCCAGAATCCCATAAAAATGGCGTGACCGCCAATGCCCTGTTGCAGGGCGGCGGTCACGCCGTTTTTTGTTATTTTCGATTTTTGAAAAGACCGGAAGTCTCTCAGTTGTTCTTGTAGTAGTTGATCAGGCAGCCATCGGCCAGAATCTGGCGCTCGGCATCGGTGAGGGCACCCAGACGGACCTGGATGGTGTTCACGCTGCCGTCCGCCTTGACCACCACCGCCGGCATGGTATCGGCGGCTTCCAGCAGGGCCTTGCGGACCCCGGGCAGGAAGACGTAATCCCCCAGAGCCAAGGCGGAGGGGTCCTCCACCAGGAAGGGCAGCATACCCCAGTTGATGCAGTTGGAGCGATAACGCTTGGTGGCGTACTCTTTGGCAAAGTTGGCGGCGCCGCCCAGCACACGCTGGCAGCTGGCGGCCTGTTCCCGGGCGGAACCGTCGCCGGGCTTGTTGGCAAAGATGGCCGAGCCGATGTTGGTGGCCGCGCCGTCGGCGGCGTAGCCGGCCTTGTGCAGGGCGTCGTAGACCTGGGCCACCGCGGGCTCCAGGGTGCCGGCCTTGCGGGCCTCGTCCAGCGCCTTGACCGCCTTGGCCCGGGGCACATAATCCGGGTCCTTGCGGGAGAGGGTGAACTCGGCCAGGCGAAGCGGGTTGGAGCGGAAGGAGGAGGTCTCGCCCGAGGGGATCAGCTCATCGGTGGTGGTCACCGGATCGGTGATGTAGCTGACCACCTTGACCAGCAGGTCCTCGGTCAGGGCGGGCTGTTCCGGCCAGTCCTTGATGTTGGGGCCGAACTTCAGCGCATAGTCGGGTTCAGCATGGCCCCAGCCGTTATACACCCGCTTGTCGTAGACACTCTTCTCAAAGTGGTAGGCCGGCGCGGTAAATTCGTGGTCGCAGACCTCACTGGCGGCGGTCAGCACACCGCCGTTGGCTGCGGTGGCCGCAATGCTGCGGGCATCCATGAGGGCCACCCCCGAGATCTGCCCCTCGCCGGGCTTGGAACCCTCGCGGTTGGGGAAGTTGCGGGTGGTGTGGCGGATGGAGAACTCGCCGTTGGCGGGGGTGTCGCCGGCGCCGAAGCAGGGGCCGCAGAAGCTCTCCCGGAAGATGCCGCCGGCCAGGACGATGTCGGCCACCACACCGTTCTTGACCAGTTCCAGGTAGGTGGGCATGCTGTCGGGGTAGGCGCTGAACTTGAAGACGCCGTTGCCGCAGCTCTTGCCCCGCAGGATGTCGGCCACGGCGCAGAGGTTCTCGTAGGTGCCGCCGGAGCAGCCCGCCACGATGCCCTGGTCCACATGGATCTTGCCGTCGGGGCCGATCTTGCTCATCAGGTCCATCTTGACCTTGCCGCCCAGCTGTTCGTTGGCGCGGGTCTCGATCTCGTGCAGGATGTCCGCCGCGTTGGCCTGCAGCTCCCGGATGGGATAAGCGTAGCTGGGGTGCATGGGCAGAGCGATCATGCACTCCACGGTGGACAGATCCAGCTCGATGACCGAGTCATAGTAGGCCACCGGCGCCGGACTGAGCTTTTTATAGTCCTGGGGACGGCCATGACCGGCCAGGTATTCCTCGGTGACCTCATCGGTCTGCCAGATGCTGGACCAGCAGGTGGTTTCGGTGGTCATGCAGTCGATGCCGTTGCGGCAGTCGGCGGACAGCGAGGCAACGCCGGGGCCGATGAACTCCATGACCTTGTTCTTCACAAAGCCGCTGGCGTAGGTGGCGCCCACCAGGGCCAGCGCCACGTCGTGGGGGCCCACACCGGGGTTGAGCTTGCCGGTCAGGTAGACCGCCACCACCCCGGGATAGGCCATATCATAGGTGCGGCCCACCAGCTGTTTGGCCAGCTCGCCGCCGCCCTCGCCCACCGCCATGGTGCCCAGGGCACCGTAACGGGTGTGGCTGTCGGAGCCCAGAATCATCCGGCCGCAGCCGGCCATCATCTCCCGGTTGTAGCTGTGGATGACCGCCATGTTTGGCGGAACATAGATGCCGCCGTATTTGTGGGCAGCAGAAAGGGCAAACTGGTGGTCATCCTCGTTGATGGTACCGCCCACCGCGCACAGGCTGTTGTGGCAGTTGGTCAGTACATAGGGCAGCGGGAATTTGTCCATGCCGGAAGCCCGGGCGGTCTGGATGATGCCGACATAGGTAATGTCGTGGCTGGTCATGGAATCAAACTTCAGCCGCAGGTCAGTCATATCCTCCACGGTGTTGTGGGCCTTGAGGATGCCGTAGGCGATGGTCCCCTTGCGGGCTTCGGCCTCGGTCACCCCGGCAGGCGCCGTCTCGGACAGCTTGCCGTCAATCAGGTACATTCCCTTTGAGTGGAGCTTCATAAAGCACCTCCGTATTGATCTTATCTCTCCGTGCCGGCGTATCCTCTGCACGCCGGGGAAGTCGGTGTCGGATTTTTCAGCGCGAGCCCGCCCCGGACACAAAAACACCTTTCCATGGTCTTTTTTCCCGCTTTTTCTCAAAAGGCGAAACGGAATTGATCCGGGGGATTCCCATGCCGTAGAATAGTATCAGTATACCTGTTTTGGCCCCCCTTGTCAACGAAGATTCTAAATACAAAGGCCAAAATCCGGCAAGAAAACTTTATTTTGTAAAGTCTTGCTTTGGTGAAATTATCACTTTTTTAAGATATGGGCTTGACGTCCGGTGCGATATACTATAAAATCTTAGTAATAGGCGCTTTGCGCGCCCCGGATGGAAAGAGAGCTTTACCGCGCCGGTAAACGTTCCTGACCAGCGCCGGGGCTGTGCGGTCCTGCCCGCAGCCCTGCCGCAATTCAAAAGGAGGCGGATTCCGATGTACTATCCCGACGTTCCGGCCCTGGAGCCGCAGGACATCCAGCTGCTTTGCAGCGAATATCTGAGCCACAATGCCCATCTTGACCCCCATATGGCCGACCGGCTGGGGGTCAAGCGCGGCCTGCGCAATCCCGACGGCACCGGTGTTCTGGCCGGCGTCACCAACGTGTCCAGCGTCATCGGCTACGAGAAGCTGGAGGACGGCACCATCCGCCCCATTCCCGGCCGGCTGGTCTACCGCGGCATCGACATCGACACCCTGGCCGCCGAGGCGGATGCCCACGACCGGTTCATGTTCGAGGAGGTTGTCTGGCTGCTTCTGTTCGGCTCGCTGCCCAACAAGGACCAGTATGCCCGTTTCTGCAAGCTGATGGAAAGCCATCGGGAGCTGCCCCACGGGTTTGCCGACGACATGATCATGAACTCCCCCTCCCCCAACATCATGAACAAGATGGCCCGCAGCGTGCTGGCCATGTACAGCTACGATGAGCACGCCGAGGATCTCTCGCTGCCCAACATCCTGCGCCAGAGCATCAACCTGATTTCCGAGATGCCCACCATGATGGTCAACGCCTACCAGATCAAGCGCCGGGTCTATGACCGGGACAGCATGTACTTCCACCTGCCCACCGAAGGGCAGAGTACGGCCGAGCACATCCTGTCCACCTACCGGGCCGATCAGAAGTTCACCCACGAGGAAGCCCGGCTGCTGGACCTCTGCCTTCTGGCCCACGCCGACCACGGCGGCGGCAACTGCTCCACCTTCACCTGCCGGGTGCTCTCCAGCTCCGGCACCGATACCTATGCCGCCATCTCGGCGGCCATCGGTGCCCTCAAGGGCCCCAAACACGGCGGCGCCAACCTGAAGGTCATGCACCAGCTGGACTACATTCTGGAAAATGTGGAGAACCCCTCGGATGACGACGAGGTGCGGGAGTTCCTGCGCAAGATTCTTCGCAAGGAGGCCGGCGACGGCAGCGGCCTGATCTACGGCATGGGCCACGCCGTCTACACCCTCAGCGATCCCCGGGCCCAGATCCTCAAGACCCACGCCCGCCACCTGGCCTACGAGAAGGGCTTTGACGAGGAGTTCGAGATGCTGTGCAGCATTGAGCGGCTGGCTCCCGAGATCTTCGCCGAGGAAAAGCATGGTCCCAAAAAGGTCTGCGCCAACGTGGACCTGTTCAGCGGCCTGATCTACCGGATGCTGGGCATCAGCGAGGATCTGTACACCCCGCTCTTTGCCATCGCCCGTGTGCCCGGCTGGTGTGCCCACCGGGTGGAAGAGGTGGAGTTTGCCAACCGCATCATCCGCCCCGCCTACAAATACCTGGGCACCCCCCAGAAATATGTCCCGCTGGCCGACCGCTAAGCCGGACAAACTGCAAAAAAATCGGAGTGCGTTCCCCTAGGGGTTCGCACTCCGTTTTTGCTTGGAAGAAAAAGTTCCGTTCACCGGCCTCGGCAGAGATCCCGGGCTCGCAGCAGGTCCTTGACCGCCTCACTCCCCACCACTAGGCCGCAGGCGGCAGGCACAAAGGCGTTGGAGGCCGGCACAGTGCGCCGGGATGCGGTGGGCTGCTCGTTGCTCTGGTCCTCCAGCGGTGCCAGGGGTACCTCCTGGGAATAGACCACCTTCAGCTTGCCCAACCGGCGCTTGCGACACTCGATCCGGATGATCTTGGCCAGCGGGCAGACGCTGGTCTTGGAGATGTCTGCCACCCGAAAGGCGGTGGGATCCATCTTGTTGGCCGCCCCCATGCTGGACAGGATGGGCACGCCGGCCTCCTTGCAGCGCTGGATCAGCAGCAGCTTGGCCGAGACCGTGTCAATGCAGTCCACCACATAGTCAAATTCGGCCAGGTTGACCTGGTCCGCTGTCTCGGCGGAATAGAACATCCGATAGGGGTGCACCTCGATGGAGGGGTCGATGTCCCGGATCCGGTCCGCCATCACATCCACCTTGTACTGCCCCAGGGTGGAATGGAGGGCCACCAGCTGGCGGTTGAGGTTGGAGGGGGCGACGGTGTCGCTGTCAAACAGGCTCAGGCGGCCCACCCCGCTGCGGGCCAGCACCTCGGCGGCGTGGCCCCCCACCCCGCCAATGCCGAACACCGCCACATGGGCAGCGGCCAGGCAGTCTAACGCCTGCTGCCCCAGCAGCCGGCGGGTACGGTTGTATTGTTCTGTGGTACGATCTTTCATCTTTTTCTCCTGGTCTCACCGGGTCAGCAGTGAGACATTTTCCAAATGGTTTGTGTGGGGGAACAGGTCCACCGGCTGGAAGGCCCGGGCCCGGTATCCCTGCCGGCCGAACAGCGTTACATCCCGGGCCAGCGTCTCGGGGTCGCAGCTCACATAGACCACCCGCCGGGGTTCCATCCGGGCCACCGCCTCAATGCAGGCAGGAGTGCTGCCCGCCCGAGGCGGGTCCAGGAAGACCACATCCGGCCGGAAGCCTTCCGCTGCAGCCCGGCACATCCAGTCGGTGGCATCGGCACAGACGAACCGGGCATTGGTGATCCGGTTGCGGCGGGCGTTGGCCACCGCGTCCTGCACCGCTTCGGGGGTACGCTCCACCCCCACCACCTGGCGGGCCGTGGCCGCCGCGCAGAGGCCGATGGTCCCGGTGCCGCAGTAGGCATCCAGCACCGTCTCCCGGCCGGTGAGGGCGGCAAATTCCAGCGCTTTGCGGTAGAGCCTTTCGGTCTGGTCGGGGTTGACCTGGTAAAAGCTGCGGGGACTGATGGAAAAGGTCAGGCCACAGAGGGTATCGGTAATTTTGCCGGGGCCGAACAGCACCCGCACATCCCGCCCCAGCACCGCACTGGTGCGGCGGGGGTTGCAGTTGTGCACCACCGTGGTGACCCAGGGGGCCTGTTGCCGCAGCGCTGTCACAAAGTTGCGGCTGCCGGGCAGCCGTTCCTGCCCCGTGACCAGCACCACCATGACCTGGCCGCTGCGCTTGCCGCACCGGACCACCAGATGCCGCACCAGACCGGTGCCCCGGTCCTCGTCATAGGCGGGCCAGCGGCAGGCCCGGGCCGCCTCCAGTGCCGCCGCGATGGTGCGGTTGAGCAGGGTGTCCTGCAGCAGGCAGTCGGCCTCGGGCAGCACCCGGTGGGTGCCCTCGGCGTAGATGCCGCAGCTCAGTTTTCCCTGGCGCATGGTGAAGGTGGCAATGGCCTTGTTGCGGTAGTGCCAGGGGTCCTGTTGCCCCAGCACCGGGGCCACCGGGGCAAAACGCCCCAGCAGGGTTTCGGCCTGCTGCTGTTTGCGGGCCAACTGTTGGGGATAGGGGGTCTGGATCAAGGGGCAACCGCCGCAGTTGCGGGCAACGAGAGGACAGACAGCAGTCATATTGTACTCCTTTGTGGGCAGGCGGGGGCTTGCCGCGTATGATATAATGAAAAAGTACCAAAACGAACGGAGGCGTTTGACAAGATGAATGTTTTGTTGATCAACGGCAGTCCGCACAAGAACGGCTGCACCTACACCGCCCTGGCCGAGGTTGCCAAAACCCTGGAAGCCGAAGGCATCGAAACCACCATCTTCCACATCGGCGCTGCGCCGGTGGGCGGCTGTGTGGGCTGCGGCGGCTGCGCCAAGGCCGGCAAGTGCGTCTTTGGCGGCCCGGTGGTGGATGTACTGCCGCTGCTGGAAAAGGCGGACGGCGTTGTCTTTGGCGCGCCGGTTCACTACGCCACGGCGGCAGCCGGGATGCTGGGCTTTATGCACCGGCTGTCTTACAGCGCCGGGCGGTATCTGCGCCACAAGCCGGCAGCCATCGTGACCAGTGCCCGCCGGGCCGGCACCACCACCGCCCTGGAAGCGATGGAGAAGATCCCTCAGTTCTATGAGATGCCTCTGGTTAACTCCACCTACTGGCCGATGGTCCACGGCAGCAACGCCGCCGAGGCTGCCCAGGATCTGGAAGGCATGCAGATCATGCGCAATCTGGGCCGCAACATGGCCTGGATGCTGCGCTGCATCGAAGCCGGCAAGGCCGCGGGCATCCAGCCGCCGGAGGCCGAATCTGCTGCCCGCACCAACTTCATCCGCTGATCTCACAGCAAAAAGCCCTGTGCCCCAGGCGCGCAACCCACGCCGCGGCACAGGGCTTTTTTGTTTCCTGCCGGGCGCTGCTGCTCATTGGAGCAGATTCCAGGCCCAGAAGCCCAGACCGGCCACCGCAGCGCCGTAGACCAGCCCTACCACTACGTCAGAGGGATAGTGTACCCCTTCCAGCACCCGGGAAAAGGCGATGACCAGGGCCAGACCCCCCAGCACCACCCCCAGCAGCGGGACGTTCATCCCCGCCGTCACCGCGATGGCGGCGGCCGAAAAACAGTGACGGCTGGGCATACTCTTGCCCCGGGTATCTTTGGGGAAGAGCGGCTGAAACGACAATGCCTCGTAGGGGCGGGGGCGGTTGATCCCCGCCCGCAGCGCGGTGCCGCTGAGGAATGCCACGGCAGGTACCCCCAGCCCGGGCCAGATTGCCGGGCTGCGCTGCCAGGCCAGCAGAACCAGCAGGGCGGCATACAACAGATACACCGCGGCCACACTGCCCCGGGCTGCCAGGTGCAGAAGTTGCCTGGCGGTGGGGTGCTCTTCAAACCAGCCGATGATTTTGCGGTACTGCGCTGCTTTCATGACATTCTTCTCCCTGCGCCGTCCGCTGCCGGAAGGAGCGGACGGTGTCACGATATACTCCAATATAGTATATCATCCGGCCAGGGCCCCGTCAAACCCGCCTTGCGGCAGAACGCCTTTCCGGGTATAATGACAGTATCCGCCGGGATGCCCGGCGAAAAACGCCGGCCCCCCATGGGCCGTGCAAGGAGGGTTTCCTTCGTGTTTGAATTTGCAAACGGGCTGTTGCTGGCCCTTTTTGCCGCCGCGGCGGTGGATGCGGTCCTGGGCTTCCGGGCGGTGCCCGCCGGGCCGGGGCGGCTGCGCCGCGCCTTTCTGAGCTTGTGGCGCCAGGATCACCTGCTGTTCGGGTCCTGGTGCGCCGGCAGGCGGATTGCCGTGGGGAGCTGGCTGTTCACCCTGGGGCTGGTCTGCTACGAGATCAGCGTGACCTTCTGCAACAGCATGGCCCGGGAAAACTGGGCCTGGGTGGACGGGGTACTCTCCCCTGTGCTGGACTGGACCGCCTTCCTCTGTTTCGGGGCCAAGATTCTGCTGGGCACCCGGTACACCTGGCGCAGCATGGGGGTGGCGGGCTGCCTCTACTTCATCGCCCGGTGGACCTATTTCAACAGCCAGAACATCTGGTGGATCGGCATTGCGGTGGCAGTGCTGGCTGCCAAGGATCTGCCCCTGCGCCGCCCGCTGCGGGCCTTTCTGGTCAGCGGTCTGCTGTCGGTCTGCCTGGTGGCCGGGCTGCACTTTGCCGGCATCGTCGCCCCCGATATGGTCAGCGAGCGCAGCGGCCTGCTGCGGGGCACCTACGGCTACGGCCACCCCAACACCTTCGGCGGGCTGGTCTTCGGGCTGGTTCTGGCCTATGCCCTGCTCCGGGCCAGGCGGGTCCGGTGGGGGGATGCGGCGCTGCTGGCCGCGGTGGGGATCTTTCTCATGGTGGGGCCCGCCTCCCGCACCGCCGCCCTCTGCACCCTGCTGCTGGCCTTGCTGCTGGCACTCTGCCGGCTGCGGCAGAACCGTCTTCTGCCCCGGTTTGCCCGCTGGAGCGCCCCGGCCTTAGTACCGGTGATGGCCGCCGTCAGCTATCTGCTGCCCCTAAGGCTAGTCAAGATCGGCCCCTGGAACAGCGATTTCGGCCCCGCCTGGCTGGCCAAAATTGACGCGCTGCTGACCTATCGTCTCTCGCTGATCTGGACCGCTTACCGCCACTATGACATCAAGATTGCCGGCCAGGTGCTCAACGACTGGCCCCCGCTGGACAACAGCTTCGCCTTTGCCCTCTACCAGTTCGGGCCGGTGGTGGCCATCCTTCTGGGGATTCTGGTGATGGCGGCGCTGTGGGGGATGGCCCGGCAGCACCGCCGGGTGGAGTTTTTCTGTCTGCTGACCATGCTGGTCTACGCCTTTATGGAGATGCAGAGTTTCCACCTGACCACCAACCCGGTGGCACTGCTGCTCTGCGGTGCGGTCTACTGCCTGCCGCCCGAGCGATGGCCCGGGCTGGATGCCCCCGAACCCTGACGCAAAATGCCGTCCGCAACTTCCGCGGACGGCATTTTTGTTGTCTCAGAACACCACCTGTACCAGAACCATGTACAGGGCGGTTCCGGCTGCAATGCTCAGCAGGGTGTTGTGTTTCCACAGGTGCAGCCCCACCACCACCGCACCGGCCAGCAGCTCCGGCAGTCCATGGCTGGCGCCCCACAGATCCACATTGCGCAGACAGTAGATCACCAGCATCCCCATGATGGCACAGGGCAGCACCCGGGCCAGGTAAAGGATGATCCGTGGGGTGGGGCGTCCCCCGCCGAAGGCCGCAAAGGGCAAAAATCGCAGCACCGCCGTCACCCCGGCGATGACCGCCACCAGCAAAACACTGTGCAGTTCAGCCATGGGCGGCCTCCTTCCGGCGCTCCAGCCAGGGGCGCAGCAGGATCAGCAGCAGGGTCATCAGGACCATGGCGGGAATCAGGAAATCCGACGGGCCAAAGACCGCCAGGCAGACCAGGGAGGCTCCCAGCCCCACCAGGGCCGCCGTGTGATCCTGGCTGCCCCGCCACTGTTCGGTAAAGACCACCAAGAAGAGGGAGGTCATGGAGAAATCAATCCCGGTGGCATCAAAGGGTAGGGCCTGGCCCACCAGCGCCCCCAGCACGCTGCCCGTCACCCAGTAGATGTGATCCAGAAGCGAGATGAGAAAAAACACCCACCGGCGGTCCAGATCAGCCGGCGGGTCCTTGCTGCACACCAGGGAATAGGTCTCGTCGGTGAGGGCAAAGATCAGATAGGGCTTGACCGGTCCCATTCCCCGATACCGCTCCAGCATGGACACCCCGTAGAAGAGATGCCGGGCGTTGACCATCAGGGTCATCAGCGCCGCCGAGATCAGCGAGGCGCCGCCGGCCAGCAGGTCAATGGCCACATACTGCATCGACCCGGCGTAGATCAGTGCCCCCATGGCGAAGGCCCAGCCCACGCCGTAGCCCTTGCTTTGCAGCAGCACACCAAACCCCAGTCCCAGCACCAGATACCCCGCCATCACCGGCAGGGTCTGGAGCAGGGCATATTTTACCGTTTTCATCCCAAGCATACATCCTTTGTTCCAACAGTGTCCCAGAAATTATAGCACATCCATTTTGACGTTTCAACGCCGGGGCCGGGCCGAAACTGCCAACCCCGCGGCCAGCAGCAGCCCCAGCCAGCCGATCACCGGGTACAGCGCCCCCACCAGCCGGGAAAAGGGCAGGGCCGAGCAGCCCCAACCCATCAGCGCCACCCCCACCCGCCGGGCCGGCGGGCAGGGGTTCTTTCCGGTTCCGGCACAGGCCGACCAGAGCAGCGGCACCGCGGTGGTGTAGACCCCCACGGCCAGTACCGGTGCCGCCAGCCCCGCGGCCACCGGCCAGAGCAGACTGGCCAGGGCCACCGCCGGCGCCTCCTGTGCCAGCACCTGGGGGTGGGTGCACAGCGCCAGGTGCAACAGCAGCACCGCCGCCCCGAACCCACCGCAGCCCAGCACCGCCGCCAGACGGGCTTCCCGCTGTCTCCTCTCCCCCGCCGGCAGGCTGCCGGACAGCGCCAGCAGAAAGGGAGCCAGCAGCAAGCCATTGTAGCCCCCGTAGTTCAAAGCGCTGAGCCACCACACCCGGCCTGCCCGAGGCAGGTTCTGGGGAAGCTCCGGCCAGGGAGGCGCGGTCCCCAGCAGGGCCGCCCCGGCGGTGAGCAGCACAAAGACCACAATCACCGGCCCCGCCAGCCCCAGCACCCGGGTCAGCCGGTCCAGCCCGGTCAGGACGCTGCCCAAGGTCAGGCAGAGCATGGCGGTGCGTCCCCAGAAGGCCGGAAGCCCCACCGCCTGTTCCAGCAAGGCCCCCGCCCCGGCCAGCATCACCCCGTAGACCCCCAGGCAGACCACCGGCATCAGCCGCTGCAGCAGCTGGCCCAGCACGGGGCCGCAGCAGGCGGAGAAACTTCCCCGCAGCGGCACCGCAGCCGCCAGAGGCACCAGCACCATCAGCATCAGCCCAGCCCCCAGGGCCCCGCGCAGCGGGCCGTAGGCGGAAAAAAACTGCACCACCTCCTGCCCGCTGGCAAACCCCGCTCCGATCAGGCACCCCACCACAGCCCCCGCCACCGACAGGGTCTGCCGCCTCTCTTTGTCCAAAAAATCACCCCCGTCCCAGCCTATGCCGGGACGGGGGTGTTTCATGTGTTGCAATCTTGGGGATTTTTACCGCTGTTGGGAACGGCGGGCCTGTTCCTCGCTCTCCCACCGGGTGACCAGGTCCCCGGCCAGGGATGCCAGGGCTTCCCGCGCCGTGTTGAGGGCGGCGGTGTCCTGCGGGGTCATCTTCTCCGCCTTTTTGTGGCGGGCCGCCCGTTCCAGGTTCCGCACTCCCTCCTTGATCCGGGAGCGGCTCTCCCGGTCCAGTTCCTTGCCGGTCTTGCTGCCCAGCGCCGAGTTCACCCGGTAGAGCATGCTCTCCGCCGCGTTGAGGGCCTCGATGGCAGCCTTGCGCTCGGCATCCTGGCTGGCATACATGGCGGCATCCCGCATGGCCCGCTGGATCTGCTCCTCGCTGAGGTTGGAGGTGCCCGAAATGGTAATGCTCTGTTCCTTGCCGGTGTCCAGGTCCTTGGCGCTGACCTTGACGATGCCGTTGGCGTCGATGTCAAAGGTCACCTCGATCTGGGGCACCCCGGCCCAGGCACGCTTGATCCCCCGCAGGGTGAAGGTGCCCAGCAGCTTGTTGTCCTTGGCAAATTCCCGCTCGCCCTGGAGCACCTTGATTTCCACCGTGCTCTGGAAGGGAGCGGCCGTGGTAAAGACCTTGGAAAACCGAGTGGGGATGGTGGAGTTGCGCTCAATCAGGTGGGTGGCCACCCCGCCCACCGTCTCGATGGAGAGGGTCAGCGGGGTCACATCCATCAGCAGCAGGCTCTCCCCGCCCGAGGCCAGCACCTCGCCGCCCAGGCGTCCGCCCTGCACCGCCGCCCCCAGTGCCA
This sequence comes from uncultured Gemmiger sp., assembly GCA_944382835.1. Classification (GTDB taxonomy): domain Bacteria; phylum Bacillota; class Clostridia; order Oscillospirales; family Ruminococcaceae; genus Gemmiger. The sequence goes on from CALWNP010000001.1 coordinate 38,396, forward strand.
CACATTCGTCGGGGTTCAGCGCCTTGGAGGGTTCCAGGTCAATCATCCGCATGACCTTGGCCTGCACCGCCGGGATGCGGGTGGACCCACCCACCAGCAGCACCTGGTCTAGGTCGTTGGCAGCCAGCCCGGCATCCTGCAGGGCGTTGCGCACCGGCAGAGCGGTGCGCTCCACCAGATCGGCGGTCAGCTGGTCAAAGTGGGACCGGGTCAGCACCGCCTCCAGATGGAGCGGTCCCTGGGGGCCCACCGTGATAAAGGGCAGATTGATCTCGGTCCGGGTGGCCACCGAGAGCTCCTTCTTGGCTTTTTCGGCCTCCTCCCGGATCCGCTGCATCGCCACCATGTCCCGGCTGAGGTCCACCCCGTGCTGGTTCTGGAACTCCTGTACCAGCCAATCGGCGATGCGGGCATCAAAATCATCCCCGCCCAGATGGTTGTCCCCGCAGGTGGCCAGCACCTGGACGATGCCGTCCCCGATCTGGATCAGCGAGACATCAAAGGTGCCGCCGCCCAGATCGTAGACCATCACCGTCTGGGCCTTGCCGTTGTCCAAGCCGTAGGCCAGGGCGGCAGCGGTGGGTTCGTTGATGATCCGCCGGACATTGAGCCCGGCAATCCGCCCGGCATCCTTGGTGGCCTGGCGCTGGGCATCGTTGAAATAGGCCGGCACCGTGATCACCGCCTCGGTCACCGGTTCGCCCAGATAGGCCTCGGCGTCGGCGCGCAGCTTTTGCAGGATCAGCGCGCTGATCTCCTGCGGCGTATAGCATTTGCCGTCGATGGGGATGCGGGTTTCCTCCCCCATCTTGCGCTTGACGCTGCTGATGGTGCGAGGGGCATTGGTCACGGCCTGGCGCTTGGCCGGCTCCCCCACCAGGCGCTCCCCGGCCTTGGTAAAGGCCACCACCGAAGGGGTGGTGCGCTGGCCCTCGGCGTTGGGGATCACGACCGGTTTGCCGCCCTCCACCACCGCGACACAGCTGTTGGTGGTGCCAAGATCAATTCCGATGATTTTGCTCATTCCTGCAAGGTCCTTTCCTGAACAATAAGGGATCTGCTTTCCCTGCATTCCGGTTTTATTGTATCGCGGAAAGAACCGCAATGTGTTGCAAATTCGTAAACTCTCTGCGAAAAACCCCCGTCCTGCCGGTTGACGGGGCGGTTTTGGGGTGGTATAGTCTGTATATGCTCTTTAGCCGATTAAAGCATTCCCGCCGGGAGGCCGGCTTTTGGAGCATACATTGCCCCGGCGCACCGCCGCGGGAAAGAGAGGGACTGTGATGGAACGCATAGCAACGGTGACCCGCAACACCCGGGAAACCCAAATTACCCTGACATTGAACCTGGACGGCAGTGGTAAGACCGATCTGCACAGCGGCATCGGCTTTTTTGACCACATGCTGGACGGGTTTGCCCGCCACGGCCTGTTTGACCTGCAGCTGCAGTGTCAGGGGGATCTGGTTGTGGACTGCCATCACACCATCGAGGATACCGGCATTGCGCTGGGCACCGCCATCCGGCAGGCCCTGGGGGACAAGGCCGGCATCCGGCGGTACGGCAGCTGCATGCTGCCCATGGATGAAACCCTGGCCCTGTGCGCGGTGGACCTGGGCGGGCGGCCCTACCTGGTGTATGACGCCGCCTTTGCCGGGCCCAGCTGCGGCGGGATGGACACCCAGATGGCGCGGGAGTTTTTCTACGCCATCAGCTACGCCGCCATGATGAACCTGCATCTGAAGGTGCTGTACGGCGAAAACGACCACCACAAGCTGGAGGCGATGTTCAAGGCCTTTGCCAAGGCGCTGGACGCGGCCACCCAGAAGGATGAACGGATCCAGGGGGTTCTGTCCACCAAGGGAACCCTGTGAGGACCGGTTTCAGAAGACCAACTTTTGTATTGACGAGAGGAGTGTAAGTATGTACCAGGATATGATGGACACCATTGGTTTTGTCTGCGGCCAGGACCCCGAGGTGGGGGCCGCCATGAACCGCGAGCTGGAACGTCAGCGCCAGAACATCGAACTAATCGCCAGCGAAAACATTGTCTCCCCCGCTGTCATGGCTGCCATGGGCAGCGTGCTCACCAACAAATATGCCGAAGGCTATCCCGGCCACCGGTACTACGGCGGCTGCCGCTATGTGGATGAGGTGGAGAACATCGCCATCCAGCGGGCCTGCCAGCTCTTCGGCGCCAAGTACGCCAACGTCCAGCCCCATTCCGGCGCCCAGGCCAACCTGGCCGTCTACTTTGCCCTGCTGGATGTGGGGGACACCGTCATGGGGATGGATCTGTCCCAGGGCGGCCACCTGACCCATGGTTCCCCGGTGAACATGAGCGGCAAGAACTACAACTTTGTTGCCTACGGCGTGGGCGAGGACGGCCGCATCGACTACGATGCCCTGGCCAAACAGGTCAGCAAGGTCCGGCCCAAGCTGCTGGTGGCCGGTGCCTCGGCCTATCCCCGGGCCATTGACTTTGCCCGCCTGGCCGAGATTGCCCATGGCTACGGCGCCATGCTGATGGTGGATATGGCCCACATCGCCGGTCTGGTGGCCGGCGGCGTGCACCAGAACCCGGTGCCCTACGCCGACGTGGTGACCACCACCACCCACAAGACCCTGCGCGGGCCCCGGGGCGGCCTGATCCTGACCAACAACCCCTACCTGATCAAGCGGATCAACTCGGCCATCTTCCCCGGCACCCAGGGCGGCCCGCTGGAGCACATCATCGCCGCCAAGGCGGTCTGCTTCGGGGAGGCGCTGCAGCCCTCCTTCCGGGAGTACGCCCAGAAGATCGTCGCCAACGCCGCCGCCATGGCCGATGCCCTGACTGCCCGCGGCGTCAAGCTGGTTTCGGGGGGCACCGACAACCACCTGCTGCTCATTGACCTTTCGGATGAGGACTGCACCGGCAAGGATCTGGAGCACAACTTGGACGAGGTGCACATCACCGCCAACAAGAACACCGTTCCCGGCGAGAAGCGCAGCCCCTTCGTGACCAGCGGCGTCCGGGTGGGCACCCCCGCCGTGACCACCCGCGGCATGGGTCCCGAGGAGATGAAGGTCATCGCCGACTGCATTGCCGACTGCATCTTTGACTTTGACAACCGCAAGGAAGCGGTGGCATCCACGGTAGCCGATCTGGTGGCCCGGTTCCCGCTGTACGAATAATCCTCTCAACTGCTGATGGCCCTGCCGGAACCCCCGGCAGGGCTTTTGTATTTGTAAAAACCCTTTATTTTGCTACCCAAAGACTGGAAAACTGTGTATAATAGAGATAGTTTCTTTTTCTGGGGCGACCCGCCTCGTCTAATTTGACTGATAACAAAAGGATCTTTTATGAAAACCAATTTATCCAAACTGACCGCCCTGGCCTGTGCTGCCGGGATGGCCCTTGCCCTGACCGGCTGCCTGCGGGGGGACCAGGGCACCGTGATCGGCGCGGTCCCCACCCCCACGCCGACGGCCACACCGGAATCCACCCCTAAACCCACACCCGAGGCCACCCCCACCCCGGCCAACTGGCACACCATCGAGGCCGCCAGCCCCGACAGCGTCACCCTGGCCTTCACCGGCGATGTGAACTTTGCCGACGACGGGGAGATCATGGCAAACTATCTCGGCAGCGGCCGCACCGATTTTTCCGAGAACTTCTCGGCGGATCTGCTGGCCGAGATGCAGGGCGCCGACCTGCTCTTCTGCAACAATGAGTTCTGCATCTCCGACCGGGGCGAGCCCCTGGAAGGCAAAGAAGACACCTTCCGCGCCGCCTCCGCCGATACCGGATACTGGCAGGCTGTGGGTGCCGACATCGTCTCGCTGGCCAACAACCATGTGGGAGACTTTGGGCTGGATGCCCTGACCGATACCCTGGACAATCTCTCGGCCGCCGGCATCGCCACGGTGGGGGCCGGGCGCAACCTGGCCGAGGCCCAGCAGGCCCAGTACTACCAGGTCAACGGGATGACCATCGCCTTTGTGGCGGCCACCCGGGTGGAAAGTGATGTCCTGACCCCGCAGGCCACCGCCGACAGCCCCGGGGTGCTCTATGCTTATGACCCCGCCGAAACCCTGGACGCCATCCGTCAGGCCAAGGAAAATGCCGATTTTGTCGTTGTCAGCCTCCACTGGGGCACCGACGGGACCACCGATCTGGAACAGGAGCAGATCGACCTGGCCACCGCCTGTGCCGACGCCGGCGCCGACCTGATTGTGGGTTCCCATCCCAACCTGCTGCAGGGGGCCGGCTGGCGGGGAGATGTGCCGGTCTTTTACAGCCTGGGCAACTTCTGGTTCAACATGGAGGTGGACAACACCGCCCTGCTGAAGGTCACCCTGCGCAGCCCCGATGATTTCAGCTGCCAGATTCTGCCCTGCCAGCAGCAGAGCGGCACCACCGGGTTGCTGACCGACGAGACCGACCGCGGCTGGGTGCTGACCACCATGAACGACGCCATGGAGGAGGGCGCCTACCTGGACGGCGACGGCATCCTGCAGCACGCCGAGTAACCCCTACATAACAGACAAGGGACGGGAACACTTCCCGTCCCTTGTTTTGGGCCTGGGGTCAGCCGTAGGGCGCCTCTCTGCGCCAGCGCGCCAGCCGTTCCACCGTCTCATCGTCCTCCACCCAGCCCTCGGTTTTGCTGGGCTTGGCGTTGGGGGCGTAGCTCTGCTGAACGCCGGGGCACTGCCCTTTCAGGTAGGCCTTGGCCAGCCGCTGCCGGTCCGGCAGGGTATGGCGCAAAAATCCATCCTCCCGGGGCACCCTGCCCCGCAGGTCGATGGCGTTGTCCGCCCGGTTCGGGTTCTCCGGTCCGCTGTGCTGCGTGTTCTTCATGGTTATCACACCTCCCTGTCTCCCCGCGGGGAGATCCAGGGTTAGTGTGCGCCGCCGAGGCTCCGGTATCCAAACGCCGGAAAATATGCTATACTGAAAGCCAGTCCAAAAGAAGGAGCAACATCCATGGAAGTCAAGCTGAACCAAGTCATCTATCATATTCTGGACAACGGCGCCTCCGAGCCGCTGCTCTCCGACCGGCCGATGGATCTGGACGCCGATCTTTACGACTATTTCATCACCTGCATCGAGAAGGCCTTTGCCACCGATGACGGCAAGAACTGCCGTTTTCTGCCCGACTCCGCCTTTTTGCAGGAGATGCAGGCCAACCAGGATTTCATCGATCTCTCCCGCCGGATTGCCGGGGTGATCTTTGACCAGATGCTGCAATACCCTGCCATCCCCGCCGGGGACCTGGCGGTGGCGGATTTCACCGCCGACGGGGTTCCCTTTTATGCGGTGCTCAAGCTGAACTACCGCCCCGGCTTCACCCATCTGACCAACGAATTGGGCAACGGCCGGTGCAGCACCATCGCCCCCCAGCGCACCCTGCTGCCCGGCAGCGGAAAGGCGGACGAGGCCGCCCTCATCGACCGGGCCAACCTGACCATCCGGCTGATTGAAAAGAAATACCAGCTGGATGAAAAGAAGGATTTCTATCTGTCCAGCCGGGTCTTTTCCTGTGCCCAGGCCCTGCCCGAGAAGGAAAAGCTGAAGGCGGTGTGCGAGACCGCCGTGGCCGCGGTCCAGCAGGCCTACCCCGAGCCGGAATCCCTGGAGGATGTACCTCCTTTTGACGGCGGCACCGAGACGGCGGTGGAGCTGATGGTGCGCAACCAGGCGGTGGACAACACCATTGCAGTGGAGGATGTGCGTGCCCGGATGGAAGAAAACTACCCCCTGGCGGTGCCCGCCTTTGAGCAAGCTCTGGCCGAAACCGGCGTGGAGGCCAACGACCGGGTCACCGTCTCCCCCGCCCGGATCCGCAAGCTGGAAAGCCGCAGTTTCAAGACCGAGAGCGGTATTGAGATCAAGATTCCCGCCGAGCTGTGCAACAGCGATGACGCGGTGGAGTTCATCCACAGCGCCACCGGCGGCCTTTCGCTGCTCATCAAGGACGTTCTGGTATAAAAACAGGCCGCAGTCCTCACAAAAGGGGGCTGCGGCCTGTACTGTTTTACTGGATGGATTCGATCTCGTCCTCGTCGGTCTGCCCGGCTTCCTCCTCCATGTGGGAACGGCCGGAGCCGAAGGAGGGCACAAAACAGAACTTGCGGATCAGGAAAATCAGCCCGATGGCGGCAACCCCCAGCAGGTTGTCCACCGCGGTGCCGTGGCCCAGAATCATATAGCGGGCAATGGCGTAGAGCAGCACCTCCAGCGCGCTGCCAGGGCTGTGCTTGGCCAGCATCTTGATGAACTCGATGCCAATGACCAGGTTGAAGGCGTGCCCCAGAAAGGTCTGGAAGGTATCGGTGTTGTCGCTGCTCCAGAGGGTGAGCATCTCCCGGGCCACCGGAACGGCGCTGATCAGCAGGCCGATCAGCACCAGGCAGGAGAGCACCACCTCCAGCAGGCTGGCGGCTTCGGCGATCTGGTCCCGCAGGGCATGTTTGATCCGCTCCTCCATATTATGTACCCGGATCCGGGTAATGCGTCTTGTTTGAGGGGTGGTTTTCATGGGCAGTCCTTTCTTCTCTTAGCCGGCAAACGGTTGCCGCCCGCAGGCGGACCTGTTGTTTATTATACTAGATTCCCTGTGGCCTTGTCACCCGAAATTTGCCTTTCCCGCGAAAGTTTTCCCTTTGTTGCCCGAGTCTTTCCCTGTTCTGGCCTTCTCCCCAAAAAGAAAGTCACACTTTTTTCTTTCTTCTTTCCTTTTGGGACGGAATATGATACAATAGACTGAATGAACACACCGGAGGCTTTTTTATGTCACCACGCAAAGTTTCCCATCGCCGGAGATGGTTTACCCCGTCCCGGGTCATCGCTCTGGGATTTCTGGTCATCATCCTGCTGGGCGGGCTGCTGCTCAGTCTGCCCATCTCCAGCCGGGACGGCAGCTTTACCCCCTTTATCGAGTCCCTCATGACCGCCACCTCGGCCACCTGCGTCACCGGCCTGGTGGCCTACGACACCTACACCCACTGGTCGCTGTTCGGCCAGATGGTGATTCTGGTGCTGATCCAGGTGGGCGGTCTGGGGTTTGTGACCATCGCCATCCTCATCAACATGCTGCGGGGCTCCAAGATCGGGCTGCGGCAGCGGTTCCTGATGCAGGAGTCGGTGGGCCTGCCCCAGATAGCCGGCATCCTGCGGGCCACCAGCTTCATCCTGCGCTGCGCCGCCCTCTTTGAGGGGATTGGTGCTTTGCTGCTGGCCACCCAGTTTGTGCCGCGCTACGGGCTGCTGCGGGGGGTGTGGTTTTCCATCTTTCACAGCATCTCGGCCTTCTGCAACGCCGGGTTTGACCTGATGGGCCGGGATGTCCCCTACTCCTCCCTCACCGATTTTGTGGCCAACCCGCTGGTCAACCTGACCATCATGGCCCTCATCATCATCGGCGGCCTGGGCTTTGCGGTCTGGACCGATGTCTACGAGCGCCGCACCCGTCTGCACACCTACCGGCTGCAGACCAAGCTGGTGCTTTCCACCACCGCCATCCTGCTGGTCTTTCCCTTCCTCTTCTTTTTGCTCTACGAGTTCCAGCTGCCCCAGTGGATGGGGATGAGCATCGGGGACAAAATCTGGGCATCCCTGTTCCAGTCGGTCACCCCCCGCACCGCCGGTTTCAACACGGTGGATTATGCGACCTTCAGCGGCACCAGCCTGATGCTGACCATCGTCCTGATGCTCATTGGCGGTTCCCCGGGGTCCACCGCCGGCGGCGTCAAGACCACCACGGTGGCGGCGATCTTCCTCTCCATCCGGTCGGTGCTGCGCCGCAAGCCGGACACCGAGGCCTTCGGCCGCCGGCTGGACGAGGAGGTGCTGGGCCGTGCCACCGTGCTGGTCTTCCTCTACCTGGTGCTGTTCCTGGCCGGCGGCGCGGCGCTCTCCATGCTGGAAGCCGTTCCGCTGAACCAGGCCCTGTTTGAGTGCGCCAGCGCCATCGGTACCGTCGGACTTTCCCTGGGGCTGACCCCCACCCTGTCCGCTCCCTCCCATCTGATTCTGACCTTCCTGATGTATTTCGGCCGTGTGGGCGGTCTGACCATGATCTACGCCCTGGCCAACCCCAACGAGACTTCGCCCCGCCGTCTGCCGGTGGAGCGGGTCATCATCGGCTGAGAGACAGCCATCGAAAGGAGAACATTATTTATGAAATCCATTCTGCTGATCGGCCTGGGCCGCTTCGGCCGTTACATGGCGCTGAAGCTGCAGGAGCTGGGCCACGACGTCCTGGCGGTGGACATTGACGAGGAACGGGTCAACGAGGCCCTGGCCGATGTGACCGACGCCCAGATCGGGGACGCCACCAACGAAGCCTTTATCAAGACGCTGGGGGCCCGCAACTTTGATCTCTGTGTGGTGGCCATTGGGGATGATTTCGAGAGCTCCCTGGAAGCCACCGCCCTGCTCAAGGACAACGGCGCCCAGGTGGTGCTGGCCCGCGCCGCCACCGACATCCACGCCAAGCTGCTGCTGCGCAACGGCGCCGACCATGTGATCTACCCGGTTCAGCAGGCGGCCAACTACGCGGCGGTGCGCTACACCACCGACCATGTGCTGGACTTCACCGCCTTGGGGGAGGATTACTCCATCTGCGAGATCGACGTTCCCGAAGAGTGGGTGGGCAAAAGCATCCTGGAGCTGAAGGTGCGCACCCGGTACCAGCTCAACGTCACCGCCATCAAGCAGAACGGCAAGCTGCAGCCCATGCCCAACCCCGAACACGTCTTTACCAAGGACCAGACCGTGCTGGTCATGGGCCGCAACGACGACCTGCGGAAGTTCCTGCAATGAGAAGCAAACAGAAAGGCGGTGGTCTTTCTGCGCCCACCTTTTGACCGGGAATCCAGGCTCCGCTGGGGCGAACCGGTGTTCTGCCTGGGCATGGCGCTGCTGCTGGTGCTGTCCGAGGTGTTCAGCTCCAACCTCCAGAGCACCCTGCCCGGCTTCAGCCATCTGGCCCGGCTGGCCCTCACCGGCGGCGGCGTCCTGCTGCTGGGGGGCAAGTGCCTGTTTCTGACCCGGTACGCCGCCCGCTGGCAGCCCGCCGTGATCGCTGTCTGCCTGGCCTATGCCGGGTTTGCGTCCTGGTACGGGGATGACATCTGGTTCTTTCTGGTAATGCTGGCCGGATTTGCCGCCTACGGGGTGAACCTGCGCCGTGCACTGCAGGTCTATCTGGCGGTAGCGGTGGTCGGGCTGCTGCTGGTGCAACTGCTCCATCTGCTGACCCCGCTGGTGCCCTTCGGCTTCTACTGCCGCAACTGGGATTACGGCTACGGCCACTACAACGGCTACGGCGCCCGGCTGTGGGGCATCTTCCTGGCCTGGGGCTGGCTGCGCTGGCCGCGGCTGCGGTGGTTTGACTGGGCCGGGATGGCTGCGCTGCTGCTCTACACCACCCTGGGTCCCGGAGCCCGGGGCGCCATGGGCGCCATGTTGCTGCTGTTGCTGCTCTTTGTGCTGAGCCTGCTTCTGCCCCGGTGGTTTGAGAGCAAACTCTGGGGCGGGCTGGTCCTGCTGCTGGCGCCGCTGTTCACCCTCTTCAGCGGGATCACCGGCTACCTCTTTGATCCCGAACAGCCGGCCGTCACCCCGCTGCTGGCCAGGATCAACAGCCTGTTGTCGGGACGGCTGGAAATCTGGCACCACGTTTTCTGGGCCTTTCCCTATACCCATCCCGAGGAAGACGGGGTAGCCGCCTGGTATCACGGCGACATGCCCAACACCTTGACCCTGCTGGGCGGGCTGGCCACCGACTCCGATGTCCACCACGCCATGGACAACACCTTCCTAGGCCAGATCATGAACAAGGGGCTATTGGGCGCTGTGCTGCTGCTGGCGGGTCTGCTGCTGCTGATCGGGCGGCTGGCCCGGCGGCGCCGCACCGGGGAGCTGCTCTGCCTGGCCGCCCTACTGGCCTATCTGGTCATGGAGAACAAGCTCTTCCTGATCTCGGCCAACCCGATGTTTCTGCTGCTGCCGGTGCTGCTGGTGCCCCGCGGGGCGCCGTTGCCTCTCTTGCCCGGCGATTCCAAGACCTCCTGAAAAGACAAGAGCCTCCGTGCTGCACGCACGGAGGCTCTTTTGTGTTTAGAAGTAGCTGCCCACCGCCGTGATCTGTTCGGGCAGATCGGCGCGGTAGAGGGGGGACTTTTTGTCAAAGCTGTTGATGGTAACCCCGTTGTCCCCGGCCCGGCCGGTGGAGTGGATGTACTTTCCGCCGCCCAGATACATGGCCACATGCCCGGGGAAAAAGATCAGGTCCCCTTCCCGCATCTCGGAAAGAGGGATTTCATGGAGGGCAAAACCCTCCCGGATGGAGGCGTCCCGCCAGATGATGATGCCGCAGAGCAGGTAGGCCATGCTGCAAAGGCCGGAACAATCGATGCCGGCGGGGGTCTTGCCACCCCAGCGGTACTGGGTGCCCAGATACAGCCGGGCGGTGTCGGTCAGGGCACGGCGCAGGGCCGGGGCTTCCTCCTGGCAGGGCTGTTCCCACAGCGGGGCCAGGGCGCTGGCGCAGAGATACCCGCTGCGGCCGTCGGGCAGGGTTGCCTTCTGCCAGCCGTCCACCGGGTCTCCCTCCACCGCCACGCAGGCTCCCATGGGCAGGGCCGCCTCCACAAAGGCGCCCTGCACCTTGGGCTGGGCCAGGAGATCCACGCAGTGCTTGTTGCGGATGACCTTTTTGGGCAGGCTGCGCCACTTTTCCGCCCCTTCCCCGGTGACCAGGGCCGAGGCGGGCACCCAGCCCTCGTATCGGTAAAAGGTACGCACCGGCACCCAGCCGTCCACTGTCTCACCGGTGATCTCCACCGGCATGCCCAGCAGCACCTCGTCCTCCAGGCAGGAGAGGGACGGCGACTGGTTCTGCTGTTCCACCGGCTGTTTGAGGGGGCAGATCGGAAGATTGATGATTGCTTGCATGGACGACTCCTTCCCAGATTCAGCGTGTCAGCATCTTGCGGTAGCCTTCCAGCTCCCGCTGGTTGCCCAGCACGAAATGGCCCGGCTCCACCTCGGTCCACACCGGCTTGTCCACCCGATAATCGTGGCAGGACGGGTCGTAGACCAGCAGTTTTTTCTGCCGCTCGGCAATGGGGTCGGGCTGGGGAATGGCCGAGAGCAGTGCCTGGGTATAGGGATGCAGCGGATGGGCAAAGAGCTGTTCGCTCTCGGCCAGCTCCACAATATCCCCCTTGTGGATGACCGCGATGCGGTCGCAGATGAACCGCACCACCGAAAGGTCATGGGCGATGAAGAGATAGGTCAGCCCCCGCTCCTTCTGCAGCGCAGCCAGCAGGTTGAGCACCTGGGCCCGGATGGAGACATCCAGCGCCGAGATGGGCTCATCCGCCACAATGAGCTTGGGCTCCAGGATCAGCGCCCGGGCGATGCCGATGCGCTGGCGCTGCCCACCCGAAAACTCGTGGGGGAAGCGGGAGGCGAATTCGGGCAGCAAACCCACATCCGAGAGGGCCTTGGCCACCTTCTGCCGCCGTTCCTCCTCGGAGCAGTGGCGGCCGGGAGCGTACAGGCCCTCCGCCACGATGTACCCCACCTTGGCTCGCTCGTTCAGTGAGCTCATGGGGTCCTGAAAGATCATCTGGATGTCCCGGGTCACCTGGCGGTCCCGGGCGGCACTCAGACGGCCCGAAATCCTCTGTCCTTCAAAACGGATCTCCCCCGCCGCCAGCGGGTTGGCCCGGATGATGGCCCGGCCGATGGTGGTTTTGCCCGAGCCGGACTCCCCCACCAAGCCGAAGGTTTCCCCCTTGTAGATGTCAAAGGAGACATCCCGCACCGCCACAAAGGGATGGCGCTTTTTGCCGAACTGGACCCGGATGTGGTCCACTTCCAGCATCTTTTCCCGCGGATCAGCCATGGGATGTCACCTCCCCCTGTTGTCTCAGTGCGCGGCCCCGCTCCCGCAGGGCGCGGATGTGTTCGGGCGGTTCCACCTTGGGGGCCCGGGGGTCCAGCAGCCAGGTGCGGGCGCTGTGGGTGGGGCTGACCGCCAGCATGGGCGGCCGCTTGACAAAATCAATCTTGAGGGCCTGGGGATTGCGGGGGGCAAAGGCATCCCCCTTGACCTCGTGGAAGAGGTTGGGCGGGGTGCCCTGGATGGCGTAAAGCGGCTGCCCCTTGACCCCCAGCTGGGGCAGGCTGGAGAGCAGCGCCCAGGTGTAGGGGTGGCGTGGGTCGTAAAAAACCTCCTCGCACCGGCCGATCTCCACAATGTCGCCGGCATACATCACCGCGATGCGGTCGGCCACATTGGCCACCACCCCCAGGTCGTGGGTGATGTAGATGGTGGTCAGATCGTATTTCTTCTGCATCTCCTTGATCAGCCCCAGAATCTGGGCCTGGATGGTCACATCCAGGGCGGTGGTGGGCTCGTCGCAGATCAGGATTTTGGGCCGGCAGGCCATGGCGATGGCAATGACCACCCGCTGGCGCATGCCGCCGGAGAACTCGTGGGGATACTGTTTGTACCGCCGCTCGGGGTCGGAGATGCCCACCTCGGCCAGCATCTCGCAGGCCGCCTTGCGGGCCGCCTCGCCGTGCAGATTCTGGTGCAGCTCCACCGCCTCCCGGATCTGCCAGCCGATGGTCTTGAGAGGGTTGAGGCTGGTCATGGGGTCCTGGAGCACCATGGCGATCTCCCGCCCGCGGATGCTCTGCCATTCGGCATCGGTGTGCAGAGTGGCCAGGTCCCGGCCGCCATAGAGGATCTGCCCGCTCTCGATGAAGCCGTTCTGGTCGTTGAGGCCCATGAGGGTCTTGACCAGAACGCTCTTGCCAGAGCCGGATTCCCCGACGATGGCCAAGCTCTCCCCCCGCATCACGTCCAGCGAGATGCCCCGGATGGCGTGGAGCACCTGGCCGCGGAGGGTGAATTTGAAATGGAGATCCCGGATGGAAAGGAGGACTTCGCTCTGTTGAGTTTCCATGGCGATACCTCCTTTACACATGGTTTTTGGGGTCGGCAGCGTCGGCAAAGGCGTTGCCCACCACATACAGACTGATGGTGATGATGGCCAGCACGGTGGTGGGGAAAAGCAGCTGATACCGCAGGCTGGGCTGGCTCATGAGCAGACGGCCGGCCTGGACCAGGTTGCCCAGCGAAGGGATGTCGGTGGGCAGGCCAATGCCGATGTAGGTGACAAACACCTCGTTGCCGATGGCTGCCGGGATGGCCAGAGACATCCGCAGGGCGATGACCGACACCAGGTAGGGCAGCAGATTCTTGGTGACGATGCGGCCGGTGGTGGTGCCCAGGCAGCGGGAGGCAAGGTTATAGTCCCGGTCCCGGATAATGACAATCTGGTTGCGGATGAAGCGGGCCATGTCCAGCCAGCCGGTGAGGCAGAGGGCGAAGATGATGGTGCCGATGCTGGGGTGCATGATGTAGGAGACCAGGATCAGCACCAGGGTCTGGGGCACATTGTCAAAGATGTTGTACAGCTCGGTGAAAAAGCCGTCCAGCTTGCGCACATAGCCCCACAGCACCCCCACCAGGGTGCCCACCACCGCCTCGAAGCAGGCCACCGCAAAGCCGATGCCCAGCGAGGTACGGGTGCCGGCCCAGGTGCGGGCCCACAGGTCCTGGCCGATGGAGTTGGTGCCGAACCAGAACTCAGAGTCGGGGGAACGGTTGATGATCTGTACCCCGGTCAACGGGTCGTTGTTGATGGTCTTGGGGTCGTGCTGGTTGGGCAGCAGCGGCTGAATGAAGGTAAAGAGCAGTACCACCGCAATCAGGCAGAGGAAAAACACCGCAATGCGGTTTTTGAAGAAGGCCCGCAGGGTGGCCCCCCAGTAGGAATAGTTGGAGTAACCGCCCCGCTCGGCCTGGCTGTGGTCGAAATCGGCCAGGGTGAACAGCTCCTCCTCCGGTAGATCCGCATAGGCTGCGGCGGGGTCCAGCTGCTGTTCCAGCGCCCGGTTCAGGCTGTCCTCCAGCTGACCGGCTTTCATCTTGCGATAGGTCATCAGCGTGCACCCTCCTTCCCGGTAAAGCTGATCCGCGGGTCCACCAGCGCCATGAGCAGGTCGCCGAAGAGCAGCCCCAGCACCGAGACGGCGGCGTAGAGCAGCACCAGCGCCTGGACCATGGTGTTGTCCTGGAGCTTGATGACCTGCACCAACAGGCCCCCCATGCCCGGGATGGAATAAAGGCTTTCCACATAGAGGGAGCCCATCAGGGTGAAGAGGATGGAGTTGGGGATGTACTGGACCAGCGGCACCACCGCGTTGCGGAAGACATGGCGGCGGCTGATGACGGCGGCCGGCACTCCTTTGGCCCGGGCCAGCCGGATGTAGTCCTTGTTGGCCTCGTCCACCATGTAGCGGCGCAGCCACATGGCGTAGTAGGCAATGTTGCCGATGGAGAGGGAGAAGATGGGCAGGATCCAGGTGGCGGGGCGGTCATCCTTGAAGAGCATGGAGACCCCCAGCAGCTCGCTGCCGTAGAGCTGGATCAGCAGGTGGTAGACCGCCGAGGGCACCGCCTGGACAATGACGATGATGACGGTGCCGAACTTGTCCCAGAGCTTCCACCGGGTGCGGGTGGAACGGGCCATCAGGATGCCCAGCGGCATGCCGATGGCCAGCGAGATCACAAAGCTGATCAGGCCGATCTCGATGGAGATGGGGGCCTTCTGGGCGATGATCTTGGCAATGGAATAGCCCTGCCGGTATTTGTTGGAGACCCCCAGATCCCCCTGGAGCAGCTGCAGGAAGTAGTTGAGAATCTGCTGCGGGATGGGCTGGGTCAGGCCAAGCTTTTGCAGGCCGGCCTGGATCTGGGCGTCGGTGAGCTTTTCAAAGTTATTGAAATAGCCCTCGATGGGCATCTGGCGCAGCAGCACAAAGACGATAATGATGATCACGCAGAGTGCAATCAACGCGTGCAGCACCCGTTTGAGGATGTATTTGGCCAATGGGTCCTTCCCCTTTCCTGTGGATTTTACGGTCTTGCCGGGGGGTCCGTACCGCCACAGCCGCACGGGCCGCCCGGCAAAACCGCAGACACCGCGCCGGCATCGGGACGCCGGCGCGGTCGGAATGCGGTTTTGTTGTAGAGGAATCGGAGGTTATTCGGCAGCCTCTGCGATGGACTTGGTCCGGGCCTCCTCCCACTCAGCGTAGGCGGTGTCAAACTCCTCCATGCTCATCGAGGTGTCGTAGAGCTTCTGGTACTTATAGCGCTGCAGCGCCACACCGTAGGGAGCGAACTCCCCTTCCATGGGGTTCAGGTCGGAGATCAGGTACCCGTCGCCGCTGGAGATGCTGAAGGGGATCACCACGGCGTGGTCGATCAGCAGGGCCTCGGCCTGGGCAAAGGCGTTGTAGCGGGCCTGGTCGTCGTCATAGATGGAAGCGGCCTGATCCACCATCGAGATGTACTGGTTGTACAGATCCTGGGTGGTGGGATCCTCGCTCAGATCCCAGAACATGTAGGTGCCGTCGGCCACAAAGGGCTCGGTCCAGGTCTGGGGATCGGCGTAGTCAGCGCCCCAGTTGCACTTCATCAGGGCGTAGTCGCCGCTGCTGCGGACCGCGGACAGGAAGCCGGTTTCGGGGCCTGCTTCCACAATGATGTCGATGAAGTCGCTGCCCAGCACCCCTTCAATCTGCTGTTCCACAACCTGGCACTCCTTGTCCCAGTTGGCGGTGGAGGGGTTGTAGGGCATCAGCACCTTGATGGGGAAGGTGGCGCCTTCGGCCTCCAGCTCGGCCCGGGCGGCGTCGCGGTACTCCACCGCCTTGGTGGCGTCAAAGCTGTCGCCGTCGGTGTAGCCTTTCAGCGGCTCGTACTGGGTGTAGTCCAGGCCGGCCGCAGTGGCAAAGTTGGCGGGGGTGATGGTGTTGTTCAGCAGGGATTCGGGGTCATAGGGCTGCAGGACGGTCAGAGCCTTGACCCGGTCCAGCGAAGCCATGACAGCCTTGCGGAAGTTTTCGTTGTTGACGGCCAGCTTCCAGTTTTCCGGCTCGTAGGCCTCGTCGAAGTTGGGGTCAAAGTTGAAGCAGTAGAAGTAGCTGAAGGAGTTGTCGGGGCGGGAGCCATGGACCAGGTTCTTGGTGCTCTCGTCGGCCAGCATGGAATCCAGCAGATCGGCGCTGACCTGGGCATAATCCACCTCGCCGCTCTGGTACATCGAGACGCCCACGCTCAGGGCCTCGGCGTTGTAGATGGAGTCGATCTCATCGATGAAGACGTTGTCCTTGTCCCAGTAGCTCTGGTTCTTGGTCAGCACCCGCTCCTGCTGGGGCTCGTAGCTGGAGAGGATGTAGGCGCCGTTGTAGAGCAGGTTCTCGTTGTCCAGACCGAACTGGTCACCGCACTCCTCCAGGAAGGGGCCGTACACCGGCATGTAGGAGGTGTAGGACAGCACGCTGAGGAAGAAGGGGCAGGGCTGATCCAAGGTGTAGACCAGGGTGTAGTCATCCTTGGCGGTGACGCCGATGCTGCTGGCGTCCACCGGATCCACCACCTCGATGGGCTCGCCGTCCTCGTCCACGGCATTCTCACCGGTGGAGATGCCCAGGGTTTCCAGGGTCAGCAGATAGGCGGTGTAGTCGTAATAGGCCTCGGCGTTGTGGACCACGGCGCCGGTGTTGTACATGTACTGGGTGGAGGAATCGTTGCGGGCGTCGTTGACGTATTGGGCAGTGGAGACCCAGTCATTGGCGGTGACATCGGCCACCTCCTTGCCGTCCTTGTCCACCCATTTGACCCCCTGGCGAATGTGGAAGGTCCACTCGGTCATATCCTCGTTGTGCTCCCAGCTCTCGGCCAGGGAGGGAATGATGTTGCCGTAGTTGTCGTACTCCACAAGGCAGTCCACCACGTTGGCGCCCACCTTGTATTCCACCTGCTTGGAGGTGATGAGGTAGTTCAGGGTGGTTACCTCACTGGAATACAGTTCCCGGTAGACGCTGGCGTTCTCGGCGGTGGCATCGTCGCTGCCGGCGCCGCCGCATCCTGCCAGCGAAAGCGCCATGGCGCCTGCCAGCCCCAGGGCGGTCAGTTTCCTACTTACATTCATACGCACGTCTTCCTTTCTGTGCCGGATTTCCCGGCGTAGTGAAGCAGCCCGGCGCCGCAGAACAACAGGGAGGCGGTCACCGGCGCCCCATACCTTTGCCCAAATAAAGCAAAAGGCAAACAAGCCACCGCATTGTGGAGGTTTGTTTGCCTGGGGTGAGATACCCCGCAACGTGGGTTGTACTTCATTGTGCAAAAGTGAATATTGACAGTATACCAAATCCCACCTGAACTGTCAACGAAAAAGCGCCCCTCGGGCGGCGGGAAGCCGGACCCGAAGGGCGCTGGAAGATCAGTTGTTGGGGTTGTTTTTCAGGATGACATCGTGGCTGCCGCCCTCCACAATGGAGGTGGAGGAGACCACCGTCAGACGGGCCTTCTGCTGCAGCTCGGGGATGGACCGGGCACCGCAGTTGCACATGGTGGAGCGCACCTTGTACAGGGTGGTCTGGACGCCGTCGGCCAGCGGACCGGCGTAGGGCACGTAGCTGTCCACGCCTTCCTCGAAGCTCAGCTTCTGGGCGCCGCCCAGGTCATAGCGCTGCCAGTTGCGGGCGCGGTTGGAACCTTCGCCCCAGTACTCCTTGACGTAGTTGCCGCCGATGCGCAGCTTGTTGGTGGGGCTTTCGTCAAAGCGGGCGAAGTAACGGCCCAGCATGACGAAGTCGGCGCCCATGGCCAGGGCCAGGGTGATGTGATAGTCGTGGACGATGCCGCCGTCGGAGCAGATGGGCACATAGATGCCGGTCTGGCGGTAGTACTCGTCCCGGGCCTGGGCCACCTCGATGACGGCAGTGGCCTGGCCGCGGCCAATGCCCTTGGTCTCGCGGGTGATGCAGATGGAACCGCCGCCAATGCCGATCTTGACAAAGTCGGCGCCGGCCTTGGCCAGGAAGAGGAAGCCGTCGCGGTCCACCACGTTACCGGCGCCCACCTTGACCTTGTCGCCGTAATGTTCCCGAATCCAGTCCAGGGTGCGGGACTGCCACTCGCTGAAGCCCTCGGAGGAGTCGATGCAGAGCACGTCCACACCGGCCTCCACCAGAGCAGGCACCCGCTCGGCATAGTCCCGGGTGTTGATGCCGGCGCCCACCACATAGCTCTTGTTGGCGTCCAGCAGCTCGTTGACGTTTTCCTTGTGGCTGTCGTAGTCCTTGCGGAAGACCATATACTGCAGGCGGCCTTCCTCGTCAACCAGGGGCAGGGAGTTGATCTTGTTGTCCCAGATGATGTCGTTGCAGTCATGCAGACTGGTGGTGGCCGGCGCGGTGATCAGCTTGTCCAGCGGAGTCATGAACTCGGTGACCTTGAGGTCGGTGGACATCCGGGAGAGGCGGTAATCACGGGAGGCCACAATGCCCAGCAGCTTGCCGTGGGCGGTGCCGTCGTCGGTGACGGCAACGGTGGAATGGCCGGTGCGGGCCTTCAGGTCCAGTACATCGGCCAGGGTTGCCTCGGGGGGCAGGTTGGAATCGCTGGTGACAAAGCCCTTCTTGTAGGCTTTGACACGGCGGACCATATCGGCCTCATCCTGGATGCTCTGGGAGCCGTAAATGAAAGACACGCCGCCCTGCTTGGCGAGGGCAATGGCCAGTTTTTCACCCGAAACAGACTGCATGATGGCACTGACCATCGGGATGTTCATTTCGAGGGGGCACTCTTCCTCCCCTTTGCGGAACTTGACCAGCGGGGTCTTGAGGCTGACCGAGTTGGGCACGCATTCCGAAGAGGAATAGCCCGGGACCAGCAGATACTCACCAAAGGTACGGGACGGTTCCGAAAAATAATACGCCATACGATATTCTCCTTTACCCATTTTGTGTTGCAGGATACCCGCGCGGCGGCAAGACCTTGCTACACCTTACTCTTAGATTTTATTGTATCATACCCGGTACAGAAATACAAAATTTTTCAGTATAGAATCTGCTGAACCACCCGCCGAAAAAGTTGGGTATTTTGCATGATTTTTGACGAAAAAAGTCGTACTATCTCCTCTGTTTCAACTCTGGAAGGTGATTTCGCCCTTTCCGGTGCCGATCTCCACCTGGATTTTGCGGGGCTGGTCTCCATTCTTTTGGTAACTTCCGACCGGGACCGGCTGCCCGTCGATCTGCAGTGCCCCGGTATTGCAGGTCGAGTCCACCGCATACTGGCTGGCGCCCCCTTCCAGCTCTGCCTGCAAAGTTCCCACCTCACAGCTCAGCTCCACACCCTCGGCGCCGGCAATCCGGTCGATGTCCACCTGCCCCAGCAGATTGTCCACCGTCACTTCGCTGGCGGTGAGAACGCCGGCTTTCAGGGTGCCGGTCTGCACCTCCACCGAGATGTCCTCCGCCTGCAGGTCCCCCAGTGTCACCCTGCCCACAGCCATCTGGATGTCCAGTGTTTCCAGGCCGGCATCGGCGGGCAGGGTCACCTCGATGCGGGGATTCTTTCCCTCCTCATGGTTGCTCCCGGTATAGCGGATGGCATAGCCGTCGGTCTTCTGTTCCACCGTAAAACGCCCGGGCTGCAGGTCCTCGGTACGGACCTCCATCTGGGTCAGACTGGGGTCCTGTTCCACGATCAGAGTCCCCTCCTGGACCTCCATCGACAGGGTGTTTTTCTGCCCCTGCATGGGATACAGCCCGTTCCCTTCCTCCGACGCCGCAGGTTCTGACGACGCGGTGGGAAGCGGCCCCTCGGCGGTGCCCGAAGGCTCTGCAGGCAGGCTGCCGGCCGCCGGCGGGGTGATGGATTTCCCGGAAGATTGTCCGGTGACCAGGCCGGCCCCCAGTGCCACCACAAGCAGCAGAAGGGCCAGCACCACCACCCCGAAAATCACCCCAAAAAAGAGGCGGCGGTCCGGGTTGCCAGCGGCGGGCAGGGCGACGGCGGCGTTGAGACCGGCCCCCTCCAGAATCTTCTGGGCCACCTGTTCGGGGCTTCCCAGCTCCTCCATCGTCTGTTGTTCCTTGTCCAGGCCGGCTGCGTCAAAATAATCTTCATAATAGTTCATCGCATCCTGGCGCTCCTGCTCCGGCAGTGCTGCCAGCAGCGCTTCCAGGCGATTCAGATACTCCCGTCTTCTCATGGTTGTTCCCCTCCCAACAAACTGTTCACCGCCCGGGTGTAGGCCTGCCAGGTACGGCGGCATTCCTCCAACTGGGTTCTTCCTTTTTCGGTCACCTGATAGTAGCGGCGGTTGCGGCCGTTGCAGGGCTGGTCATACACCGACAGGCAACCGTCCTTCTGCAGCCGCCGCAGCACCGGATAGAGGGTGGATTCCGAGACATCCAGGACCTGCTTGATCTCCTGGGTGATCCGATACCCGTAGGTTCCCTGCGCCTCCCGGCTGACGACGGCCAGGACAATGCCGTCCAGCAGCGCCGCACTGGTTGTAAATCCCATAGGTCCTCCCTTCCGCATATGTTGTATGGTCTTATATATTATATATCATATAATATTATTGATTGCAATGGGTCATGGCAAAAATGCCCGGAAAAACAGCGAAAACCCCGCCTGAGGGAAAGGCGGGGTTTTCTGAAAGGAGGAGAAGAACACATGAAAAAGTGGGAAATGTTTTGTTTAAGGGTTTTACTTGGGGTTTGTTTAGCTTGCAATTAAATTGTAACCATTTTGAAACCAATTGTCAAGGGTGATTTGTTAATAAGTTGTAACTTTTACAGGACAAATCTCTCATTGCCGGGGACAAAAGGTCAGACTGGTTTCAAAACAGATCTTCTCCTCCCGCATCCCACAGAAATACCACTGGTTGGGGGCAGTCTGGACACGGTAGAGTGCAAAACTCTCCCCCCGCGGGACCTCCTTGTGATAATAGATCACCAGATCCTCCAGCCGCCATTGGTCCCACCAGTCCCAGGGCAGGGCATCGCAGACCACATCGATGTACCGGGTGTTGTTCATATGGCCGTTCATGTCG
Source organism: uncultured Gemmiger sp. (assembly GCA_944382835.1). Lineage (GTDB taxonomy): Bacteria > Bacillota > Clostridia > Oscillospirales > Ruminococcaceae > Gemmiger. The sequence continues at coordinate 59,390 of CALWNP010000001.1, forward strand.
CACAGGCTGTACACCGCGGTCCGGGTGCCCAAAGGCTCGCAGCTCTCAAACTTGGCCTTGGTCATCTTCATGGAAAGGGAGCGCTCCACGTCGTGGTCCCACAGGGCAATCTCGGGGGGATGCTTGCGCAGAATCATCCGCTTGTCCACGTCGATGAGGACCCAGCGGCTGTCCACCACCGCCTCCTCCTGGCCCTGGGCGTCACAGAGGGTGGTGATCCGCTTGTTCACCGCATGTTTCAGCCGTTCCGGCTCGGTGATCAGGGTCACCGTCTCGTCCACGTGGGGCATCCGGGTGATGTGCATGGCAATCTTGGCCAGCACATAGGCGGTGTGGGTGCGGGCGTAGACCTCATCGGTGACCCCCATATGGTAGGCATGGGCGGTGGACACCTGCTGCACATACCGCAGGATGGAGGCCGGCTTGATGTCGCCGTAAAAATCGCCGTCGTGGCGGTTGACCAGCCACTGTTCGGAATACTGGTTTGTTGTCAGTTCCATGATGGTTCCCTTCTCTCTGATGATCCGCCCGCAGGCGGGGCAAAACAACAAAGCCCGGCAGGTTCCGGGCTTTGGATGGTTCAGGTGGTTTCGGCGGCCTTTTCGGCCCGTTTGCGGATGCGTTCCCGCTGGGCAGCTTCCTGGCGTTTCCACCGGGCCAGGGTTTCGGGGCGGACCGTCTCCAGGCAGCGGGCAAAGTTCCAGTGCAGCCCGTCCCGGCGGGAGAGCTTGAACCGCAGGAACCAGTCCCCATGGGCGGGGCAGTGGGCCAGGGTGTAATACCCGGTGTTGCCCCGCTTGAGCCAGATGTCCCCCACCGTCAGCGGCGCGCCGCAGACCGGGCAGTGCACCGTGAACAGGGTGGGGTCGGTTTTGTAATCGTCGTGCTCCATCCGGCCCAGGAAGGTCTGGACATCATGGTATTCCGCCTCGGGGTCGGTGAGCAGCGCCTCGATGAGCTGGCTTTCCTCGTCGGGATAGGCGGCCAGCCCCTTGGCCAGGGGCAGCTCCCGGCAGATCTTGACGGTGTAGAGGGCATCGTCCAAGGCGTTGTGGAAGGGCTCCTCCTTGGGGATGCCCAGACGGTCCACCACGCTCTCCAGCGTCATGCCCTCCCCTTCCTTGCGGGGATAATACTGCAAAAAGATCCGCTGCAGGTCGTACCAGCGGTTGGGCCAGCTCTCGTCCAGGCCGTAGAGGAAGAGGTTCTGTTTCAGCACCGGCACATCGTCCAGTCCCCACTCGGCAAACTCGGCGTCGGGACCGGCCCACTCCACAAAGCGGGTCAGACCTTCCTTCATGGGCACCCCAGCCTCCAGGTCCCCCTGGGAAAGTCCGGTCACCTGGGCAATGCGGTGCTGCAGCTTGCGGAAGATACGGGGCCGGAGGTTGATTTCAAAGGTATCCAGCACCTCGCCGCGGTCGTCAATCTTGACGGCGCCGATCTGGATGATCTCCCCCCGCAGGGTCAGCTCCACACCATGGTACTGAAAGGTCTTGGGCTGGTACCCGATGTTCCACTCCAGGTCAAAAACGATCAAACTCACCGTGCATCCTCCTGCAGAATAAACTTCTCCACCGCCAGACCCACGCCGTCGTGGTCATTGTCTGCGGTGACATAGTTGGCGGCCGCCTTCACCGGCGGAACCGCGTTGCCCATGGCCACCCCCATGCCGGCGAACTGGATCATGGGCAGATCGTTCCAGCCATCGCCGCAGGCCATCAGGTTCTGGGGGCCCAGCTGCATCTTCTTGAGCAGCAGATCCAGCGAGGCCGCCTTCTCCACCCCCAGGGGCATGGTCTCGATAAAGAAGGGCTGGGAGCGGTAGATGGAGAGCTTGCCGGCAAATTCCTGCTGCATCAGCTCCTCCACATGGGGCATGTCCACCGGGTCCCCCACCAGCAGCAGCTTGTTGATGGGATAGGTGACCTCGGCGGGCAGGTCGGGCACCTGGCGCACTGGGATGCCGTTGATCCGGGCTTCCTCCTGCACATAGGGATTGTCCGCCACCTCGGTGACGATGCCGTTGGCATCATAGGTCAGGGCTACCGCATTCCAGTAACGGGCAAAGGTACAGACTGGCCCGATCAGCTCAGGGGGAAAGGGGTGCTGTACCAAGGTCTCGCCACTGGCGCAGTCCAGGATCTTGCCCCCGTTGTAGCTCAGGATACAGCCGCCCCGGCGATCCAGTTCCAGCTGCTGAGCCAGCGGGCGGATGCCCACGGTGGGGCGGCCGCTGGCCAGCACAATCCGTACCCCCTGGTCGGCCGCCCGACACAGGGCTTCCCGGGTGCGCGGGGTGATGATCTTCTCGCTGTTGGTCAGAGTTCCGTCCAGATCCAACGCCAGGACCTTGTATTGCATCGTTATCGTTCCTCTCCGAATATTTGCATCTATTGTACCCCAAAGCGACGTTTTGTGCAACGGTATTTCTGCTTGACATCCGCGCCGCGGCCATGGTATGATAGGCAGCAATAAGGGAGTAGTCGGCGCAGGGATCTCGGAGGAAACCTGCGCAACATCGCCAACACAATGGGTTTTTCCCTGGCTTTGTTTTAATTGACGAGACTTATCCGCCTGCGGGCCGGATAGGTCTCGTTTTTTGTTGTCTGTTCCCTTGTGGTACTTATTTAAAAAAGGAAGGACAGATTGTATGGATGCGCTGGATTTGTTTTTGATCGGGGTGGCCCTGTCCATGGATGCCTTTGCGGTGTCCATCTGCAAGGGGCTTTCGGTGCGGCGGCTCCGGCCGCGGCACGCCGCCCTCTGCGGACTGTATTTCGGGCTGTTCCAGATGCTGATGCCGCTGCTGGGGTATTTTCTGGGCAGCCGCTTTGCCGACATCATCACCCGGGCCGGCTGCTGGATTGCCTTTGTACTGCTGGCCCTCATCGGCAGCAACATGATCCGGGAGAGTTTCGGGGAGGAGGAAGAGCTCAACGATGACTTCTCCCCCGCCGCCATGCTGCCGCTGGCTGTGGCCACCTCCATCGACGCCCTGGCCGTGGGGGTCAGCTTTGCCGCCCTGCAGGTGCAGATTCTGCCCGCCGCCTCGCTGATCGGCTGCACCACCTTTGTGCTGTCGGCGGTGGGGGTCAAGGTGGGCGCATTGTTCGGCGCCCGGTACCGGGCCCTGGCCGAGCGGGTGGGCGGCGTCGTCCTGCTGCTGATCGGGGTGAAAACCCTGCTCAGCGGGCTGGGAATCCTGGGCTGACCAAATTCTGCGCTTTCCACAAAGGAGTTGTAAATTTTTACCACAACTGGATGATTTTCCGGTTTTTCGCTTGTCCTTTTGCCGAGGACCCGGTATAATGGGGACATACGTCGGGTTCAAGTGAACCGTTTCCACATCCCGAAAGGAGCGATTGTTTTGAAAAAGTTTTTATCCCTGTTGCTCGCTGCGGCGCTGGCCATGTCCTGCGCGGCAACGGCATTTGCCGAGGATACCGGCCTGGAGCTCAACGCCTCCGGCCCCGATGGCCAGACCAGTGAGACCACCGATCTCCCCGACGACAACAGCCTCCTGCCTGCCATTGAAGATTACTCTGCATACAGCGATCCCACGCTGCAGGCGGAGATTGACGCGCTGCTGAGCAGCCTGAGCACCGAGGAGGAGTCCTCGGACAGCTACAACGCCGACGCTTACACGGCCCAGACCTACGATGCCAACCTGGATCAGTATTCCAAGGATCTGCAGGGTTTTGTCACCCGGATGTACAAGCTGGTTCTGAACCGTGATCCGGACAAGGCCGGCCTGGACCACTGGGTCACCACCCTGCGCAACGGCACCGACAAGGGCGCCGACATCATCAACGGCTTCTTCAACTCCAACGAGTACAAGAGCCGCAACCGCACCAATGAGCAGACCGTCACCGACTGCTACAACGCCATCCTGGGCCGCAGCCCTGACGCTTCCGGCATGAAGGACTGGTGCGACGCCATGGCCTGCGGTGCCACCGCCATGGGCATTGCCAACGGCTTTGTGGGCAGCCAGGAGTTCATCAAGCTCTGCGCCAGCTACGGCATCACCGCCGGCAGCATCCCCACCGAGCGGCTGGAATGGCGTGACCGCAACACCGGCGTGACCAAGTTTGTCTCCCGCCTGTACACCAAGTGCCTGGGCCGTTCCTACGATGTGGCCGGCCTGAACAACTGGACCCAGCAGCTGATCACCGGCGCTTCCACCGGTGCCAGCGTGGCCTCCGGCTTTGTCTTCAGCAGCGAATATCTGAGCAAGCATGTCTCCAACCTGGATTACGTGGTCATGCTCTACTCCACCTTCTTTGACCGCAGCCCCGACAGTGCCGGTCTGATGGACTGGGTCACCAAGCTGAACTACACCAGCAGCCGTGAGTCGGTTCTGAACGGCTTCCTGGGCAGCCAGGAGTTCGCCACCCTCTGCCGTCAGGCCGGGATCGCGGTGGGCAACATGATTTCCACCCCCGACGGCAGCGATGCCTGGAAGGCCAACATCAGCATGCTGGCCCTGATCAACGGCCAGCGCGTGGGCGCCGGTCTGTCCATGCTGACCCTGCGCCAGGATCTGTACGACGTGGCCAGCCTGCGCGCCAGCGAGCTGCCCACCCGCTACAAGAGCAGCGGCAAGAACGACGAATGGCGTCCCAACGGGCAGAACTTCCAGACTGCCTACAACGACAAGGGCCTGGGCAACGCCCCCGAAAAGTACGAAGCCCGCGTCCGTGACACCAGCGGCAGCGGCCTAGATGCCATTGTCAATGCTCTGCTGAGCAACAACTCCATTGCCTCTCGCTCCATGCTGATGAGCGGCTCGGTCAACACCTTCGCGGTGGGCTACATCGAGCAGGACGGCGCCAAGTGGTACGCCGTTGAAGTGGCTCGCATCTGAGTTTCCTTACATTGAAAAAGACGCCTCCTCCGGGAGGCGTCTTTTTTGATGGAGTCGCAAAAAGATCCCCCGCAGGGCACAAACACCTGCGGGGGATTGGCTGTTTCAAGGATCAATTACTTCTTGGTGGTCTTTTTGGCGGCCGGCTTTTTGGCAGCGGTGCTCTTGGCAGCCGGAGCCTTGGCAGCGGTCTTGGCCGGAGCAGTCTCCGCCTTGGCCGGGGCCTTCTTGGCAGCAGTCTTGGGAGCAGCGGCCTTGGCGGCAGTCTTTTTGGCAGCCGTCTTGGCGGCGGTCTTGGCCACCGTCTCCACCGCTTTGGCAGTGGCTTCCACAACGCTGCTGGCCACATCGGCGGCCGCCTTCTTGGCCTTGGCCGCGGTCTGCTTGGCAGCGGTGGCCTTGGCGCTGGTCTTGGGCTTGCGGGTCACCTCGGAGATGGTCCAGTACTGGTTCTCCCCGTTGACATCGGTCCAGATCTGCAGGGCAGCGCCGTTCTCCTGGCTCATGCCCACAATGTCCAGGCACTTGCCGGCCAGGTTGGACTTGATCTTGACCCGGCCGTCATTGGCGGGTTCCACCACCCACAGCTGGCTGCTGGCGGGGTCGCCCTGCCACTGATGCACCCGGGTGCCGTCGGTCACGCCGCTGCAATCCAGATCCATCATCTTCTCGGTGAAGCGGTTCTTGATGCGGTAGACGCCCTCGCCCGCCCGGACGAAGCTCCACTGCTGCCATTCGGCGTTGGCATTGTCCCACAGCTGGATGCGGGCACCATTGTCAATGTTGTAATCGGCAACCTCAACGACCTTGCCGTTGGCGGCGCTGATGGTGTAGAATTTGTCCTCGGTAATAACAGTCTGTGCTACTTTCTTTGCAGCCATCTTGGATTCCTCCTTGTAAAGCGGCCTGCCGATGCAGAAGATTCTGCCTGTCACCCCTCCCGGCGGCCCATGTGTTACGGCAAATTTCCGTTCCAACGAGATTATTATAAACAGTATTTACCAAAACGTCAAGTTTTGTACATTTTTACGTCATTTGGATACAAAAACACCGGGATAACCCACAGTTATCCCGGTAAAACTTAGGAATTTTCAGCAAAATTGCCGGTGTACAGGCGATAGTAGCGGCCCTTCTGGGCGATCAGTTCGTCGTGGGTTCCGCGCTCGATGATCCGGCCCTGTTCCAGAACCATGATGCAGTCGGCGTTGCGGACGGTGGACAGACGGTGGGCGATCACAAAGGTGGTGCGCCCGTACATCAGACCGTCCATGCCCTGCTGCACCAGGGTCTCGGTGCGGGTGTCGATGGAGGAGGTGGCCTCATCCAGGATCAGCACCGGCGGGTCAGCCACGGCAGCGCGGGCGATGGCCAGCAGCTGGCGCTGGCCCTGGCTCAGGTTGGTGCCATCGCCGGTGAGCATGGTGTTGTAGCCGTCGGGCAGGTGGCGGATGAATCCGTCGGCGTTGGCCAGGCGGGCGGCTGCGATGCACTCCTCATCGGAGGCATCCAGCCGGCCATAGCGGATGTTGTCCATCACGGTACCGGTGAACAGATGAGTGTCCTGCAGCACGATACCCAGGGAGGAGCGCAGCGCCTTCTTGTCCAGGCTGGTGATGTCCAGACCGTCGTAGCGGATGCTGCCCTTCTGGATGTCGTAGAAGCGGTTGATCAGGTTGGTGATGGTGGTCTTGCCGGCGCCGGTGGAACCGACGAAGGCGATCTTCTGGCCCGGACGGCCGTACAGGTTGATGTCGTGCAGCACAATCTTCTTGGGATCGTAGCCGAAATCCACATCGGTGAAGACGATGTCGCCCTTGAGCTCGGTGTACCGCTTGGAACCGTCGGGCAGATCCTCACGCCAGGCCCACAGGCCGGTGCGCTCGGTGGTCTCGGTCACGCTCTCGTCGTCCAGCCGCTTGGCGTTGACCAGGGTGACGGTGCCCTCGTTGGTCTCGGGTTTTTCGTCCAGCAGTTCAAAGATACGCTGGCCGCCGGCCAAAGCCATGATGATGGAGTTGAACTGCATACTGACCTGGCTGATGGGCATGTTGAAGCTGCGGTTGAAGGTCAGGAAGCTGGCCAGACGGCCCAGGGTCAGGCCGGTGAGGCCGGACAGAGCCAGCATGCCGCCCACAATGGCGCAGAGCACATAGCTCAGGTTGCCCAGCTGGCCGTTGAAGGGCATGGCCATGAGGGCGTAGGTGTTGGCCTTGTCGGCGCTGTTGAAGAGTTCATCGTTGATCTTGTCGAACTGCTCGATGGCCTCCTCCTCATGGCAGAAGACCTTGACCACCTTCTGGCCGTTCATCATCTCCTCGATGAAGCCGTTGACGATGCCCAGGTCCTTCTGCTGTTTGACGAAGTAAAGGCCGGAGCGCTTGGTCAGGAAACGGGTGACCAGCAGCATGACGCCCACCATCAGCAGGGTCAGCAGGGTCAGCGGGATGCTCAGGAAGATCATCGAAGCCAGCACGCTGATGATGGTGATGGCGCTGTTGAGCATCTGGGGGATGCTCTGGCTGATCATCTGGCGCAGGGTATCGATATCGTTGGTGTAGACCGACATGATGTCGCCGTGGGCGTGGGTGTCGAAATACTTGATGGGCAGGGTCTGCATGTGGGTGAAGAGCTCGTCACGGAGCTGCTTCAGGGTGCCCTGGGTGATGTAGGCCATCAACCGGCTCTGGGTGAAGGTGGCCACAATGCCGATGCCATAGAAGCCGGCGGTGCGCAGGATGGCCATGAGCAGGCCGGAGAAGTCGTTGCTCTTTTCCGAGAGCAGGGGCAGGATGTAGCTGTCGATCAGGGTCTGCATAAAGAGGGTTCCCTGGACGTTGGCCAGGACGCTGATCAGGATGCAGACGATGACGATGATGTACTGGACCTTATAGAACTGCATCACATAGCCCATGATGCGCCGGAGCAGCAGACCGGGGTTTTCCACACGGGGACGCGGACCGCGCATGCCACGACCGGCATGAACCACTTTTGCATTCTGTGCCATTACTCTTCGCCTCCTTTCTCATCGAAGTCTCCGCCGCCCTTGGTCTGGCTGTTGTAGACTTCCTGGTAAATGGCATTGGTACGGAGCATCTCCTCGGGGGTGCCAAAGCCGCTGATCTTGCCGTTGTCCAGCACCAGCACATGGTCGGCGTTCTCCACGCTGGAGATTCGCTGGGCGATGATGAAGACGGTGGTGCCGGGGATCTTTTCGGCAAAGCTCTTGCGGATCTTGGCATCGGTGGCGGTATCCACCGCGCTGGTGGAGTCGTCCAGAATCAGGATCTTGGGCTTTTTCAGCAGGGCACGGGCGATGCACAGACGCTGTTTCTGGCCGCCCGAGACGTTGGTGCCGCCCTGCTCGATGTGGGTGTTGTAGCCATCGGGGAAGCGGTCGATGAACTCATCGGCGCAGGCCTGCTGGCAGGCGGCCTTCAGCTCCTCGTCGGTGGCATCCTTGTTGCCCCAGCGCAGGTTTTCGGCGATGCTGCCGCTGAACAGCTCGTTCTTCTGCAGCACCATGGCCACGCTGTTGCGCAGGGTTTCAATGTCGTACTTGCGCACATCCACCCCGCCGATGGAAACGCTGCCGGCGGTCACATCGTAAAGACGGGGCAGCAGCTGGACCAGGCTGGTCTTGGCGCTGCCGGTGCCGCCGAGGATGCCGATGGTCTCACCGGACTTAATGTCCAGGTTGATGTCGCTGAGGACCTGTTCCCCGCCCTTCTTATAGGAGAAGCAGGCATGGTCGAAGCGGACGCTGCCGTCCTTGACCTCCATCACGGGGTTTTCGGGGTTGTGCAGGTCGGTCTTTTCGTCCAGGACCTCGGCCACACGGCGGGCGCTGGCGGCGGACATGGTGACCATGACGAAGACCATGGAGAGCATCATCAGGCTCATCAGGATGTTCATGCAGTAGGTCAGCATGCTCATCAGTTCGCCGGTGGTCAGCTGGGTGCCGCCGCTGGAGACGATCATCCGGGCACCCAGCCAGGAGATCAGCAGAATGCAGGAGTAGACGGTAATCTGCATCAGGGGAGCGTTGCCGGACAGGATCAGTTCGGCGCGCAGCAGCAGGCGCTGGACGTTGCCGCTGGCCTTCTTGAACTTTTCGCTCTCAAAGGCTTCCCGGACATAAGCCTTGACCACCCGAATGGCCGAGACGTTTTCCTGCACGCTCTCGTTCAGGTCGTCGTACTTGCGGAAGGCCTCGCCGAAGTAGCGGACCGCGTGGGTCATAATGAAGATCAGGCAGCCGCCCAGCAGGATGACCGCTACCAGGTAGACCATGGCCAGTTCGGGGCAGATCAGGAAGGACATGACCATGGCGCAGATCAGGCTGGCCGGGGCACGGACAAACATCCGCAGAATCATCTGGTAGGCGTTCTGGATGTTGGTGACGTCGGTGGTCATACGGGTAACCAGGCCGGCGGTGGAGTACTTGTCGATGCTGGCAAAGCTGAAGGTCTGGATGTTGCGGTACATCGACCGGCGCAGGTTGCGGGCATAGCCGGTGGCGGCGTGGGAGCCGAACACCGCACCCATCACGCCAAAGAACAGGCCCACAATGGCGGCCACGATCATCCAGCCGCCCACCACATAGATGTGGTGCAGGTCGCCGGCGGTGACGCCATCATCAATGATGGAGGACATCAGACGAGGCACGATCATCTCCATGACCACCTCGCCAACCATGCAGATCGGCGTCAGGACCGACACCAGCCGGAATCCTGCGGTTTCTCTGCCAAGTGCTTTCATCATACTCTTGCATTCTTCCCTTCTGTCAGTTATTTTTTTCCATGACGGCCTGGGCATTGTGCATGAACTTTTCCAGGGTATTCTGGAAAGCCTGCAGCTCCTGCTCGGTGACGCCGGCACTTAACTGTTGTTCAAAATCATTGATACAGCGCTCAATATGTTCAAAGCAGGCCATACCCTTTTCGGTGGCGGTCAGGCTCTTCAGCCTGGCGTCCCGGGCCACCGGGCACCGCTTGACAAACCCGGCTTGCTCCATCCCCTGCAGCAGGTTGGTGACGCTGGAACGGCGGATGTGCAACCAGTTTTCCAGATCCCGCTGGTAGACCGCACCATCATTCTGGGTGTTGCGGACCACATACCCCAGCACCAGCCCCCGCATGCCGGTCAGCTCGGGGCTGACCTCGGCGGCAATGCAGGCATCCAGCGCCCGGGAAATCTGGTGGGATGTCCAGTTGATCATCCGGCCCACATGGCGGATATTGCACTCTTTTTCCTCCGTGAAGATCCCCTCTTTCCGAAACAAAACTGCGGCCAGATGGTTCGCAATCTAATTGTTTGATGTCTAACTGTTTCATATCGTACAGAATTGATTATAGAAAAAAAGCACCCGGTTGTCAACAGGTGCTTTTTCTACATTTTGCTCTATTTTTGGCCTGTTTTTTTGTCAGATTTTTTCCAGCTAGCAGGGCTGCACGCTGGGCTGTCAAAAAGCGGAAAACCCGCAGGCCTGCCGCATGGCGGCGTCACTCTCAAAGCCGTAAATTTTATGGTCCTCGTCCTCATAGATCAGCGCCGACTCCGGCATGGCGTCGGCCAGACCCTGGGTGGTGGGCTGCCGCTCCCCCCAGGCCTCCCACTTGGAAATGACAAAAAAGACCTTGCCCTGGGGCGGCTGTTCCAGATGCGCCTTCTCCTGCAGCCAGGCCCGCAGCTCGGGCACCGTGTTCTGGGCCAGGGTCCAGACCTGGATGCTGCCGTTGGAGAGTTCAGTCATCACGTTGCCGTCCCAGAAGGAGGCATAGCCCTGGGTGTAGCCGTTTTCCACCAGGAACCGGGTGGTGGCCAGGTTGGGGTTGGTCTCCCCCGCCGCCTGGGCATAGGCCAGCCCGCCCCGCAGCGTCAGCGCCAGCAACAGGGCGCCGCAGACCAGCACGCTCCGCCCCCGGGGGGCCAGGTCCATCCGCCAGATTTCCAGCAGCGGGATAGCCAGTACCGTCAGAGGCAGCAGATACCGCTCGGAGTAACCGCTGTTGGTGAAGGCGTAGAGAAAGACAAAGCAGCCCCCCGCGGCCAGGTACAGCGCCCCCACCAGCCGGTGCTCCGGCCGGATGTCCCGCGCCGTCACCAGCCGCACCGAAACCCAGACGCTGGCCGCCGCAAAGCCCAGGGCCAGCAGGTTGAAGAGGGTGCGCAGGGAAAAGACCGAACCCTGCTCCCACCCGAAGGCCGCCAGCCAGGCGGCCAGCAGGTCCTGGATGCGGGTCAGGCTCAGGCTGCTGTATGCCAGATACCCCTGGGTTTCAAAGAGATAGGTCTTGCTCAGCACTAGGGCGTTGACCAGGTAGCCCAGCCCGGCGCAGAGATCCGCCGCCAGGGCAAAAACGGTGGCGGGGCCGTAGGGGCTTGTCATGGCCAGGGCCAGGGTGCGGCTGCCCCGGCGGTCCCGGGGGCAGTAGAGCCAGGCCAGCCCTCCGGCGGCCAGGGTGAAGGGCAGATAGAGGACAAAGAGCTGGCGCGGGCCGCCCAGCCCCGCCCCAAAGGCCACCAGGCAGAGCAGCACCACCGCGGCCACCTGGGACGGGCCGCGCCGGCGCAGGGCCCAGAACACACAGCCCAGGCTGAAAAAGCTGATGGCAATGTGGGGGATGTAATACAGCCCCGCCAGCACATACTGGCGATAGAGAGGCCCCAGGGGGAGCAGCAACAACACCGCCCCCAGCAGACCGCCCAGCCGCAGCCCCGCCCGCCGGGCGAAGAAAAACCAGGCAGCCAGGTAGAGCAGCATGAGGATCAGGCTGCCCAGCACCCGCACCAAATGCCAGTTGTCCAGCAGCCGGAACAGCGGCGCCATGACCAGCTGGGTGTTGAGCACCCGCAGCTCGGTGGAGTAGCACCAGTCGGTGCTCAGGGGGGAGAAGCCGGGGCTGTGGGCCAACAGATGGGCCAGCACCTGCTCCGAGGCCATATCCGCGTCCAGCTGGTTGGGCATCCAGAGCGCCCAGTAGGCAATCAGCGCCCCAAAGGCCGCCGCAAACCAGAGTGCCAGCACCGGAATGCCCACCCCTATCCTTTGTTTTTGCCGCAACACCGCATTTCCTCCCCTGCCGTTTTGGTTTGATTATAGCGCATTTGGCCGCCGGGTTCAAGGCAAAGGGGCGCCCGACACAAGGCCGGACGCCCCTGGATGGTGGGTTATTCGGGTGCTTTCATGCTCTCCACCATCGAAATTTTTTTCAGTTTGCGGCCCATGACCAGGTTGACAATGGTACTGAACAACATGGTGAGCAGCGCCGCATAGACAAAGCTGATGGGATGGATTTGTCGGCCGAACATCACCGCATCCACCTCCACCGTGACGATGATGAACCGGTGCAGCCCGATGCCAGCCACCAGCCCCACCAGGGTGCCGATGACGCTGAGGGCAATGCTCTCCCGATTGACGTAGGCATCCACCTCCCGGTCATAGAAGCCCAGCACCTTGATGGTGGCGATCTCCTTGACCCGCTCGGCAATGTTGATGTTGGTCAGGTTGTAGAGCACCACAAAGGCCAGCCCGGCGGCGCAGATGATGATGAGCACCACCACCGCGTCGATGGCGTTGAGCATGTTGAGCACCATCGCCATATTGTCCTCGGTGAAGTTCAGACTGGCCACCTCGTCCATGGCCAGGAGGGTGGCGGAGACCCGGTCGTGCCCTTCCTGAGAAAGGTCGGACAGCTGGCTGAGGACGGTGTTCCACTCGGGATCGGTGCCAAAGCCCTGGCGGTAGGTCTCTGCGCTCATGTAAATGTAATTATAGACATAGTGCTCGCAGACGCCGGCCACCGTGAACTGGGCCGCGTCTCCGTCGCTGTCGTAGAGGGTGACGGTGTCCCCCGCCTTGACCCCCATCAGGGAGGCCAGCTTTTCGGTGAGGATGACCCCCTCCTCCCCCAGGGGGGTGGGTTTGCGGGAGATCCGCTCGTGGAGATCGGCAAAGTTGGCGAACTCGGTCACATCCTGGGGCACCATGAGATAGGTGTCCACCCGGTCCCCGTTGGCATCAAACTGGTCCACCTTTTCGGTGCAGGTGACCAGGGACGCCTTGAAGTCGTCGCTGTGGAAGAGGTAGTCATAAGCCTCGCCGCTTTCCAGATCCTCCGGCTTGGTCACTGCCGTCATCAGGTCGTAGTGGTAGATTTCCTCATACTGTTTGGTGATGATGGCGTTGAGGGAGTCCGAGATGCCGAAACCGGTGACCAGCAGCGCGGTGCAGCCGGCCACCCCCAGCACCGTCATCCAGAACCGCTTTTTGTAGCGAAGCAGGTTGCGGCAGGTGACCTTGTAGCTGAAGGGCAGCCGCCGCCAGAGGAAGCCGATCCGCTCCAGCAGAATCCGCTTGCCCGCCTTGGGGGCCCGGGGCCGCATGAGCTCGGCGGGGTTTTCCCGCAGGGTGGCCCGGCAGGAGAACCAGGTCACCGCCAGGGCACAGGCGGTCAGCGAACCGCCGGCCAGCAGGGCATAGTTCCAGTGCCAGACAGGGTAGAGCTTGGGCATGTAGTACATCATGGCGTAGGCCGACCAGATGACCCGTGGGAAGACGCTGAACCCGATGACCAGCCCCACCACCGCGCCGGCCAGCGCCGCGGTGAGGGCGTAGAGGATGTATTTCTGCATGATGGCGCCCTGGGTGTAGCCCAGCGCCTTCATGGTGCCGATCTGCAGCCGTTCCTCTTCCACCATCCGGCTCATGGTGGTGGAGACCACCAGCGCCGCCACCAGGAAGAAGAAGACCGGGAACACGGTGGTCAGGGCAGACAGCTTGAGCATATTACTCTCAAAGGAGTTGAAGCTGACGTTGTCGCCCCGGTCCCAGACATACCATTCCGGCTGCTCGATGTCGGCAACCTCCTGCTCGGCTTCCTGGATCTCGGCCCGGGCATCAGCGAGCTCCTGCTCCGCCTCCGCCTTGGCGTCGGCATATTCAATCTCGCCGTCGGCCAGCTCCTGCTTCTTCTCGGCGATGGTCTGCCGGGCGTCGTCCAGCTCCTGGGCCGCATCGGCCAGTTCCTGCCGGGCATCGGCGATCTGCTGCTGGGCGTCGGCCAGCTCGATCTGCTTGTCGGTGAGCTGGGCAAAGCCGTCATCCAGCTGTCGTTTGCCGTCGGTCAGGGTGCGTTTGGCGGCGTAGAGTTCCTCCGCCCCGCTGTTGTACTGGGCCCAGCCCTCATCCAGCTGGCGCTTGGCGCTTTCCAGGGTGGGTTTGCTGGCCTCCAGCTGGGCACGGGCATCGGCCAGCTGGGCGGCGTTGGCATTGTACTCGGCCCAGCCGGCATCCAGCTGCGCCTTGCCCTCTTCCAGCTCGGGCAGTTTGGCCTCCAACTGGGCGCGGGAATCCGCCAGCAGGGCGGCGTTCTCCTCGTACTCGGCCCAGCCTTGGTCCAGCTGGTCCTTGCCCTCCGCCAGCTGCTGGCGGGCGGCCTCGATCTGGGCTTCCCCGTCGGTGAGCTGGGCGTCCAAAGCGGCCAGGCTCTCCGCCGAGAAGAGGGCGCGGGCCTCCTCCTCGGTCAACGTCTTGCCCTGCTGGGCATACTGGGCGATGATCCCCTGGATGCCCGTTTCCAGGTATCCCTTGGCCACCACAAGCTGCTGCATCCCGGCAAACAGTTGCTGGAACTGGTCGGGCAGCTCCGCCACCGGCAGCTGGGCCATGGCGGTGATCAGCCCTTCCAGGTCCGACCGCTGCACCGCGGCGGGGTCCAGTGCCGCGAACCGGGCCAGCGCCAGAATGCAGTTTTGCATCTCCTCGCTGGGCTGGACGGCGGCGGATTCGGGGGTGCTGACAGCCGGATAGAGGCTTTGCAGCAGATAGTAAAGGGTACCCGCCGAGGTCTGGGCGGTGGCTACCTGGTCAGCGCTGAGGGTTTCGGGCAGAATGGCCTGGAGATACCCGGCGATGGCTGCCGGCATCCCGGCCCCGTCCACCGGCTGGCTTTCCGCCGGCTGGGAGGCAATCCAGCCAAACATCCGGTCCAGCCCTTCGCTGGTGGCGGTGAATCCGGCCTCGGTGCACTGCTGGGCCATCTGGTCAACGCCCTCGGTGTAGCTGGTGTTCAGTGCATTGAGCTGTTCAAGCTGGTTGTACTGGTCACGGGCGGTTTCCAGGGTGGCGGCCTGTTCTTCCAGCTGGGCGGCGCCGGCGTCATATTCCGCCTGCTTTTCCTCCAGCAGCGCCTTGCCCTGGACCAGCTCCTGCTCCCCGGCCTCGATCTGGGCCAGGCCCTGGTCGTAGGCCTGTTTGCCGGCGTCATACTGGGCCTGGGCCTCATCCAGCTGTTCTTTGCCTGCGGCCAGCTGGGCTTCGCCGTCCTCAATCAGCGCCAGATTATCGTCGTAGGTCTTTTTGCCGGCGTCGTACTTGGCCTGGGCCTCGTCCAGCTGCCGCTTGCTGTCGCTCAGCTGGGCCTCGCCGTCCTGGACCTGGCGCATTCCTTCTTCGTAATCGGCCTGGGACTGGACCAGCTCGGCCATGGCGCTGTCCAGCGCCGTGATGCCGTCCCGGACCTTGGCCTCGTTTTCCTCCACCTGGGACAGCCCGTCCTGGTAGTCCGCCTCCCCGTCGGCCAGCTCCTGCTCGCCGTCGGCCAGCGCCTGGCGGCCGTCCTCAATCTCCTGGGCCGCATCCCCCAGTTCCTGGTTGGCCTCGGCCTCGGCGTCGTAGTATTCGGCCCAGGCGTCGTCGATCTCCTGCTGGGCCTCCGAGACAATCTCGGTATACCGGGCATCACACCGGCTGTCCTGGATCCCCTCCACTTCGTCCACCGTCCCGGCCACCAGGTCCTTGTAGGACTGGTCCAGGCTGGAAAGCTCGGCTGCGCCGTCCACCGTCAGGTAGATTTCGGTATAGCTCTCATAAGCGAAATCTTCGGGCAGGATATAAAAAACCAGGTCCACCGTGCCGCTGCCCACGCTGGCGGGTTCCCGCTCGTAGGAGAAATAATAGGCATTGTGAACCTTCCCCACCACCGTGTAGGTGGTGGAGTTCAATGTGGTATCCAGGTCTTCGTTGTCCTTGGTGGCGGTGAAGGTATCCCCGATGCCGAAGCCCCGGGTAATGCCGGTGGTGCTGTCCTCCACCACGCACTCGCCGGGCTGCTGGGGCCAGCGGCCCTCCACCAGGGTCAGATGGTTGATGACGTTCTCCCCTTCCAGGTTGCCCTGGGCATCGGTGGAGAGGCTGTGGGCCCGGCCCACCACCACATCGGTGTCCGAGGTCTGGACCAGCAGGTCCGCCGAGTAGCCCGGCTGGGCCTGCCTGACCCCCGGGACCTGTTCCAGGGCCTGAACGTCGGCATCGGTGAGGCCCATGGTGGAGACCACACGGATATCAAAGAGGTTGGCCTGGTCCAGGTAAACCTCCATGGAATCTTCCATATCCGGCGGCGAGGCCATCAGCCCCGCCAGGAACCCCACCCCCAGCGCCACAATGGAAAAAATGGCGACAAAGCGGTTGAAGGTACTGCGGAAGGTGCGCCGGATGTTTTTTTGGTAGCTGCGCGGCATTACCACTCGATCCTTTCAACGGGTGTGGGGTTGGGATTGCAGGTCTGCTCCACCACACGGCCGCTGTTGATGCGGATGACCCGATCCGCCATGGCGGCCAGGGCGCTGTTGTGGGTGATTACAATGACGGTGCGTCCCTTCTGGCGGCAGGTATCCTGCAGCAGGGCCAGCACCTGTTTGCCGGTCTTGTAATCCAGCGCGCCGGTGGGCTCGTCGCAGAGCAGGATCTTGGGGTTTTTGGCCAGGGCCCGGGCGATGGCCACCCGCTGCTGCTCGCCGCCCGAAAGCTGGGCCGGGAAGTTGTTTTTCCGGTTGGCCAGCCCCACCTCGTCCAGCACCAGGTCGGCGTCCAGCGGCTCGCGGCAGATTTCGCTGGCCAGCTCCACGTTTTCCCGGGCGGTCAGGTTCTGCACCAGGTTGTAAAACTGGAAGACAAAGCCCACATCATAGCGGCGGTATTCGGTGAGCCGCCGGGCGTTGAAATCGCTGACCCGTTCCCCGTCCAGCAGGATGGTGCCCTCGTCGCAGGTGTCCATCCCGCCCAGCATGTTCAGCACGGTGGTTTTGCCCGCGCCGGAGGGGCCCAGGATGATGCAGAACTCCCCTTTCTCGATGGTGAAGGAGACGTGATCGGCGGCTGCAATGCGGGTTTCCCCCATCTGATAATATTTGCAGACATTGTCAAACTGAACAAAGGCAGAAGACTGTGCCATAATCCATATCCTCGTTGCCAAAAAATGGCATTGATCATGTAACCAACAAATACTATTCTCATTATAACAGAGAATCTATGGAAATTGTGTACGATTTCTTTCTATTTCATGATATTTTTATTTTTTCACTCTTTTTCCGCCGGGCTTGCGGGCAGCAAAAAGGCGGAGCGCCCTTGCCCGGCATTGCCGCTGCAAAGGCGCCCCGCAGGCGCAAGATGATTCTGTTGTTCACTCGTCGGCGGCGGCATCATAGCTGCCGGTGGTGTCCAGCACGATGGTGGAGCCCCGCCGCACCTGGGTGCCGGCCTGGGGATACTGGCTGGTCACCCGTTCCTCGGTGCCGTTGATCTGCACCGTCAGCTCGAACTCTGCCATCTTCTGTTTGGCGGCGGTGGCCCGCCAGCCGGTCACATCGGGGACGGTGGCAAAGTATTTTTCCTGTTCCTCAGGGGTGTACTGGGGCTGGATGCCCAGATAGGGCAGGCTTTTTTCCAGCACCTCGGCACAGACCGGCGCCGAGAGGGAGCCGCCGCTGGTGGTCCAGCTGTGGGGCTCATCCAGGCAGACCAGCACCGCCAGCTTGGGGTCCTCGATGGGGGCCACCGCCACAAAGCTGGCGATCCGGGCACTGGGGTCCTCGCTGTCCAGCTTCTGGCTGGTGCCGGACTTGCCCCCCACCCGGTATCCCGGCACCGAGGCATTTTTGCCGGTGCCGGTCTGGACGACCCCCTCCATCAGCTCCCGCATCACCGCCGAGGTCTCCTCCGAGATCACCCGGCGCTTGACGGTGGGCTGGATTTCCCTGACCAGCTGGCCATCCGCATC
The DNA here is from genome assembly GCA_944382835.1 of uncultured Gemmiger sp. Taxonomy (GTDB): domain Bacteria; phylum Bacillota; class Clostridia; order Oscillospirales; family Ruminococcaceae; genus Gemmiger. Next base: position 77,315 of record CALWNP010000001.1, read on the forward strand.
GGTGATTTTGCTGACCAGATAGGGCTGCATCAGGTTGCCCCCGTTGACCACCGCCGCCACCGCGGTGATCATCTGCAGATAGCTGACCTTGCTGCTCTGGCCGAAGGAGCAGCTGGCCAGTTCCACCGGGCCCGGCCGGTGCATTGTTTTGGACCATGGCAACCTACACGAACAATGCGGGAGGTGATTTCCGCAGGACATCAATCCGTGTTACATGCGGAATAGGATGCTTCTCATTCGACTCATTGTATTATTGTAAAATGCTCTGTATCTTGTCGACGACAGCACTGTAACCATCAAAACTGCTGCCGGAACTGACAATACCAAATACACCACATCTGGCATTGGCCTCATAAAAGCAATTTTACTGTTTCCTGCCAGTTTTTCTATTTTGTACGAACACAAGCCCTCTGCCATCAGTAATCAACATCATCAAAGGTTAAAACCCCTGCTCCCCCGCTGAGGCTGATGATTTCACCAACCAGCATTCGCCCGCAGCTGGAAACCATATATTTTGCCAACTCGGCTACTTCTTCCACCGTTGCCATGCGGCCGGACGGATTTCTTGCCCAGGAAAGGTCTTCATTGGATGCCGACAACATTCCTGTGGCTGTCGGTCCGGGAGCAATTCCATTCACCACAATTCCATACCGAATCAAGCTTTTGGCCATTCCCAATGTCAACCCCCGCAACCCCCATTTGGAGATTCTGTATGCCGTATCAGCAGGCCGGAACGAACCTGTAGAAGCAATGTTTAGAATATTGCCTTTGATGGAATTTTCTTTCATGTAATTGGCAATGGTCTGGGACAGGAACAGAGTTCCCTTCAGGTTGGTATCCAGCACACGGTCATACATTTCCTCCGAAATCGTGCCAAATTTTTCAGAGGAATTGGTGCCGGCCGAATTGATAAGGATATCAATTCTAGGTTTTTGCTCCGAGAGGAATTTCTGCAGGACACCCTCCATTTCAGGTATATTTGCCACATCAAATGCCAACCCGGACACCGCACCAAAACTGCTAAGCTCCCGAATTGCAGCGTTCAGTTTTTCGGGATTGCGTCCACAGACAATCACAGTGGCTCCCGATTTCAGAAAGGTTTTTGATATTTCCAAGCCGATTCCGCTTGTTCCCCCACTGATCAGTGCTGTCTTGCCCTGTAAAGTCTGATCTTTTGCAATTTCAATGACCACCGGAACGGTTTTCGGTTGGGGGGAAATTTTCTTGATCAACTTTTTGATGATTTTCCGGACCACTCAGCTTCACCTTCTATTCAGAAAATTTTTGACACATTTCACTCCGTCTTTTCCGAGAATGCTTTTAGCAAGCTGTTTGGCACCTTTTTCATGAAGAATGTTGCTCATCATTTCCAAAGCTTTTCTCTCCCCTTCTGTCTCGGTAAACACTTCTATCAGCATGGGTTTATCCTGCGCCTCGGGCGAAAGAAGCTGGTCCTCCAGCTGTATAAATTCTTCTTTTGTGGAGGCCGAAGCATAATGGAACCCCAAATCTGTCACATAGTGTCTGACCAAATCTGCGGATTGGTTTCCAAAATGCCCCGCTGCCGCCATATACAAATCTGCATCTTCTCCAAATGCCGCGGACGGATGCCGATAATTTCTGAATTCCACCCCGCGCCCATTGTTCACGAGTATGATTCTGATATTTTTGGGCAGGTGACGATTGCCCAACGAGTTCAAATCATAGAAAAAGGCCAGATCACCGAGCACAACATAATGGATTGTAGCAGGGTCTGCAATCGCAGCGCCAATGGTGGTGGATAAAAGCCCGTCAATGCCGAACCCGCCTGTGTTTGACCAACATGTAATCCCGTTAGGGATGGCAAAGAAGTTCCAGTTGCGAAGGGAATTCAAAATTCCCAGCATCAAGAAAGAGTTTTCCGGAATGCGGTCGGATACCTGTCCGGCAATCCAAGCATTGGAAAACGGAAGCGCATTGGCATCAAATACCAATTTCTCACATTCTGTTTTCCATTCATCCAGATAAGCCGTCTTCTCGGGTCGGTCACAAGCACGGTCCGAATACGTCTTAAAGAAGAAGTACTCCGACATTTCAAAAACCGAATCCAATGTTTTAAAAGTATCTCTGACCTCACCGTCGGGATTGACACGCCAGACTTTCTTTGCATTGAGGGCAATGTACGAACCGCTGACATCGCCAATGTGTATTGCCAGATCCATGTCGAACATCTTGGATTTGGTCTGCACCTGTGCACTTAAAAGCGAAGGACAGACACGATATTTCCCGTAATAGTTGCTGGTATTGTCGCACAGGACAACCCCGTTGTATCTGGCGCAAAACGCATCCACCGCAGCTGTCAGCTTATCGCTGAACGGTCTGTGGATACCCACAAACACCGCAACAGATGCTGCGGTGATGGACGGAAGTTCATCTTCATATCCATAGCGGGAAATCTTGCGGGCCTGTACAAGGGTATCGGTGAACTCTGTTAAATTACTGCCAATCAGATTGATCAGCACAGGTCCCCCGTTTTTGTGTCTCAGTTCCAGCAGGGCCCGATTCAGCTTCACATTTGCATCCCATTCATCCTTCGATGTATGAATGGTGTCAATCTGCACATGAGCTTTTACAATATCTTTCAAAGGAGAGCTTCTGTCAATAATCTGCGGGATCAGGTGCCCTATTTCACCGGGATGGGACATCGAGGTAATTGCCAGGATGGGAATGTTGTTATAATAGGCCTCGGTCATCGCGGAAATATAGTTTCTGGATGCCGTCGCTCCCGTACAGGACAAGGCCACCGGCTCCCCGCTCTGCACCGACAAACCGCAGGCCATATATGCCGCCGACCGCTCGTCCACACAGGAATATACCTCAAAAAAAGGATCATACTGTACACTGGCAATAAAGGGCATGTTTTTCATGCCGGGGCTTACAATCACCTTGCGGATATTGTGCTGTTTCATAAGAGAAATTAACAACTGTACATTCTTTTCTGCAGAATATCGTCCCATTACCCTTGCCTCCTTCAGGTTTATGATCGGATGCGGACACATCGCCGTCTTGTTTGCAGCCGGATCAGCCGGCTTTGAATCGGAGCAAAAATTTGTTGATGATCACCTTCAGCAATTTTCTGTTCATCAAGACTGCCAGCACAACCCCAACTACAAAATTGATTCCATTAAAGAACAGTGTGTTGATGTGAGACAAAACACTCATGACCACCAGAACGGCACCGCATCCAAAAATCAGGGAAAAATCATATGACATTTTCTGAAATTTTCTGATATCGAACATGCGAAATATCACCAGAAGAAAATAACTGATAAAGGTTGAAAAAGATGCCGCATACAGTCCTATGGACCGAATCAACGCAAAATTTACGAGGAAATTGCAGATTGCCGCCAAAGATGTTGTCACACCGACAGACTTCGTCCGCTTGTGCGCGGCATAAATGCCGCCCAGAAACGACGCCAAAGTGGAGAAAAACATTGCGGCAAAAAGCCAGGGCATCTGGTAATAAGCAGCTTCATAATCGGCATTGATCAATATGGCAAACAGCAAAGGAGTTATGCCGATCAAAAGGCTTGTGGCCCCCACAAGGATCCGGAACAAGGCATCAAACATGGCGCTGTAATAGGCCCCTGTATCTTTGGAATTGACCGTCAAAGATGCGTTTTCCTGCCATGCTGCCGAAAAGCTGGACTGAACGATGGTAAGAAGATTGGGGATCTTGTTGGCCACCGCGTAAATCGCATTCACCTCAACACCCAGTATGGCAGTGACAATAATTCTGTCGGAAAGATTCATCACCCAAGACGACAGTGAATTGGGAATCAGCGGCCATGAATAGGACAGCATCCTTTTTAACAACGGTCGGGAAAAGACCAGGTGCACATCTTTCCATACCCCACTGGCCGCAAGCAAAAACAAGGTTGCCACCGCTGATCCGATGATCATGGACAGCAGAAGGCCGTTTAATCCATCGTTTTTCAAACGGACCAGCAAAATAATAAAACACATATTGAGTACAGCATATAAAATGGAGCTTGCCGCGTAGGCAACGTTTCGGGACAATCCCCGAACCATCTGCTGTGTGGTGATGTAGATAATATCCAGAATAAAGTAGATGCAGATCAGAAATTTGGTGAGTGGCTCAATGCCCTGCAATACAAAAAACATGACCAGGGTACTGAGCGTCGCGGTTCCCAAGATGAAAATATAGGTGGTAGAGATCACATCCACACGCTGGTCATGATCATTTCGGCATTCAATCAAAAAGCGGAATACCCCCATATCCAGTTTCAAGACAATGATGGGGATAATCAGCGAGACCAAGGTATTGATCAAATCATAGGTTCCGTATTCTGCCTTGGTCAAATAGGTGGTCAGAATGGGCAGGGTAACCAATGTTGTCAGCTTCGGCAGCAACTGTCCAAAGGATATAATGATGGTATTTTTGGCTAATTCTTTTTCCCTCTTCATAAACTGCCTGCCTCGCATTGTTTGATGGCCTGATCTACTGCATCAAAGCAGCTGCACTTTTGAAGCTGCGAAACCGTCTGCAGAATCTGGTTTTTCTTTTCCTCTCCATAGGTACAGTACAGACGGATGGCCTCGCACATTTTCCCGGTGTCCAGCGTCTTTCTCACATCAAATACGAAGGCTTCGTCTCCGAACAATCGGAATAGCTCCAGGTATTTGTCTGCCCATCCAATTGCAATACAAGGGACCCCCGCTTTAAACGCATGAACCAAGGAATGGTATCTGGCACCAATGATAAAATCCAGCTTTTGGACCAGCGCATCATAGGAAAAGCAATCAAAGTCGTCGGGCAAAAGCTGCACATGGGCCTCTTGGGCAAACATGGCTTTGATTTCTCTGCAGAACGACAGATCTTCACGGGAATGCCGAATCAGAACCACATTTTTCTGTTGATCCAGCACCGTCTCTATGATTTTTTTGTAAAAATCCAGCAGTTCACTTTTGTTGTGACCGGACAGGGTCCGTATATTGGGGATCACGCCAACCGTGTTGTCGGGAATCTCCGGAATCTGTGCCGGCTTCACAGCTTCCGCATTCCGATAGATCACACTTTTTTCAGGTGTGGGATGACACAAAACCAGATCCGGGCTCAGAGAGACGTTTTTGCAGTGATACCGCTCCTGCAGTAAATCTGCTCCCACCTTTTCTCTGGCGAAGATGGCCTTGGGATAGATTAGATTTTCCCGGATCAGCCGATCCATTTTTTCCTGATCCCGGCCATAGGAAAAGGGTCCAAAAGACTGCGGCATAAGTACCACTGGAATATTTCTCTGCTTTGCTTCAGAAATAATACGCAGATAATCGCTAGATTTTTTTTCTCCCCAAGAAGAAGAAAGCGCAAAGCCGCTGATATCAATGACGCAACTGATCTCTGGATAAATCGCCGCCAGAGTAGATTTTTTCTTGTATCCTGTGGGTCTTCCCAATAGTGTTTTCACCGCATCCTTTGCCAGGATCACCCCGGCGCCGAGCACGGGGTGGTTTACCATGCGATGCGCATCTTCATCCTCAAACACAATCTGAAAGGAATACGGCTGGTCTTCTGCATAATCAAAAGCAGAAAGCATGTAAATCTCACAATCAGGATATCTTTTGCGCAGTTGATCCACTGTAACAAACAGCATGGATTGTGCCCCTTTATTGATAAAATTGGAGCCGGTAATTAAGAATTTATACATACCTTTCACCTGACATTTATGTTTCTTCTGGAGAATTCATCCTTTAAAGAGCTTTGTGATCTTCGTAGGTTTTCGGACGGTTCAAAACTTTATAATCGCAGCTTTTCTCACTTCACTGGTAACATCAACATACACTTATTTCCGATTTTTCAGACAATAATATTGTCTCCACAGCCATGGACAGCCAAATGCAACTTTCTCTTTTATGGTCAAGGGACGGACCGCCTGAAGTTCTTTTGCGGCAAGCTGAATCTCCCCTCTTGTTCCGCCTGACAAGGCACTGTGGTAGAGCACACTATAATGAAAGTCGAAGAAGCTTCTTTTTTCCTGTTCTGTCAGCTGAGAAATCAGATCGGAAAACTTTTGGAACAATGCAATTTTATTTTCTCGGTACTTTTTGTAAGGCGGAATATTGCGCTCCAAAATATTTTTGCGAACCAGAATCTCATCCAATGCCTGCAGGTTATGTTCTTTCAGAATCCGCAGCATAAATTCAACGTCCTGATAACGGATGAAACTTTCATCAAAACCGTTGACCGATTCAATCGCTTCCTTTTTGAGGAAGAGGTTGCTGCCTGTGCCCAGCATTCCTTCATTTAACAGCAAAGAACGCCATGCCTTTCCCTGTGCCGCAGGATGTACTTCTCCCCTTTTTTTGCCCTGAACATACAAATCCACCCCGGTATAAACCGCATCACACTGTGGATTTTCAGCAAACACATCCATACATCTGCGGACTCTGTCGGGATAATAGATGTCGTCATCATCCAGGAATGCGACAAAGCTGCCGGATGCAGCGCGAATTCCTGTATTCCGTGCAGCCGCACCGTTCTTGTTATGAGCATGCTTGAGATATTTGACCCGCTGCTCCTCGGCAAACCGCTGCATGAGTGTTTCGGTACGTTTTCTTCCTATGGACCCCGGTTCATTATCATCAACGACAATGACTTCCACTTCGGGATATGTCTGCCCCAGCACGGATTCAATCGCCCTTTGTAACCCTTCATCTGCATTGTAACTTGGGATAACAACTGTAACCAAATCCATTTTCGTTTCCTTTCCTGACTCAGGACTTGTAGACATCATAATATTGTCTTGCAACCGCCTCATTGGAAAACTTCACACATGCTGTTTTTCGTGCCGCTGCGCCAAAATCAGGGTTTGACACACACAGTTCAATGCCGGCAGCAAGGTCGCTGCTGTCAAAGGGGTTGGCAAGATATCCGTTGGTGTTTGATTGAATCATATCAACCATCCCCCCGATGCGGAACGCCACCACCGGAACGCCGCAGGACAGGCTTTCCACTACAGAGTTTGCCAGATTTTCCTGCACAGAGGGTGCCACAAAAACGTCTGCCACGTTATACACCTCTGCCAAAACAGAATCATCCGAGATTGTCCCCATTACTTTCACCGGAATGGCAAGATCCTCCCCCTTGAAATCACTGCTGTTGCCAAAAATCACAGCAATGTATTTTTGGGGATCCAACAGGCTCAGCGCATTTCGCAGATACGGGTATCCTTTTCTTTGATCCGAGTTCGAGGACAGAGCACCGAACAGCACCACTTTTTTCTCCTGGGGGATCCCATATTTCCTCCGCAGTTCCGCCTGATCCATCGGCTGAAACAGCGCTAAATCAATGGGATTCGGGATTGTGGCAAATTTGCAGTGCGATGAAATTTTGCTTTCGGAAGCACATTGGGTAATCCAGTGGCTACATCCCACCATTGTAATGGTGCACTGGTCATAAATGCACTTTTTCCTTTTGGCCTGTTGCGCCACAAACTCTTTGGAAACACCTGTGCAAAGTTTACAATCTGTACAACCGTCTGTATAACCACCACAATTTTGGTCATAGTAACAGCCAGCTGTGAAAGGCCACATATCATGCAGGGTCCACACAACCTTTTTCTGTTTGCTGATTTTACAGATTTCCTCCATGGAAAGGTAGCAATGATTGACCCAGTGCAGATGGATGACATCTGCCTCCCGGACCTGTTGATTCTTCATCAGAGTTACCCCCAGGCGGGACGCATAAAACACATTGTCCCTCTGGTTGCGACAAAGGATTTTCCGGTAAAGCTTTCTGCAAACCTTAAATCCAAATTTACACAGCCGGGATTTCCAAAATTCCTGGACATTGTCATCCTGTGTCATTTTGTCCAGGACAATCACCGAGGAGTCCACCCCATATTCACACAAAGCATGGCTGATCCGCCGCGCAGCCCGTCCAGCACCCGCAACGTCTTCCGTCGTTAAATGCACTACCTTCATTTGCCCTTTACCCCATTTACCTTTTTGTTGTTTTTTTGCAATATCCGTATAAGCACGGGATTAAAAAGAACGGCATAAGGATCATATTCTGGGTACACAAAATGACCAGCATCAGACATACATGCAGGATTTTGACCACTTTTTTGCATTTCAAAGACCATATCCAGTTGAGCAATCCGATCACAATGAGCGAAGTGAAAAAGATCCCATATTTTCCCAGCAAATCCACAAAAGAGTTGGCACTGGTACCGATAACCGCTTCCAGATATCTGGTACATCCCACCCCAAAGAAGGGATTGTTGATCCAGCTGTTCAGACCGCTCCAGATACCATCCGACCGCTCTTTGAACGACACATAACTGTCCGAACCGGCCATAAATTTGCCAAACAGAAAGTCCCAGTTGGAAATTACCAGCCACACTGCTGCGATCATAATAATGGCAAACCAGAAAATCGTGCGCTTACGCGCCCCTTGGGCCATCAGGAACGCCAAGAAACAGATCCCCAACCCCAAGATTGCGGTGGTGGAAAAGGTAGACAGAACCCCTACAAGCAGGATCAGCAAGCCCAGCATTTCGTTCCGCGTTATTGCTTTTCTCTTCAATTGAACTATCTTCAAAAAGAGTGTGGTACATACAATTGCTCCCCACACGCCGGGTTCCCGGAAGCACGCGGAATTTCTGATCAATCGCAGCCATTCATTCCACCCCCACAGGAAGTAGATGTTGAAAAAGCTGCGCCAGCTACTGCCTGCAGGCGATTCGATGATCGGCAGGGTTCCGCAAAACGATTTGTTAATATTGCAGTAAAGGGTCAGGATCACCGAATAGATACAGATAATCATCACCAAACGGTAAAGGATTTCCTGGAACCTCTCATATCCTATGACATTGACATACAGAACAGCGGCAGCCAACTGGATGATAACGCCCAGATAGTGCCCGGTGTCCGGGTCCTTATTGATGACCATTGTCGCCATAAGGGATATCAAGCATATCAAAAAGAAAACACCGTGCGCCTGTTTGATCCGGTAGGACTTGCGCCTGCTCTTACCGCAAAAATACAGCAATGCCGTCATCGCCAGATACAGCACGATTGTCAATCCATAATACACCGAATTCAGCGGGGTTCCGCTGACAACAAGCAAAGCAACGGATGTTGCATATTGTAATACGGTTTCTATATCACTGAGTTTGATCCTAGTCTTCATACTGCTTTCCCACAAAGTCAAGATGTCCGGTTACCGTTTCCGAAAACACCGTTTTATGATAAGCCACCATCTGGTCAAGGGGCCGCCATAATGACAAGAAATGGCCATGGATTCTTTTTCAAACATTTCATATTCAGAGCTGATTCCATCTGTTTCAAAATTGCAAACCGTCACCGGAAGATGCTCCACACTTACGCCCCTTTTTAAAACGCGGATCAGCCATTCTCTGTCTGCACAGACATGGTAGATGGTATGGAACGGTTCTGCCAGCAAAAGAGACCGTTTGGCAAACAGGGATTGGTGAGAAATCATATACTCCCTGTAGATGGCCCATTTCAATGAGGCTTTTCCCTTTTGATCAATTTCTTTTCCATCCGACCGGCAAACATTCCCATAGTACAGATCCTTTTCATCGCCCATGGCTTTTGCAAAGCTGGATAAAACATGGCGATCAAAGAAGGTATCCCCCATGTTTAAGAAAAACAGATATTTTCCCGATGCCGCCTGAACCCCTTTATTCATCGCATCATAGATTCCACTGTCTTTTTCGGATATCACCACAACCCGTTCCATATCGGCGGTGGCCGCTTTAACCCGTTCCAGCGTCTGGTCTGTGCTGGCACCGTCAACCACCAGGTATTCATAATCCGAAAAATCCTGTTCCTTTAAACTGCGGATGGTTTTGATCACCTTATCCTGACAGTTATAGCAAACAGAAATGATCGAAAACAACGGTACATGATTCATCTTGATTTTCCCACCTCTGTCAGCTTCCATCGCCTAAAATCTGCTTGTAAAGTTGTAGATAAGCCTCATACTTGACATTTTTGTCATATTGACGGCTGCATTCTCGCAGCGACTCCGCCGTTGGCATCTTATCCATCAGTTCCAGGACCCTGTGCTTCACTCCCAGAACATCATGAGGCTCCACCACAAAACCGTTTCCGGGGGAAATGACTTCCGGAAGTGCCGTTGCCCGGTAGACAATGGATGGGGTGCCACAGGCCATTGCCTCAACTGTCGGCAGCCCAAACGTCTCCTCAACGCTGGCATTGACATACACATCCGCAGTGGAATACAGCCCCGCCAGCTCTTGAACAGAAGAGGTTCTGGGCAGACCGATAATATTCCCCGGCAGCTGCCTGCGTTGTCTGTCGTCCAGCCCAACCAGGACAATCTGCAGAGGAGGGGCTATTATCTTGGACAATTCAATGAAATCCTGCAGCCCTTTTCTTTCATCCCACGTGCTTGCCACCCCAAGAATGATCACGGCTTGCTCCAGATCATACCGTTTGCGAAATTCCGAAGGTGTGGGTTTGAACACATCGAGATCAATCCCGTTTTGAATCACAACCGAAGGGATCTCTTTCAGAAAGGATTGTTTCAGCTCATTTCCCAGCCAGTAGGAAACGGGAACCAGCACCATATTTTTCAGCGAGCAAAACAGTGCCCTCTTGCGATGATAATTTTGCCGGGAATGATCCACCATACTGGCAGGATAGGAGCCCAGGTACTGACAATCTCGGCACTCATTCTGCCATTTTTGGCAGCCGTTCCTGCTGTAATAACAGCAATGTCCCGTGTAGCTCCAGCAATCATGAAGGGTCCAGACCACGGGGATCATGCTTTTCTGCAGATAACGGAACAGTACTTCATAATTCAGATAATACCCATGTAAATTGTGAAGATGGATCAAGTCAGGCCGGAACGCCTGGATATCGTGGAGCAGGGCGTGGGTGGCATGGGTTGAAAAGCCCCCTGTTCGGTCGGTAATCCTGGACAAGCCCGCATGAAGATACAAATCCACTGTCGATCCGATCCGATAGCTGGAGATATCCTCTGCCACCTTCCCTCTGGCATATGCCAATCTGGCCTGATGTCCTGTGCGGTTCAGCAGTCTTGCAATATCCACCGCGATGGTTCCCGTGCTCAAATTGCCAAAGCTGTTGATAGAATATACTCTCATAGCTCTTTCCCATGTAGCTTTCTGATCACTTTTGCAGGGTTGCCGGCAATCACACAGTTTTCCTCAAACGTACCGCAAACCACAGCACCAGCCCCCACAACACATCCATCGCCCAGGACAGTGCCTTTCAGGATGATGCTGTTGCAGCCGATGAAGCAATTTTTTCCTATATGGATAGCTTTGCTGGGTACGGCATCGCTGTCGCCGCCGTGAACATCCTGCAGCAGCTTGTTTCTTGTCTCTGCCTCCAGTGGGTGAAAATCATTGTCCAGAATCTTGCAGTTTCCCCCGATACAGGTATGGTCACCGATGGTGATTTCCTTGCGGGCATAAATGGTGGCGCCTGAAATTCCCACGTCGTTTCCGATCTCAAGGATTGCGCCCGGTGCACGGGTCACCAGAATGGTGCGGCTGTAAAGCCCCACCAGATTGCTGAGAAAGCTGCTTTTTATCGCCACGTTGTCGCCGATCCGGAGCGTGGCACCGCTCTTGTTAAAAATCACCGGCACACCCTTTAGCAAAAGGTTTTTTCCGTATTGTACTTTTGTCATCTTCATAACCAGTTTGAACCAATTGCTATTCATCGTAACTCCTTTTACAGCTTTCGGGTTTTACAGTTTCAGGATTTCATCTGCATATCTCTGGATACTCACATTTCTGGTCAAATCGTTTTCCAGTTTTTCCCGGCCTCGAATTCCCATCTGTTTGACAGCATCCGTTCCGGCATTTTCAATAAACCAGCGGATATTTTCCTCCACCTTGTCGTAACTACCCGGCTCACAGCATAAGCCGTCGCGGGTTCCCTCGATCAGGCACCGGACCTCGGAGCCGGATTCCAGCATCCCCAAGATCGGTTTTGCCGCAGCCATAATTCCATATACCTTGGAGGGACAGCTTACCCCCTTGATTCCCTTGGCATTGACACACCAGTGGACATCTCCGGCATTCAGGGAATAGATAAGTTCTGCTTTTTCCTGGTAGGGAATAAACACCACGTTTTCCATATGGTGTTGCTTTGCATACCGGACCAGGTTATCCCGCACAGAACCAGCCCCCACAAAAGCAAAAACCACCTCACGTCCATCATCCGTCCGGGTTCCGGCCTTGAATTTCTCTATGACCTTCATCAAGTTTTCAAGGTCGTAATACAGGCCGATATTGCCCGAATACATGATCACGAACTTGCCATCCAGCCCGTATTTTCTCTTAAAGGACATCACTTCGGGATGCTCTGCCGGCAACGGATAGATCTCGGTTTCATCAATCCAGTTGTTGATCATGACCGTTCTTGGCATCTTCGCACCGGAGAAACGTTTCTCAACCGTTTCCACCAGGTCCCGTCCCACAGTAATCAGAAGGTCACTTTGTCTGCAGCTGAATTTATCCAGCCGCATCATCAGATCTGTGACTGCCCTGTTATTCACGTAGTGAACCGCCATTGCCTGCTCGGGATTAAAATCCTGGACGTTGTAAATAAACTTGGCATGCTTTACCCATTTTCCCCATACCCCCAGCAGACCACCAAGGATCGGGGGCTGGGAGATGGAAAAAACATAGTCCATTTTTCCCACTTGAAAAGTGGCACAGACTGCTCCGAAAAAGTACGAGACAATATTTTTGATACGGCTTTTTTTATTCGATTTGCTGAATTCCGGCACCCGGATGCGCAAAACTTGCACGCCGTTGATGGTTTCCCAGTAATACTTTTGCGTTTGATAGCGTTCCTCCACTGTTCCCAGGTAGCTGGGAACAACGCAAATCACCGTGACATCAAACTGTTCCAGCAGGCCCTCCGCCAGTTCTTTCAGGATCTGGCCCGTCGATGCAGTATCCGGGATATAGTAATGCGCATAGATTAAAAGTTTCTTTTTCCCCATTCCACGTTTCCTCTTTTGGTGGCATCTGCATCAGTCACGCCGGAAAATATCCCGGGTATAGACCTTTTCCCGTACATCATCCAGGCAGGGATCATAGCGGTTTGCAATAATGGCACAGGACATCTGCTTAAATTTTTCCAGATCATTCACCACAACGCTGCCGAAAAAGGTTTCCCCATCTTTGAGCGTGGGCTCATAGATCACGACGGTTGCCCCTTTTGCCTTGATGCGCTTCATAACCCCCTGAATGCTGCTTTGACGGAAGTTATCACTGTTGCTCTTCATGGTCAGGCGATATACCCCGACAGTGGCCGGGGCTTTTTCGCTCTGGCTGAACTGGTTGTCCTCTTCGTAGCCATAGTAGCCGGCCATCCGCAGTACCCGGTCTGCAATAAAGTCTTTCCGGGTCCGGTTGCTCTCCACGATGGCCTGGATCAGGTTTTCCGGCACATCTTTATAGTTTGCCAAAAGCTGTTTGGTGTCTTTGGGCAGGCAATATCCCCCATAACCAAAGCTGGGGTTATTGTAATGGGTTCCGATGCGGGGGTCAAGGCATACCCCATCAATGATCTGACGGGTGTTGAGGCCTTTCATTTCGGCATAGGTATCCAGCTCGTTGAAATAGGAAACACGCAGTGCCAGATAGGTATTGGCGAATAGCTTAACCGCCTCGGCCTCGGTAAAGCCCATGAACAGAGTATCAATGTTCTGCTTGATCGCCCCCTGCTGCAACAGTGCGGCAAACTCGTGGGCCTTTTCCACCAGCCGCGCATCCTCCATGTCGGTACCGACAATGATGCGGCTGGGATACAGGTTGTCATACAGCGCCTTGGATTCCCGCAGGAATTCGGGGCTGAACAGGATGTTCTTGCTGCCGAACTTTTCCCGGATGCTCTTGGTGTACCCCACCGGAATGGTGGACTTGATGACAATAATGGCATCCCGGTTGCACTCCATGACCAGCTTGATGACCGTTTCGACCGCAGAGGTATCGAAGAAGTTTTTTTGAGAATCATAGTTGGTGGGTGCCGCAATCACAACAAAATCCGCCTGGCTGTAAGCAAACTTTGCATCCAGCGTAGCGGTCAGATCCAGGTCTTTTTCGGCGAGATATTTTTCGATATACTCGTCCTGAATGGGGGATTTTCTCTGGTTGATCAGCTCCACCTTTTCCGGAATGATATCCACCGCATACACTTTATGATGTTGGCTCAGCAGCGTCGCAATGGAAAGGCCAACATAGCCGGTGCCAGCCACCGCGATTGTAACATTCTTCATCACACTTTACCTCTTTTCCTGTTTCCACCTGTTGCAGATTTCCCACAAGCTCATTTTGCGCCCTTGTGTACAAACACCACAAAAACTGTCTTGAACAGAATCTTGATGTCCAGCCAGATACTCCAATGATCGATATAGTAAACATCCAGTTGGACAACTTCCTCAAAATCCTCGATATTGCTGCGCCCGCTGACCTGCCACATTCCGGTGATGCCCGGCTTCATGGACAGCCGCCGCTTGTGGTGGCTTTCATACCGGTTATACTCATCCAACGTGGGGGGACGGGTGCCCACCAGGCTCATATCCCCTTTCAGCACATTCCAGAACTGCGGCAGTTCATCAATGGACGTCCGGCGGATGAATTTGCCCACCTTGGTAATCCGCGGATCATCGGTAATCTTGAACATCAGGCCATTCATCTCATTGCGGGCCATCAGATCCTTTTTCCGTTCCTCGGCATCGGCATACATGCTGCGCAGTTTATAGATCTCAAACACACGGCCGTTGAGCCCCACCCGCTTCTGTTTGAAAAAAAGCGGCCCCGGGGACTCCAGTTTGAGGGGGATGGCAGTGATGGCCACAATCGGCACGCTGATCACCAACCCCACCAGGCTGCCGGCAATGTCCACACAGCGCTTGAGCACCATATCCCGCAAGCTGCGCCGGGTGGCCTTCAGGGTAATCATGGTGATGTCGCCATACTCCGCCACGCTTTTGGCCGGGTGGGGGTACCAGGCCGCCTCGGGGCTGTCCTTCCGGTCACGGAGCCGTTCCAGTAGGGGGACATTCAGATGGATGGTCACCCCCATACTCTCCAGCTCTGCCAGGTAGGGCAACAGGGAGGCGCCGCTGTCGTAGGGGATGTCGATGTAAATTTCATCCAGCGAATCCCGCCGGATCCAATCCATGAAGTTTTTGCCGGCGGCCTCCACCGGAATGCCGCGGTACAAGGTTCCCACCCGGTCCCGGCCCACATCCAGCAGGGCAATGCCCCGGATGTTTTTGGTCCAGTCCTTGTCCAGTTCCTCCAGCAGGGCATCAATCCGATCGGTGGTGGACACCACCCCGGCCAGGGTGGCCAGGCTGCGCATCCGGTCGGAATGGTTGAGGCGGTGTTTCAGCGCCTGATGCAGCAAAAACATCCCCACCATGTTGCACAGCACAATCCCCAGGACCTGGTAGCGAGAATCCGCCATGGCCGCCTTGGTGAGCACCATCAAGGTGGTCAGCACCGCCAGCAGGATGACATTAAACAGAAAGACAGCCTTGATTTCTGCCTGCCAGTTCCGCCGGGCGATGTTTTCTGTCTGATCAAAGCACAAAAAGGTGGCCAGAAAAGCCAGAACCAGCAGTGCATAAAAATGGACCTTGTCCATCCGCAAATAGTCGGGAACCAGATCCAGTGCTTTGTCAAAGACCAGAAGGGTGAAAAAAACGCTGCACAGCAAGCTGAGCGCATCTGTGATCAGGGTCAGCACATACTGCAGCTTTTCCCGATTTGACATGGCTCTGCCCAAACCGTCTTCACCTCCTCTGTGGTTTCTTCCCGTGACACAGGCCGGCAACAACTTTTCCGCCTGGCTGCGTGGCACGGCGCCGCGCCCCATAGATATGACAAAGACCCAGCGGCATTACACAATACATACTGCCTCACTGGGTCTTGACCACAAACCAGCATACCATAAGCGCAGGTCGGGGAAATTTTCTATTCATCTTCGGAAAGCACCGCCATCTCTTCGGTAAACTATTCTGTGGCTGTTCCACAACAATCACCCCAACAATGCGGTCTCCCGGCACCGAATTTCGGCCAAATATTCCCGCCATCGTCCTTTTCTATCACAACAGGACACTGTCACGCCAGCCATGAAACGTTATCATTATACCGCTGTTTCACATTTTTTTCAATAAGGGGGTCTCCAAAAGTAGAATTTGGCAGTTCTTTTTCGTACAGCAAACAAAAGCCATTCCTAAATTTAGATGAAATTTCTATATGTTTGGCATATTGTCCGAACAGGAAAAATGATTTTTGTCGAATTTTGTCCTTGACTTTCTTCTGCGTTTGATTCCTGAAGCCAAAATCGACCAGGGATGCTGTGTAAAGTCAAGACCAGCTGCCCGTTGCCCGCCGGCTCAGCCGGCGGGACCCGGATCGGTGAAGTCAAAGAAGATCACGATGTTCTTGCTGCGGTCCACCTCCACCCGGCGCACCAGCAGCTGGAGCTGGGTCTTTTCCAGATGGTCGAACCGGAGGAAGGCACGGATAGCCTCCTCTCTCCGGGCAAGCCGGTCGGGTTCGTCCTCTTCCCGGGCCAGCCGGGCCAGCTGGCCGGTGCACCGCGCCTCCTCCCGGCGCAGGTCCCGGGCAACCTGGGCGAACTCCTCGGGGGTGAGCAGGCCGGCGGCCCTGTCCTTGCAGGCGGTCAGCCGGGTGCGGCGGAGCTGTTCCCGCTGCTGTTCCAGCCGGCGGCGCTGGCGGTCAGCATCGGCCCGGCCGGGGCAGTGGTCCGCCCAGCGGCGGGCCAGGGCCCGGGGGTCCACCCGGTCCCGGACCAGGGCGCGCAGGGCCTGGATGATGGCCCCCAGCACCCGGTCCTCCCGGATGCTGTGGGAGGTGCATCGCCCCAGGGCGGGGTCCCGGTAGTAGCCGTAGCAGTTGAGATACCAGTACGGCCCCCGTTTTTTGGCGTAGAGGGGGCTGCCGCAGTCGGCACAGAAGGCGATGCCGGTGAGCAGGTGGGGGTGTCCGGCGGTGCCGCAGCCCCGCACCGTCAGCATCTGACGGGCCAGGGCAAAATCCTGACGGGTAACCAGGGGCGGGTGGGTGTTTTCCACCACAATCCAGTCGGCGGGGTCCAGACGGCGGCGGGTGTGGACCTTGTAGCTGACGGTGCGGGTGAACTGCTGGGCCATGTCCCCCCGGTAGACCGGATGGGACAGAATCCGCCGGATGGTCTCGGCGTTCCACAGCCCGGTAAAGGTGCGGCTTTTGTCGGTCAGCCCCTTCTGCCGGGCTGGGGAGGGCAACCCCTCCTGGTTGAGGGCCGCCGCGATGGCAGTGCGGCTGGCCCCGCCCAGAAACAGTCCAAAGATCCGCTGCACCACCGGGGCGGTCTCCTCGTCGGGCAGCAGGTGGTAGCGGTCGGCGGGGTCGATGCGGTAGCCGTAGGGGGCCTGACGTCCCAGGAACTTGCCCTGCCGCTTGAGGATGCCCAGCGAGGTGCGCACCTTGGCGCTGGCGTCGGCGGCGTAGAAGTCGTTGAAGACATTCTTGAAGACCGCCATCTGCTGGGCGGCATCGGTGTTGCGGGCCGAGTCGTACTGGTCATTCACCGCGATGAACCGCACCCCCCACCGGGGAAAGAGCTGTTCCAGATACAGCCCGGTCTCGGCGTAGTTGCGGCCCAGGCGGGAGAGGTCCTTGACCAGGACGCAGCGGATGCTGCCCGCCCGCAGGCAGTCGTTGAGGGCCCGGAAGCCGGGGCGGTCAAAGTCGGTGCCGGTGTGGCCGTCGTCCACAAACTCCCGGGTGAGGACAAAGCCGTGATCCGCCGCCCAGGCGCCGAGAAAGCTGCGCTGGTTCTGGATGGAGTCCGACTCTCCCCCCGGCCCGTCCGCCGAGGAGAGCCGCAGGTAGCAGGCGGCCTCCACCGGGCAGCCATCGTTCCGGTTCATGGCGCGTCCTCCTCCCCTGCCGGGTTCCAGTGGCGCAGCAGCGCCTCCAGGCAGGCCTCCAGGGTGGGGGCATCCGCCTCCCCGGCAAACCGGATGCAAACAGGGTTCTCTTCTTCCATGGCAGCCGCCTCCCTTTCCTGCCCCATTCTATGCGGCGGGGGGCGGGATTTTTCTGCCGTACGAAAAAACCGGCACCGCCATGGCAGCGGTGCCGGGGAAAAGGACCGGTTCAGGCCCGGGCGACTTCCTCCCGGGAGACAAAGGCGTTGGTGATCAAAAAGCCCATGACATAGCTGATGCCCAGCCCGATGCCGTAGGAGATCATGGACAGCACTGCCCCGCTGGGCCCGGCGGTCATCACCGGGAAGGCCAGAAGCCCCGAGGGGCCCCAGGTGGTGGAGGCCACCTCCATGGCCATGACAAAGGCACCGCCGAAGGCCGCCCCGAAGCCGGCGGTGAAGAAGGGCTTGCCCATGGGCAGGGTGACGCCGTAGATCAGCGGTTCCCCCACCCCCAGGAAGCCGGCGGGCAGGGCGCCGCCGATCACCGAGCACAGCCGCCGGTTGCCGGTCTTTTTGGCTTTCAGATAGATGGCAATGGCTGCCCCCACCTGTCCGGCCCCGGCCATGGCCAGCGCCGGATAGAGGGTGACAAAGCCGATGGTTTCCAGCTGGACGGTGTAAAGGGCCACCAGCCCGTGGTGCATCCCCATGGCCACCATGGGCAGGAAGAGAGCCGCTGAGATAAACCCGGCCACAATCCGGATCAGCGGGTGGGGGCTCATGCAGATGGCCTCCACCACCCCGCAGAGCCCGGTGGAGACAATGCCGGTCAGCGGCATGATGACAAAGACATAGGGGATGGCGCAGAGCACCAGGGTAAGCAGCGGGGTGACCATGACATCCAGGTTGTTGGGCACCCGGCGGTGGAGCGCCTTTTCCACCTTGGCCAGGACCCACACCCCGATGACAACCGCCAGCACGCCGCCGCGCCCGGCGCGCAGGATGGCCTCCAGCGGCTGCTCTTCATTATACAGTCCCACCACCTTGGCGATGGCATCGATGTTGCCCATGGTGGTCATCATGCCCAGCATCCCGCCCAGAATGGGGGTGGTGCCGAACCGCTCGGCGGCCCGGTAGCCGGCCCAGGCGGTCAGATAGGTCATGAAGGAGGCGTAGATCAGCGACAGCAGGTTGTAGACGATATTCCAGAATCCGTTGTCGGCATAGCCCGGGTAGACCTGGGCCAGAAGGTTGGCCAGGCCGGAACAAAGCCCTGCCGCGATGATGCCTGGGATCAGCGGGACAAAGATTTCCCCGAAGGTCTTGAGCATGGATTTGATCCGGTTGTCCTTCTGCCCTGCCTGGACCGCCGCCTTGTTGGCCTGCCAGCCCTGCTCGGTGGAGAGGGCGGGCCCGGTGCCGGCAGGGATGCCCAGTTCTGCGCAGACTTCGGCGCACTGGCGGCTCTTGCCGGGGCCCACCACCACCTCGATGTGATTGGGGCGGTCATGGACCACCCCCAGTACCCCATCCAGCTGCTTGAGGGC
This sequence comes from uncultured Gemmiger sp., assembly GCA_944382835.1. Taxonomy (GTDB): domain Bacteria; phylum Bacillota; class Clostridia; order Oscillospirales; family Ruminococcaceae; genus Gemmiger. The sequence continues at coordinate 96,847 of CALWNP010000001.1, forward strand.
TTCCGACTGGAGCAGAGAATCGTCGCGGAGCTGTATCCGCAGCCGGGTCATACAGTGGGTGGCCAAGGTGACATTGTCCCGACCGCCGCAATGGGTAAGGATGCTTTGCACCAGTTCCTGAGTTGTCATAATGATCGCCTCCTGTCCGTATCTTCCATCCGCAGGGCGTCGCGGATCCGCCCTCCGGCTTTGTCCAACAGTTGCCGGGCCCCGGCCGCATCCCGGCCGGTGAGAATCATGGTGATGGCCAGCTTGACCCCACCCCCTGCCCCGTCGATGGCACGGCGGGCCTCGGCACGGGACACTCCGGTGGCCTCCATGACAATGTTCTCGGCCCGGGTCTTCAGCTTTTCATTGCTCTGCACCACATCCACCATCAGGTTCTGGTAGGCCTTGCCCAGCCGGACCATGGCCGCGGTGGAGATCATGTTGAGAATCATCTTCTGGGCAGTACCCGCCTTGAGCCGGGTGGAGCCGGTGAGCACCTCGGGCCCCACCTCCACCTCGATGGCGATGTCGGCGGCCCTGCCCAGGGCGCTGCCCCGGTTGCAGGCAACGGCCACGGTGGTGCAGCCCAGGCTGCGGGCATAGTCCAGCGCCCCCAGCACATAGGGGGTTCGGCCCGAGGCGGCGATGCCCACCACCAGATCGGCCGGGCGCAGGTCATGATCCATCAGATTCTGTCGGCCCAATGCCCGGTCATCCTCGGCTCCCTCCACCGGGAACCGCAGTGCCCGGTCGCCGCCGGCAATCAGCCCCACCACCAGGTCGGGGTCCACCCCGAAGGTGGGCGGACATTCTGAGGCATCCAGCACCCCCAGCCGTCCGCTGGTGCCGGCCCCCAGGTAGAACAGCCGACCGCCTTTGCGGAAGGCAGTCTCGGCGGCTTCGGCCGCAGCGGCGATTTCGGGCAGCCGGGCGGCAATGGCCCGGGGGACCTTGCCATCCTCCCGGTTCATGGCGGTGACAATCTCCAACGCGCTCATCCGGTCCAGCTCGGTGGTGGCAGGGTTGCGGGTTTCGGTCGTCAGCCGGTTCAGCTCCATCCGGTCACCTCCTGATCTCAAATGGTTTGTTCTCCTGCTTTCAGAATACGAGGCAGCAAGGCAGCTTGTCAACAAAATTGACAAATTTCATCCTTTGTCCCATAATAATTGCGGTGGAAATGGTGAATCGGCCCCAAAACGGAGCCGGGCTCCTTCCCGCAAGGCGTATGGCTGCCCCCGGGGCCCATATGCTTTTTTCTTTGGGGAAGGGCCAGTTCCGCCGCAAGATCAAGGTTTGGGGAGAGGAAGTTTTATGGAAACCAACTGCATCAATCCGGGGCAACCCGGCATCCGCAAGGGGGATGTCATCGCCTTTTTCGATCGCCTTGCCCCCGGCTGGGAGAAGGACCTGGTGGTGGATACGGCCAAGATCAACGCCATTCTGGACGCCGCCGGGGTAGGGCCCGGCAGCAGGGTGCTGGATGTGGCCTGCGGCACCGGGGTTCTCTTTTCCTTCTATCGGCAGCGTCAGGCGGCCGAGGTGTTGGCGGTGGATATTTCGCCCGAGATGGCCAGGATCGCGGCATCCAACGCCCGGCCCCCCATCCGGGTGCTCTGCCACGACATCGAGACGCTGGACCCCGACGGCCGCTACGACTGCTGTGTGGTCTACAACGCCTTTCCCCATTTCCCCGACCCGGCCGGTCTGGTGGGGAATCTGGCCCACTGGCTGGTCCCGGGGGACGGCTGACGGTGGCCCACAGCATGGGCATCGGTCAGCTCAACCACCACCACGCCGGCTGTGCCGCCAGCGTCTCACTGGCCATGCTGCCTGCCCAGGAACTGGCCGCCCTCTTTGAACAGTGGTTCACGGTGGACACGGTGGTGTCGGACGAGGGAGAATACATCGTCTCGGGCCGGCGGAAAGACCGGACATAAGAATCAGAAAAGCAAAAAGACATGGCTGCTGCCTGCGGGGCAGATCGGCCATGTCTTTTGTTGTTTTGGGCAACGGCTCACTCGTGAAGTTCCAGCGGCAGGCCGTCGGGGTCAAAGAAGAAGGTCATGCTGGCACCGGTGTAGTCGTCCCGGCGGATGGGCTCACATCGGATGCCCAGTCCTTCCAGCTCCCGGACGGTGTCCTCCACGCTGTCCACCCGGAAGGCCAGGTGCCGCAGGCCGCAGGCTTCGGGACGGTTCACCCGTTTGGGCGGGTTGGGCTCCACAAAAATTTCCAGTTCGGTGTCATCGTTCACCCGCAGGTCCAGCTTCCAGTCCCCCCGGTCGGAGCGGTAGTTTTCCCGGATGACCGCAAAGCCCAGCTTGTCCACATAGAACTGCCGGGCAGCCTCGAGATCGGAAACAATAATGGCAACGTGGTGAATGGAATTCAACTTCATCTTCAACACCTCCTTCATCCATATTCGGGGCAATGCAGCCGCTGCGGGCTGTTGCTCTCTTCATTTCAGGCTGATTTCTTTCCGCAGTCCTGCGCGACGGGATTGCCGGATCAGGACTGCCGGTAGTCATACACCGCATCGTACTCGTCGGCATCGGCGTTCAGGATCGCGCTGTTGCCCACCGTCGCCACCTTCATCTGATCCAGCAAAATGCGCAGTATGGCCACTGCATCCTGCTGATCCTCCACGGTGGTGGCCTTGACCTGCTGAATCCACCGGTTCATCTGGTCCACATCAAATCCACGCAGATCGTCCGTCATCGCGTTAATGGCTTCCTGGGTCTCGGTGGAGGGGGTTGTGATGATGCTGTACGCACTGATGATGTAGCTGTCCAGCTCTTCCTGGGTCAGTTCCATCTGTTCCAGCGCATCCGCCATTCCGCGAATGACCTCCACCGAGGCAGAGGCCCGTTGATCCGCATAACTGTAAACATAGACCTGTTCCAGGCTGTCGGCGAAGGAACACTCGGCCGAATAAGCCCATCCTGGATACCGCAGTTCCGGCAGCAGATATTGATCGCTCAGCGCCATCAGATAGGGGAATATCACGCCGGAAATCCCCTCCAGATTGTTGAGATACACCTCGCCATAGGTGTAGCAGAGAGACTCTTCGGTGATAATGCCGGTGCAGTCCGGGAAGACAGGCAGATCATAGTCTGGCACCTCTGCCGGATGGGAAGGCAGCGCTTCCAGAATCTTGCGGGTCGCAGCCTGGGTCGCCTCCAGTTCCCCATCCGTCGTCACCAGCATGGAAATCATATGATCGCGCTGGCACAGCGTTTGGCCGATCGCATTCATTTTTTCCTGCAGCTCTTGCAGGGCATCGGGGTCATCTTCCAGCTGCTGGTGCAGCCCGGACAAGAACTCGTAGCTCTCCGCGCCGGTCAGATAGGCGCTGTATTCCTGATTTCTGTCGGATGCGGTCCCCACCACCGTCTGGGCCAGGTCCAGGGCGTTTCTTCTGGCCGGGTTTCGTTCCGCCAGCAGGGCATCCAGCCGCAGCAAAAGCGCATCCCTGTCATCCAACCGGAGGTTCTGGAAAAGATCCAGCAGCAGATTCAGGCTTTTCTCCTGATCGGCGGGATCATTGATCCAGGAGATCCGCACATAGGGGCGGGAAAAGTCCCCCGCGTTGGATGTCGGATAATAGTTCTCGATCCAGAAGCCGTTCAGGTATTCCTGTTTCAGCCCCTCGAGTTCGGCGGTGCTGTGTTCCTCCGTTCCCATATTTCCCACCAATCGGAGGTAGAGATCCAGATACTGGAGGTCTTGCCGGGAGATGCCGCTGGCATCCAGCAGAAGTTTGTTGTAGGCAATCCCCTCTGTGCCCACATCGGAGGAATAGTAGGTGATTCCCACCTCCGTCTGCCGGTTGTATTCCGGCCGGGGTGCGGGGTCGGGCAGATCGCTCACGGGAATGGTGAAATCATCATTTGTCACATCCTCCTCCGCCCAGCTCTCATAGGCCTGGGTGTCCCGGATCAGCTGGTCCAGCTCCTCCTCCGACATCGAAGCCTTCATCTGCACCAGATCGTCCTGCCGTTGGGACTCGATCTGTTCCGCCAGCCCCGGCTGAGGGACCGTGGTAACCAGCGCCGTGTTGGTACAATCCTGCAGGCCGCCGGCCAGCTGCCGGAACAGTGCCTGCCCTTCCGGTCCCGCCAAACGTTCCAGCGTGCTTTGCTCCTGGGCGAAGTAGTCGGTGCTGCCGTCAACGGCCCACTGGACCAGAATATTGGTGAAATAGATTTCAATGGCTTTGCTGTTGGATTCCTGGGACAGATATTGGGTAAACCGGTTGATCTTGAGGGTCCGCTCCACCAAAGCGCTGTCCAGGCCATCCGCAGCGATGGATGCAAGGGTATCCTCCACCACCCGGCGGAAGGTCTGGGCATCCGCCGGATCCGCATTGTCCAATCCAAACATCAGCACCGGTTTGAGGGCATCCGCCGCCAGAGATGCGGTGGCATTTCCCAGCCCGGCGCTTTTCATGTTTTGCTGAAGGACAGAATCGTTGGCATTGAGCAGGTCGCACAGCACACTGTACTGGTGCAGTGTCTCCATATTTTGGCCGTCCAGATCAAAGGCGTAATAGAGAACCGAGGCATCCTGGGTGGAATCCCCCTCATAGGCAGGAGCATCGCATTCCACCTCTTTGTATCCGGACTGGACCGAAGGCTGATCATAGGCCGACAAATCGGTGTGCTGATTGGGTTCCTGGGAGAGGTACTCGCTGTCCAGGAAGGTCAGGAAGCTCTCATAATCCAGATCCCCGTACAGCAGCAAAAGAGCGTTGTCAAAGTGATAGCACCGTTCATACAGCTGCATCACCTTGTCATAAGTCAGTTCGCGGTAGTTTTCCCAGGCCCGGCCAATCATGTTTGAGGCATATTCCCCCGGGTACAGGGTATCCATCACGTTGTTCCGTGCGTTTCCCCCAATGTCGGTCATATAGGACAGATCCTCGGTGAAGACCGTACCGCTCATGGTAATGTCGTCCTGGGGATCGGAAAGGGTGTAGCGCAGGGCTTCCCGCTTGAAAAAGTTCTCATCCGTAAGCACGCCGGGGCTGACCATACAGCTCAGGATTGCATCCGCCATATTGCGCAGCTGTTCCTCGCTCTGGCTGGCCACCGGATACATGGTGAAGGTCTGGTAGGTAAAGGCATTGACATAGGTACTGTAGGTCTTGCCCATCAGATCATACATCAGGGTGTGGCTGGGGTATTTTTCCGACGAGCCCAGAATGGCATGTTCAAACACATGGTTGATGTCCGACTCATCGGCCATCGGGGTGCGGTACCCGATGGAAAACGCCCGGTTGGTATCCTCATTTTGAATGTAGCAGAGCGTCGCCCCGCTCACCTCATGGCGGAAGGTGATGATGGTGCCCTTTGCCTCGGGGAAATCCTCCACATCCTCCACCACAAACCCTGCGATGACCTGCCCCGGCACGGGCAGGTCCCCGGTTTGTGCCTCTTGCTCCGCGGAGGATGGAACGGATGTCAGACGTACTGCGGCCAGAATGACCAGAATCAGAATCACCAGCGCACCTGCCACGACAGAGACTCGTTTTTGCTTCACATGGTTGCTCCTCTTGCATAGAAAAATCGTGATCCCATTATATCAGGAAATTCGGGAGGCACAAAGCGTTCTTCACAAGAAAAACAACAAAAAGGATCCCCGCCAGAGCTTTTCCTGTAACTCCGGCGGGGATCCCCTATCCCATGAACCGTTCTGCCCCATAGCGACCAAGGGACCAAACAGCTCATGGGTTTCCCCGGCAGACTGTAAGAACGAGCCCGACGGGCCTGTGGCCTTTTGTTTTTTATCGTTATTATGTTCTATTTTATGGTCCAAAATTCTGCACCGGCCCCATCCGGTCGGCGGTATAATACTCGCTGCGTTTGATCTCGCCGGGCAGGTCGATGCCGGTGGCCTCGGTGAGGCCGAAGGCGGCAAAGTAGTTGCAGAAGTTCTGCTGCCCCAGCCGCGCCCCCACCTGGATGAAGCAGGGGTTGCAGGAGGCGGCCAGCCCTTCGGCCAGGGTTTCCAGGCCGTGGATGTGGCCGTTGGCGCAGCGGAACCGGGTGCCCGCCACATTGATGGACCCGGCGCAGACAAAGGTGGAATCCCGGGTGCAGACCCCGGTGTCCAGCGCCGCCGAACAGGTGATGAGCTTGAAGACGCTGCCCGGCTCGTAGAGGTCGCTGATGGCCTTGTTGCGCCACTGGGCCTGCTGGGCGGTCTGGAGGGCGGCGGTGCGTTCCTCCCCGGTCAGGGCGTCCACCTGGGCCCGCAGCTCCTCGTCCACGATGGTGCGGGGGTTGTTGGGGTCGTAGTCCGGCTTGGTGGTCATGGCCAGGATCGCCCCGGTCTGGACATCCATCACGATGCCCACCCCTCGGGCCGCCACCTTGTGCTCCTGCACCGCGGCGGCCAGGGCGCTCTCCAGATACCGCTGGATGTTGGCGTCGATGGTCAGGGTCAGGCTGTTGCCCTGGGCCGGCGCCACCAGGGTGTTGTACTGGGTGGGCATGTCGTAGCCCCAGGCGTTCTTGGCGGTCAGCACCCGGCCGTTTTCCCCGGTCAGTTCCTCGTCATATTCCAGCTCCAGCCCCCACAGCCCGGCGTTGTCCACGTCGGTGAAGCCCAGCAGCACCCCCATGAAGTCCCCCTGGGGGTAGACCCGTCTGGTGTCCTGCCGGATCTGGATGCCCTCGGCCCCGTGCTCGCTGCACCAGCGGCGCACCGCGTCGGCCATCTCCTTGTTCACCCGGCGGCGGAGCAGGCAGTCGTTGGAGCTGCGCTGGCTGAACTTTTCCAGCGTCTCGGCGTAGTCCAGCTCCAGGATCTCGCTCATGGCCCGGGCGGTCTCCTCCACCAGGCTGTCGTCCAGCTCCCGGGGGGCGGCCCGGATGGTCCAGCAGGTCTCGCTGGCCGCCAGCAGGGTGCCGTCGGCCGAGGTGATCTCCCCCCGGGCGGCGGGGATCACGGTGTCCCGCAGCTGCTGGTCGGCGGCCCGGGCGGCGTAGCCTTCGGGGTCGGCCAGCTGCAGCCAGGCCAGCCGTCCCAGCAGCCCTCCAAAACAAACCACCGAAAACACCGCCGCCAACACCCGTACCCGACGCCCCATCCCCCGGTCCTGGGCCGGGCTGAGATGGCGCTTGGCTTGCCTTCTTGTTTTCACACAAACACCCCCGCATTCCATGATTTCGGTATCACGGTATGCGGGGGCGCTTTCCTTTTATGTGGCCCACCGCCCCCGGGCGGTTGACAGAGAGCGGTCTATCATGATAGACTTTTCTCAGAAACAAGGAAAAGAGGGATGCAGCATGCAGAGATTGCGTCTGGCCGAAGGAGAATACCGCTTTGCCACCCTGGTGTGGGACAACGAGCCACTGCCCAGCGGCCAGCTGGTGGCGCTGGCCAGCGAGGCCCTGGGCTGGAAGAAGAGCACCACCTACACCGTGCTGAAAAAGCTCTGCCAGCGGGGGATTTTGCAGAACCAGGACGGGGTGGTCACCGCCCTGGTGAAGCAGGAGGCGGTGCAGCAGCAGGAGAGCGCCGCGGTGGTGGACAAGACCTTTGGGGGCAGCCTGCCCCGGTTTGTGGCGGCCTTTCTCAACGCCAAGCCCATCAGCGAGGAGGAGGCGGCCGAGATCCGGGCGATGCTGGACGCCGCCCGGCGGGAAGGAGAGTGACCCCATGCCCACCCTGATGCTCTACGGCCTGCGGGCGGGGCTTGCCGGGGGGCTGGCCGCCCTGGGGATGCTGCCGGTCTGTGCCCTGCTGCGCAAAGGCCGGGCGCCGGAATGGCTGCTCTGTGCCCTGTGGGGGGCGGTGGGGCTGCGGTTTGTGCTGCCCGGGGGGCTCCTGCCCCTGCCGCTGCCCGCTGCTTCCGGCGCCGACATCACCGCCCCGGGGGAAATGCTGGGGGCCCTCTCCCCCGCCGCCCTGCCCGCGGCGGCGGCCCCGGCCCAGGAATCCGGCCCCGGGCTGTGGCGGGTGCTGGGGGCGGTGTGGCTGGCCGGGGCGGCGGTGCTGGTGCTGCGGGAGCTGGCGTGCTACCTGCGGCTGCGCCGCACCCTGGCCCTGGCCTGCAGAACCCCCGACGGGGCCTACAGCTGCCCGGCGGTGGGGGCGCCCTTCACCCTGGGGCTGCTGCGGCCCCGGGTCTACCTGCCCGACAGCCTGCAGGGCCCCGCCCGGGCGGCGGTGCTGCGCCACGAGCAGGCCCACATCCGCCGGCGGGACCCGCTGACCAAGCCGCTGTTCTATCTGGTGGCCTGTCTGCACTGGTGGAACCCCCTGGTCTGGCTGGCCTTTTCCCGGTTTGAGCTGGCCATGGAGTACGCCTGCGACGAGGCCGCCATCCGGGCGCTGAGCCCCGCCCGGCGTGCCCTCTACTGCGAAAGCCTGCTCCGGTTTGCGGTGGGCGGGCCCCGGGCGGGGTGCCTGGCCTTCGGCCAGCGGGGGGTGCAGCGGCGCATCCGGCATCTGCTGGGCTACCGCAGGCCGGCGGCGGTCCGGCTGGGGCTTTGCCTGGCGGGGGCCTTTCTGGCCGCCACCGTCTGTCTGGCGGCCCCCCGGCAGCAACAGGCCGCCCTGCCCGAAGAAGCCTCCCTGCCCGCTGCCGAACCGGCCGAGGACACCGCCTTCTCCCCCCAGGAACTCACCAGCCCGCTGGACTTCTACCTTTATATAAGCCGGCGGTATACCGCCAACGCCCACCGGGGGGATGACCTCATCGCCCCCACCGGCACGACGGTTTCTGCCGCCGCCGGGGGCACCGTGCTGGTGGCCCAGTTCCACCAGAGCTACGGCAACTACGTCCTCATCGACCACGGCGCCGACCGCTGGGGCCGGGACTGGCAGACCCTCTATGCCCATCTGGACACCCTGGCGGTGGCCGCCGGGGACACCGTCACCGCCCACCAGGCCATCGGGACGGTGGGCAGCACCGGCACCTCCACCGGGCCCCACCTCCATCTGGAGCTGCTCTGCGCCGATCAGCCCCTGGCCCCCAGCGCCTGGATCAGTTACCGCGGCGGCGCTTCCTGAAGCCTTTTTCCCCTCCCCTTCCGGGAGGGGATTTTTTTGTCCGCGCCCCTTGACAACTGTGTATACTGTGTATATACTGTATATGTCGGATATAAACAGTTGATGGTAAGGAGGGATGTTCCCTTGGAACTGTACATCTCCAACACCGGCCAGGAGCCCATCTATGCCCAGATCACCCGGCAGATCCGGGATCTGATTCTGGCGGGCAAGCTGGCCGAGGGGGAGGCGCTGCCCAGCATCCGGCTGCTGGCCAAGGAGCTGCGGATCAGCGTCATCACCACCAAGCGGGCCTACGAGGATCTGGAGGCCGCGGGATTCATCCGGACGGTGCCGGGACGGGGCAGCTTTGTGGCCCCCCGCAACCCGGCGCTCTACCGGGAGGAGAGCCTGAAAAAGATGGAGAGCCACCTGCAGGACGCCGTGGATGAGGCGCGCCGGGGGGGCATCGGCTACGAGGAACTGAGCGAGACGCTTCGCCTGTTGTGGGAGGGTTGACCCAGATGAAAACCAAACTTTCCGCCGCGCTGTGCGGCATCCAGAAGCACTACCCCGGCTTTGCCCTGGGGCCGGTGGATTTGCAGATTCCCGCCGGCGCCATTGTGGGGCTGGTGGGGGAAAACGGGGCGGGCAAAACCACCGCCCTCAAGATTCTCTGCGGGGTGAATCCCGCCGACGGCGGCCGGGTGGAGCTGCTGGGGGGCAGCCCCGGCGACCCGGCCATCCGGGCCCGGGTCGGGGTGGTGTTCGAGGACGCCTATTTCTACGAGAGCCTCACCGCCGCCCAGATCGGCCGGGCCATGGGGGGGATTTTCGGCCCCCGGTGGGACGGCGAACTCTATGACGGGTATCTCCACCGCTTCGGGCTGGAGCCCCGCAAAAAGGTCAAGGCCTACAGCCGGGGGATGCGGATGAAGCTGAGCCTGGCCACCGCCCTGGCCCACCGGCCCGAGCTGCTGGTGCTGGACGAGCCCACGGCGGGGCTGGACCCGGTGGTGCGGGGGGAGATTCTCGACCTGTTTCTGGACTTCATCCAGGACGAGGGGCACAGCATCATCCTGTCCAGCCACATCACCGGGGATTTGGAACAGGTGGCGGATTCCATCGCCTACCTCCACCACGGCCAGCTGCTCTTCCAGGAGGACAAAGACCGGCTGCTGGAGGAGTACGGCCTGCTGCGGTGTGCCAGGGCCGACCTGGACAAACTGCCGGCGGGCTGTGCCGTCTTTACCCGGCAGGGGGCCTTCGGGTGCGAAACCCTGGTCAAGGGCCGGGGGGCGGTGCAGGCGGCGCTGCCGGGGGCGGTGTGCGACCCCGCCACCATCGACGACATCATGCGCTTTTACAGCGGGAGGGACAGACAATGAAGGGTTTGCTTTACAAGGACAACGCCACCATCCTGACCAGCTACAAGAAAAACGCCCTGCTGGTGGTGATTCTGTACACCGCCATGGCGGTGATGCTGGAGATGAACTTTCTGTTTTTTGCCATGGTCTTTCTCTGCGGGATGTACACCCTGTCCACCCTGAGCTTTGACGAGTTCAGCCACTGGGACGCCTACGCCCGTACCCTGCCCCTGAGCCCCGGCGCGGTGGTGGGGGCCAAGTACCTGCTGGGGCTGCTGTGGATGCTGGGGGGCTTTGGGGTGGCGCTGGCGCTGGCCACCGGCACCGACCTGGTGCGGGGGCTGGGGCTGGCCGCCCTGGGGGAAAACCTGATGGGCTGTCTGGCGGCGCTGGCGGTGGTGCTGGTCTACTACGGGGTGTCCTTTCCCCTGTCCTACCGGATGGGGGCCACCCAGGCCCGCAGCGCGGTGCTGCTGGTGATGGCCGCCCTGGCCCTGGGGATCTTTGCCGTGGTGACCCTGCTGGACAAACAGGGCATCTCCGCCCCGCTGGAAGGGCTGCAGGCCGCCACCCCGGCCCATCTGCTGGGGGTTGTGGCCGGGGCGGCAGTGCTGGGGGCGCTGTGCTACCTGGCCAGCTGGCGGATCAGCACCGCCATCTACCGCCGCAAGGAATTTTGACCCTCCTGCCAGAACTTGCCGTCCGGCCCTTGACAAGGCCGGCCACCTGCGGGTATAATAATGTGTACCGCGCAGGTGTCGTACAACGGCTAGTACATCAGCCTTCCAAGCTGAGGACGAGGGTTCGACTCCCTTCACCTGCTCCAAAAAATCCGGCGCTGTGGCGTATGCTGCGGCGCCTTTTTTGTGGCAAAGTACACACTTTGGCACACACTTTGCGTCGGTCCCGGTGGGCCGGCGCTTTTTGTTTTGCTCAAAAGAGGTTCAGCTCCCGGCAGTAGTTGTAGATCAGCTTGCCGATCACCGTCTGGGTGGCGGTGGTGTAGTGGATGCCGTCCAGGGTGCACTGGGGCGGGACGGTGCCGGTTCCGATGGCTTCCAGGTCCTGGGCGGTGGGGGTCAGGCCGGCGTCGGCCAGGCCGTAGCAGCTGACGATGTTCCCCGC
>CALWNP010000002.1 GCA_944382835.1 uncultured Gemmiger sp.
CATTCCGGAATAGAGTTTTCAACAGAAATCGCCATGAAAAAGGGGCTGCTACTCAACTTTCGTTTTGCAACAGCCCCCTGCTTTTGTTTCAAGGGTCCTGTGGTGGATCAATGGAGGTAACCGAAGGGTTCGCCGGCGTTGACAAAATGCACCGGGACATCCACTTCCTGGCTCAGCCAGCTCTGCATATACTGCATGCCCCACTCCTCGCTGCGCTCGTGGCCCAGCACGATCATCCCGCCGGGCAGCCCCAGATGGGCGGCATCCTGCATATAGGTACCCAGCAGCAGCTCAAAGATCTCACCGCAGAGGATGGTGTCGATGTTGTGTTCCTGCATCAGCCGCAGGGGCAGGTCGGGCATCCGCCCGAAGCCCTGGCTTCCGCCGCCCACCAGCACCGCCACCCGGCGGCAGCGCTGGTTGCGGTCCCCCGCGATGCGGACGGTGGGCATGCCCAGCTTTTCGCGGCAGAGGTTGGACAGCTCAAAGAGGGACATCTCGGGAATGTCGTAGTAATCCCGGAAGTCCTGGATGAAGTTTTCCATTCCCTGGGCGTCCCCCACATCCTTCAAGACCTGGGGCTGGGCCAGGTCCGCCCAGCCGATGGCTTGCAAAAAGCCGGAGTAGATCTCGTCCGGTTGGGCGGCGTGCATCATGTCGTGGCAGCGCCAGATCACCAGGTTGTCCTTTTCCGCCATCTGTCGCAGGGCGGCAAACACCTTGTCAGTGGCCACCCAGTCTCCCCGGCATTCCAGGAAAAAGGTGGGTTCGTGGGTGATGATCATGTTGGCTCCCAACTTGTGAGCCCGCTCCATGACCTGGGCCGAGACGGTAAAGGTGGTGATGACGCCGGTCACCTCGGTTTCCGGGCTGCCGAAGACAAACCCGTCACAGGTGGGCTGGCCGTTGTCCTGCTTTTTGTAGTGGGCCTCGATCCGGGCGGCAATTTCCTTTGCTTTCATTGGTAACATCTCCTTGTGGAAGTATCCGGCCGGCGGGGCTCAGACAAAGTTGAAGGTCATCTTGGGGGCCGCCTTCTCATGCAGGGCCACCAGCGCCTCGTCGTGGGCCTCCTTGCAGGCGCACTCCCGGTCGATGACCATGGTGCGGTGATGCTCGGTGGTCATGGGCTCCCAGCGGGGCAGGTACTTGTTGTTGGGATCGCCGTACTTGGTAAAGTTCAGCACCAGGGTGCTGAAGATGTTGGCCAGCTTCTGGCCGTAGATGGCCTCGTTCAGCACAAAGACCTTGTCCTCGTTCATGAAGATGTAGCAGACCTCGCCGCCGTGCCACAGCGGCACCCAGCCATCCTCGGGGGCGCAGTAGGCGGCCGTAAAGACATAGGTGTTGTCCTTGCCGTTTTTGGCGTGGGCCAGCGCGGCCTGGACGGTGGGGATGCGGACGGTGGAATCCATGTAGGCCAGATCCAGGATGTCGTGGGTGGGATAGGCCTGGCGGAACAGCTCCATGAGCCGGTCGGTCTGGTCGCCGAACCGCTCCTTCAGGAAGCGGACCTTGTCCTCCTGGGTCATGGCGGCCTTCTGGTCGGCGTCCAGCGGCACCCGGGCGAACTCGCCCAGGGTGGAGCCGTAGATGATGGGTTTGTCGGCAGAGGCCGGCATAAAGCCCACATTCTCGGGCAGGCCGGGGAAATAGGCGTTGGGCACCGGGCTCCAGCTGCAGGTCACCCCTTCGGCGCGCAGCTTGGGCGCGGCCTTTTTGTAGGCGGCCAGCATCTCATCGTAGCTCACCTCGTAGACCTTCTGGATGTTTTCCCGGGTGATGCCCAGCTCATCCAGAATGCCCTTGGCCAACCGGCGGCTGTCGGCGTCGGTCATCATCAGCGAGCCGTTCATGGCGCCGCTGAGGACGATGCCCCGCTGGAAGTAGGGAGCGGCTTCCTCCAGCTGGTACATGCACTGCACCTTTCCGCCGCCGCCGGAATGGCCGCACAGGGTAACGTTTTCGGGGTCGCCGCCAAAGGCCGCGATGTTCTCGTGCACCCATTTCAGGGCCAGCACCAGGTCGGCGATGCCCACGTTGACCGAGTTCTCAAACTCGGGGCCGTAGTCCGCCAGGTTCAGGAAGCCCATCATGTTCAGCCGGTGGCCGATGGAGACAAAGATCACATCCCCGTAATGGGCCAGGTTGAACCCATCGAAGGAGTATTCCTCCAGGGCGTTGCCGGAGAAATATCCGCCGCCGTGCATCCAGACAAAGACCGGTTTCTTTTCCCCGTTCAGGGTTTTGGGCGCCCAGATGTTCAGGTTCAGGCAGTCCTCCCCCTGTTTTTGCAGCATATGCAGGCCGCGGTAGTAGGGCGGCGGGTTGGGGGGCAGCATCTGCAGCGGCATGGGGCCGTAGGTATAGGCATTTTTCACCCCATCCCAGGGCTGGGGTTCCACCGGCATATGAAACCGCTTGGCCTCGCCGTAGCGAATGCCCATAAAGATGTTCACATCCCCGTAGGTGACCCCCCGCAGCTTGCCGTATTTGGTCTGGACGACGGGTTTCTGGGGTTCAAACACATACTGGTTCATGGATTCTCTCCTTTCTTTCTTGTAGAGGGTTTTATTGCAGTGTCATTGCTCCATGGTGAAGCAGCTGTTTCCGGTTTCATCCTGCGCCGTGATGCGGAATCCGGCGGTCTTCAGGTCGGCTTCCAGGGTGGCGGTGCAGCCCCGGTTGCGCCAGGTGATCTGTACCCGGTGGGGTTCGGGACATCCAAACTCCATCTGGGCGTCAAAGCCGAAGGCCCCGAACTGGTTGCGCCATTTCAGCAGCTCCAGCTGTTTTTGCACCACCGGCTTGCCCAGGGCCTGCTGAATCTGCTCCTTGGTCAGGTTGGTGCGGTTGATCTCCTTGTGGCCGCCGGCGCCGGCGCGGGCCACTGCCTCGTGGTCGTTCTTGCCGGCAAAGAGATCCAGATACCAGACCTGGGGTTTGCCGGGCATGAACAGATGCAGGGCGCGGGCCAGCAGGAACTTGCGGTCGTCCTCGCCCAGGGCGCTGTAATAGGTGGCATTGACCTGGTAGTAGATGTTCTTGGCGCCGTGCAGGTCCTTGACAAAGCCGCCCCGGGCCACCACCGTGTCGATGAGGGCCTGGATCCGGTCGTCGGGCACCAGACCCTTCAGGTCCAGCAGCGGGATGCCGTCGTGGCAGCCCAGCATGGTCACCGTCCGGATGCCCTCCTGCTTCTGTTCCTGGGCCCAGCGGCGCAGATAGCCGCCGTCGGCGTTTTCCAGCGCGTCGATGATCAGGCCGGGCAGGAAGAAGTCATAGGTCATGTACCCCTTTCCGGCCACCTGGGCGTAGACCTTCTCCCCGTAGCTGGCGTGGATTTCGGGCAGCAGGGTCAGCTCGTACTTGTCGGCCAGGGCGCGGACCTTGTCCAGCAGGTCCCAGGTGCCGGGGACATTCATGAAGTTGTGGGCGCCGGGCTCCTTGGGGGCGTAGGCAAAGGCGTCCAGCCGGACGATGCGGGCCCCGTAGTCGTGCAGGCGGCGCAGGGTGTCCTCGTAGAACTCCCACACCAGGGGGCTCTTGATGTTCAGATCCATCTGCCCCAGATAGCGGCGGCGGCTTTCCAGCAGGGCCACCACCGGCGCCTTGAACGCCTCCAGCGCGCCGAAGTCGATCTCACCGGGGCGGGCGCCTCCGGCCAGGGCCGGGTTGACAAAACCGCAGATCCGGTCGGCGGTGGCGTACTGGATGTCCAGCGCCTGCATCAGGTCCTGAGGGTCCAGAGCCGGGTAGCGCACCTCCTGATAGAAGGTGTTCCAGTAGGGCACGTCCCGCCCGTCGGGGAAGCGCACCATCAGGATGGGCAGCCCCGGTTTGCGGAAGAACATCTTCTTGATCTCCTCGGGATCGGGCTGGATGTAGCCCTCGGGGGTCATGGTGCCGTGGCCCTCCCAGAACTTGTTCCAGTTGATGAAGAAGTCCTTGTAGAGGGATTCCTCGCCCCGGCGGATCAGGTCCTGGAACTGGGGACTGAGAACCGAGGCATGGTTCAGGATGAAGTCCAGCTTCAGCCGGATACCCTGCCGCTGGAGTTCTTCCAGATCCTCGGGGGCGGCCAGCAGCTTGTTCAGCGAGTAGTCAATCACCGAGAAGCCCCGGTCCAGGTCGGTATTGAAGAGGCTGGGCAGGATGTAAAAGGAGGTAAAGGCCCCCTTCAGCTCGGGGCGGGCAAGCAGCGCCACGATGTCGCCCAGGGTGCCGCCCAGACTGTCGGGGTAGGCATTGAGCATGGCGCCGCATTCGATGGAATTGGGCTGGTTCATAGGGTTCCTCCTTTAGGATTTGGCCATATAGGCGCGGTACTGGGCGTAGCTCAGCAGTTCGCCGCTCTTGGCGATGATGAAGGCCGCCTTGTGGGCCTGGTGTTCCAGCAGGCTCTGCTCGATCTCCAGCACCATGGTGGTGAAGGGGCTGTCGGTCTTGCCGTCCCGGTTGCGCAGCTTGCGGTAGGCGGCGGTCTCCTGGGGGGTGCTGTTGAGCAGGATGGGGATGTCCACCCCCTGGTAGTAGTCGCTGTTGCCGTGGGTCCATTCAATGACCAGAATCCGGACGTTGGAGAAATCCACCGCCTCGTAGTACAGCTCAGTGTCGGTGCGGCCCATCCGCTTGAGCCAGATGGTGTCCGCCCCGTTCTTGAACTGGCGGACGATGTCGGTCAGCTGGTCAAAGTCCTGTTCGGCAGGGTGGCCCAGGTAACCGGCCAGGGCGGCCCGGCCGGCCTTCTGGTAGGTGGCCAGCCAGGGATGCTGTTCCACGGCGGCGGGGTCGGGGTCCCGTTCCTGCTCCCAGAGGGTTTTCAGCTCGGCGGCCACCGTGGGGTTGTAGACCCCGGCCGTGACCAGCCCCCGCACGCCGGCGTCCCGGAAGACCCGCAGCCGCTCGGCGTCGTTGTACATCGGGATGCGCCGGGGATAGTTGTCCCCGCTGAGGGTGTAGCTGCCCAGCCCTGCCTGGGTGAAGTAGTAGCTCAGCAGCGAAGCGGTCTCGCTCTTGCCCACACCGCTTCCGCCGCACACCGTGACGACGCAGCGGCCGGCGGGGTTGGATTTCAGCACCGCCTCGGCCTTTTCCAGCAGCAGCGGAAAAACCCGGTTGGCCTTGTCCACATGGCCGGCGTCGATGTTCACCTTGTCCCCCGGCATGTCCCCGTGGGGGATGTCTCCCTTGCATTCGGGGGGCGTCCAGGAAGCAGGATTGGGCAGCATGGTTTCATCCAGTTTTTTCATTGTCATCCTCCAGATTCACCCGAACACAACGGGCAGATAGTTGTACAGATACTGATACACCGCCTCGTAGGAGTGTACCTCGCCGTCCGCCAGCAGGAAGTGCAGGTTGCCCTGGGTCCAGTCCTCGCTGAAATTGAAGACATCGGTCAGTTTTTTCATCTCCTCGATCTGGGGGGTCAGGTTCTGGTCAGCGGCGTCCTTGGTGCCGGTGGCGGCGTAGATGTGGAAATCCTCCGGCCGGAATTCCGAATCCCGGATAAAGTCGTGGAGGAACCGGGCGGTCTCCCGGGGCTTGAAGTGGCCGCCCAGGGGTTCCAGCTCCCAGCAATCTCCGCTGAAGGTCAGGAACCGGGAGAAATACTCCGGCCAGTGGGTCATCACGAACCAGGTGGTGGCGCCCCCCAGCGAGAATCCGCCGAAAGCCCGATGTTCCCGGGCCGCCCGCAGCCCCTCGGGGGTGGTGTCCTGGGCAAAGGTGCGGTAGCTGCCCTCCACGGCGGGCAGCAGTTCCCTGCCCAGCTCCTGCTGGAAAATCAGCGCATCCTCCCGCGCCTTCTGTGCACCGGCAGTCCCCATGTGGAAGACCGGGTCCTTATAGAAGGTGGGAAAGACCACGATCATGGGCTGGGCCAGCTGGTTGCTGAAGGCATAGTCCAGCATGTTCTTGACCATGCAGCAGTCCAGCCAGGCGTCGGGGTTTCCCCCGCCCCCGTGCATCAGATACAAAATATTGTAACGTTTGGCGGCATCCTGGTCGTCATAGCCGTGGGGAAGGTAGACGTTGGCATATTTGGTGCGGGGTTCGCCGGCCTGGTTGGTGGTCTGATAATAGATCCGCTCCACCCTGCCGCGGGCAGTCAGGTCATGATAATAGTAATATTTCAAGAGATCACACCTTTCCGTCAGATTTTCTCACTTCGTCAGATTGGCATTTATTAAACCATATTTTATTCACAGTGTATAGAGTTTTTGTTAAAAACATCTTAAAAGTGACAAAACTCCCCTGATTCTCAAAAGTACACGGTGCCCTTTTGCGGTATCATAGAAGCAGGGGAAAAGGTGTGTCTGCCCGAACCCCGGGGAACCGGTCCCCCGGTTCCCGCCTTTCCCCGGCACGAACCGCAGCCGCCGGGGGAAGGGCTGTACAAGGAATTGCCGGCGGCAGAGGGGCGGGGTGCGGCATCTTTGCAAACCCCGGACAATCTGCTACAATGGCACTGAAATTATTTTCATTTTCTGGCTGCACACTGTCCTCCACCGGGCGGCGGGAGAGCCCCTGGCCGGGCCATTGAACAAAGAAGGGATCTGCCATGAAACAATCACCGGCCCCAAAGCAAAAAGCCTCCCTGTTCCGGGTGCTCAACCGGTTTATCCTGGGCATCTGGGTGATGATGGCCCTGTTGTGCGGTTCGGTGATCGTCTATTCCTTCAATGCCATGAACCAGGCGGTTGTGGAGTCTCAGCAGAACATCCTGGCGGTGGCCACCAGCCAGATCAGCACCACCCTGGCCTCGGCCACCGGCTTTCTGGAAGAGAGCATCATGGACTATGTGGCCAACGGCAATGCCAACACCGGCAAAAACACCCTGGCCGAATACCTGGAATCCGAGCGGATGGCCAGCTTTCTGGAGATCAAGATGGAGGGCAATCCCTGTGTGACCTGTGCCTTTTTCACCGACACCGATTCCGAGGTGCGGCTGACCCGGTTCCATCCCCAGATCTACTACACCGAAAAGTTTTCCATCACCGACTATCTCACCGCCGCCGGTTCCTTTGAGAACGACGCCCAGACCGGCGGCTGGCACTATGTCCTGATTGACGGCCGGTATTATCTGATGCAGTATTACCGGCTGCGGTACGGCGGGCTGGGGCTGCTGATCGGGCTGGACCGGCTGCTGGACAGCGTGGAAGCCCTGAAAGCCAACGAGGATGTGCAGTACTGCCTCACCGACGGGAACGGGCTGGTCCTGACCGGCGGCGGGATGGGCAGCACCATCCACAACGCCCAGCCGGAATCGCTCCGGGGGCGGGAGCTGTGGGTCACCGCCAGCCTGCCCCAGGTTCCCCTGCGGATCTCCGCCCTGCGCCAGGTGGAAGGGGGGCTGTACGGCACCAGCTGGGTGCCGCTGCTGTTTGCCGGCCTGGGGGTTCTGTCCTTGGGGCTGGTGGCCTGTTACTCCTTCTATCTGCGGCGGCAGTTTGTGGGTCCGGTGGCCAACCTGCTGCAGGCCACCAAGATTGTGGTGGGCGGCAACCTGGACTACGAGGCGCCGGACACCGCCGGCACCGAGGAGCTGAGCACCCTGACCACCTCCTTCAACTATATGACCAAGGAGGTCAAGAACCAGAAGATCCGCGCCTACGAGGACGAGATCCTGCGCCAGAAGATGGAGCTGAAGAACCTGCGGCTGCAGCTGCGCCCCCATTTTTATCTGAACTCCATCAACACCATCCTCAACCTCTCCCGCCAGGGGCGCAACAGGGAAATCCAGGATTTCATCATCGCCCTGTCCCAGTATCTGCGCTACCTCTTCACCGACAGCGGCGCCCCCGCCACCGTGCTGGGGGAGATTGACCACACCGAGGATTACATCCGGCTGCAGCAGGTGCGCTATCCCGACGTGATCTTTTATATGAGCGAGGTGGACCCCAAGGTGCGGGATCTGCCCATGCCCCGGCTGATGGTGCAGACCTTTGTCGAGAACATCTTCAAGCACGCCTTTGACGGCGAGAGCATGCTCAGCATCTTCATCCGCGCCCGGGAGATCCGGGAGGACGGCGAGCCGTTGTGCTGCATCACGGTGGAGGACAGCGGCAGCGGGTTCAGCGACGCCTTCCTGCAGGGGCAGCAGCAGGAGGCCAGCACCGGCCTGCGCACCATCCGCAAGACCCTGCAGCTCACCTATGGCAGAGAGGACCTGCTCCGGCTGTACAACACCGAGCAGGGCGGTGCCTGTGTGGAACTGCGCATACCAATGGCAAAGGAGCAAAAGGAGTTATGACGGTTCTCATTGTGGACGACGACATCCCCACCACCCAGGTGCTGGAGGAGCAGATCGACTGGAGCCTGTTCGGGGTGCGGGAGATTTACAAAGCCTTCAACGCCCAGAACGCCATCCAGATGCTGGACGCCCATCACCCGGAGCTGGTGCTGACCGACATCGAGATGCCCAAGGGCAGCGGCATTGATGTGCTGCGCTATGCCCGGGAAAAGAAGCACAACAGCCAGTTCATCATCCTGACCTGCCACGAAAACTTCACCTATGCCTCCCAGGCCCTCCACTACGAAGCGCTGGATTATCTGGTCAAGCCCTTTGACCTCAAGACGATGCAGGCCGCGGTGGCCAAGGCGCTGGAGAAGATCGCCTACCAGAAGCGCCAGGAGGAGGAAAAGTATTACAAGGAGGAATGGCTGAGCAGCGCCAGCCGCCGGGAGAAGAACTTCTGGCAGGAGCTGCTGTCCGGCCGGATTCCCTCCGACGAGGATTACATCCGCACCGTGCTGGTCAGCCGTCAGGTGCAGCTGCCCCCCGAGGACAGCTACACCCTGGTGCTGGCCACCGCCAAGGAGAGCGATGTGGTCCAGCGCGGCTGGACCGCCCATCAGTTTGCCTATGCCATCAGCAACATGCTGTCCGAGATTGTGGGCGGGGTGCCGGAGCATCCCTCGGTCCAGTACGATGTCTACAACGGCCGGTGCAGCGCGGTGCTGGCGCTGGGAAACAGTGTCCGCCCCTCGGATCTGGAGCAGGAGGCCTGGCAGCTGGTGGAATGCGCCCGCCGCTACCTGGGCAGCGAGGTGAATGTCTGCTACCGGGACGGGGTGGCACTGAAGGATCTGCGGGACCAGCTGCGGGAACTGCGGGAGATCGACCACAAAAACGTGGGGATGCGGGGAGGCGTGCGGGGCAACGAGATGCTCTGCGACGCCCCGGCCCCCGGTCCCCAGCCGCTTGACCTGGAAAAGGTCAACCGGCTGCTGCAGGAGGAGCAGGGCGCCAAGGCCATCGGCCAGCTGCGGGAGGAGCTGGACCGTGTCTCCGCCGCCGGGCAGCTGGACTACGAAACCCTCCACCGGGTGCACGAGGACTACATCCAGCTGGTCTACACCATCCTGTACAACAACAACATCCAGGCCCATGAGCTCTTCTCCGACGCCGCCACCCAGAAGCTCTTTCAGCAGGCCGAGAACTCGGTCTTTGACATGATGCGCTGGGCCAGCGCCATCACCGAGAAGATGATCTCCTACCAGAAGGAGATGCGCAAGACCGAGACGGTCATCGACACCATCAAGAACTACATCGCCAAAAACTACGCCCACGATCTGACCCGCAACGAGATTGCGGCCAGCGTCTACCTCTCCCCCGACTATGTGGCCAAGATCTTCAAGGCGGACACCGGGATGTCCCTCAAGGACTACATCAACGAAATCCGCATCCACAAGAGCAAGCAGCTGCTGCTGGACGACGCCCACTCCGTCAGCGAGGTGGCCACCCTGGTGGGCATCGACAACTTCTCCTACTTCTCCACCCTTTTCAAAAAGAACACCGGCCTCACGCCGCGGGAATACAAGCAGAGGGCAAAACAGGGCGCCTGAAAAAAATTCTGCGGGAAAGCAGAGATGCTTTCCCGCAGTGTTTTTGTTACGGATGGGTTTCCTGCCACCAGTCCAGGGCCTTTTCGATGGCGGTGTTCCAGAAATCCCAGTTGTGGATGCCGGGCCACTCCTCGTACCGGGTGCGGCCGGGCAGGGCCTGCATGCAGCGGGCGAACTTCCGGTTGGGTTCCAGCAGGAAATCCTCGGTGCCGCAGGCCTGGTAGATCTCGGGCAGGCTGCCGTGCTTTTTCACATAGCGGCGGGCCAGGGCCTCCACATCCTTGTCGCTGCCGGCCAGGGCGCCGAAATCCCCGAAGCACCGGCGGTAGTATTCCAGGTTGCGCATCAGCTGCCCCTCCTGCCCCGGCTTCAGGCTGGCCAGCTGGTCGGTGACCAGGGCGCAGGACAGGGCAAAGATGCTGCCGAAGGTGTCGTCATACCACAGGCCGTTGCGCAGCGCCCCGTAACCCCCCATGGAGAACCCGGCCAGCACCGTGTCCTCCTTGCGGTGGGAGAGGGGGAACAGCCGCCGGGTGACCTCCACCAGCTCCTGGCCGATCTGGTCGGCGTAGCGGTCATTGGTGCCCTCATCATTGAGATAGAAGGCGTTTTCCCCGCTGGGGCAGATCATCGCCACCCCGTACCGGCCGGACAGCTCGGAGATCCGGCTGCCGTAGAGCCAGTCGGTGCAGAAGCCGGAATAGCCGTGCAGCAGATACACCGTGGGGAAGGCCCCCTCCCGCTTTTTGCCGCCGGGGGCGGGTTCCAGCGGGATCACCGCCGTCACCGGGACAATGCGGTCCAGGCAGTTGCTGTAATAACTCATCTGAATGGTTGCCATAAAAACCTCCTTGTTTGCGGGTTGTTTTCCCTTCATTATAAGGCGGCCGGCCGCCCGGGAAAAGGGTTCGGGAAGGATGCTGCGGAAAATGAAAAGTATCCTGCGGATTTTCAAAAATCGGGATTTTTCCCCTGGCCGCTTGTCCGGTTTTTCAAAAAAGCTGTACGAATTATTGAAAGCACCGTGGAAAAAAAACGTGTATATTGTAGACAACAAAACGGCATGCGGAAAGTGCATGGCGATCCAACGAAAAGAATGGGAGGAAAACATGAAAAAGTTATTGTCTGTCCTGACAGCGCTGAGTCTCAGCGTCACCATGCTGGCCGGCTGCGGCTCTTCCGGGTCCGGCGGCTCCAGCGCCGCCGACGGAGGTTCCCAGAGCGGCGGGGCCGAGCCCACCAAGGTGGTCTTTGCCATGAAGAGCTTCAACGTGATCCCCGACAGCTCCAACACCGAGCGGGTTCAGAACTACTTCAACGACTATATTGCGGAGAACTACCCCGACGCCAACGTGGCCATCGAATGGAAGCTGTTCGGCCCTGCGGACTACGACCAGAAGATCAACCTGATGATGCAGAGCGGCGAGCAGCTGGATCTGTTCATCCCGGCCAACCTGGCCACCTCGCTGGCCAACAACCAGCTGGCCCCCATCACCGAGGCGCTGAAGACCAACGGCCAGGGGCTGGAAGCCATCATCAAGGAATACTGCGGCGACAATGCCTTTGACGCCGTGACCCAGAACGGCGAGATCATGGCGGTGCCGGCCAACAAGAATATGTGCCTGACCCCGCTGCTGCAGTACGACACCGAGATGCTGGCCGCCACCGGCTACACCGCCGACGACATCACCGACCTGGCCAGCCTGACCCCCATCTTTGCCAAGCTCAAGGAGCTGTACCCCGACGTTTACCCCTTCGTCTCCACCGACCTGAAGAACAAGAACCTGCCCTACTACTTCTACGCCGAAAAGGAAATCGATCCTCTGGGCAATGACTACGGCGTCATCATGGGGGATTCCGGCGAGATCGTCAACCTCTTCGCCACCGACGAGTACCGGGAGCTGTGCAACCTGATGAAGGAATGGCACGACAACGGCTACATGCCGGCGGATATGGCCACCGGCACCATGACCGGCACCGAGTACATGATGGCGGGCCGCGGCTTCTGCACCTACGCCAGCTACGGCTCCAAGAACGACTACACCGAGTTTGCCACCATGCTGACCACCCGCTTCGGCCGTGACATCGGGGTCAAGGCGCTTGCCGAAAGCTACCTGACCACCGACTTTGCCTCCGCCACCCTGGGCATCCCCAGCACCTCCAAGTGCGTGGACGCCGCCATCAAGCTGCTGGACATCATCTACACCGATGAGTTTGCCTACAACATCCTGCTGTGGGGCATGGAAGGCACCGACTATGTGAAGGTCACCGACGACACCGTCAACTATCCCGACGGCCTGACCGCCGACACCGTTCCCTACTGCGCCTACATGACCATGGGCGAGTTCGGCACCGAGGCCTACTGCTGGAGCCTGGAACAGGGCGCCACCGAGGAAGCCAAGGCCGCCAACCGCGAATACGCCAAGACCGTCAACCTGAACGCCAACCTTTCCCCCTACTACGGCTTCCGCTTTGACGGCAGCGGCGTCAAGAACGAGCTGACCGCCCTGAACAACGTGTATGAACAGTACGCATATCCCCTGATGTGCGGCAGCGTGGACGTGGATTCCACCCTGGAGGAGTTCAACAAGGCTCTGGACGCCGCCGGTCTGCAGACCGTCATGGACGCCAAGAGAGAGCAGCTGGACGCCTGGCTGGCTTCCAAGTAAAGCCTCTTTTCCGGTAACAACGCAACACCCTGCAGCCCTCTCGGTTGCAGGGTGTTTTACAAAGGAGCGTATCATATGCAAACCAAGAAACTGCGCAGGCATGACCTGAAAAAGAATCTGCCCCTTCTGCTGCTCACCGTGCCGGGCCTGATCTATCTGATCATCAACAACTATCTGCCCATGTTCGGCATCTTCATCGCCTTCAAGCAGATGGACTATGCCAAGGGCCTGTTCGGCAGCCCCTGGTGCGGCCTGGCCAACTTCAAGTTCCTCTTTGCCAGCAACCAGGCCGGCATCATGATCCGCAACACGGTGCTGTACAACCTGGCCTTCATCCTGCTGGGCACCTTCTTCGCGGTGCTGATCGCCATTCTCATGAGCGAGATCGTCCAGCTGGGCTGCTCCAAGTTCTTCCAGGCGGGGCTGGTCATGCCCAACCTGATCTCGATGGTCATTGTCTCCTACATCGTCTACGCCTTCCTCAGCCCGGAAAACGGCCTGTTCAACGCCCTGATCGTCTCGATGGGCGGCGAACCCATCAGCTGGTACACCGAGGAAAAGTGGTGGCCGCTGATCCTGATTGTCACCCAGATCTGGAAAACCGCGGGCTATTCCTCCATCGTCTACATTGCCTCCATCTCCGGCATCGATCCCAGCCTGTACGAGGCCGCCCGCATTGACGGCGCCGGCAAGCTACAGCAGATCTTCCGCATCACCCTGCCCCAGCTGAAATCCATCATCACCATCATGTTGCTGATGAGCTGCGCCCGGATCTTTGCCTCCGACTTCGGCCTGTTCTATCAGGTCCCCCAGAACTCCGGCGCCCTGTACAACGTCACCCAGACCATCGACACCTACGTCTACCGCGGCCTGATGCAGAACGGCGATCTGGGCATGTCCAGTGCCGCCGGCCTGTTCCAGTCGGTTCTGGGCTTCATTCTGGTCATGACGGCCAACTACCTGGTGCGGAAGGCCGACAACGAAAGTGCACTGTTCTGAAAGAAAGGGAAATACGATGAAAAAGTACAAACTGCTGACCAGAGGCGAGCTGAGTTTCAAAGTCTTTGCCCTTATCTTCCTCACCGTCATCACCATTCTGGCGGTGCTGCCCTTTGTCCTGATCTTCATGGCCTCCATCACCGACGAGACCTGGCTGGCCCAGCACGGATACAGCTTCTTCCCCAAGAAGTTCAGCCTGAACGGCTACAAGTACCTGATCAACCAGGCCCACACCATCGGCCGGTCCTACCTGGTCTCCATCGGCATCACCACGGTGGGCACCGCGGCCAACCTGCTGCTCACCACCATGTTCGCCTATCCCCTCTCCCGCAAGGACTTCAAATACCGCAACCTGCTCTCCTTCATCCTCTTCTTCACCATGATGTTCAACGGCGGCATCGTCCCCTCCTACCTGGTCTGGACCCGTCTGATGCACATCAAAAACACCTACTTTGCCCTGCTGTGCCCCAACCTGATGATGGGCGCCTTCAACGTCCTGCTGGTGCGCAACTACTACACCACCAACGTGCCGCCGGCCATTGTGGAATCCGCCCTGCTGGACGGCGCCACCGAGATGCAGATCTTCCGCAAGATCATGCTGCCTCTCTCGGTGCCGGTCAACGTGACGGTGGGTCTGTTCGCCGGTCTGGCCTACTGGAACGACTGGACCAACGCCCTGTACTATGTGGATGACCCCGAGTTCTTCGGCATCCAGAACATGCTGATGCGGATTATGCAGAACATCACCTTCCTCTCCTCCGGCCAGGCCGGCAAGGTGGTGGACACCTCGGCCATGACCATCCCCAGCGTCGGCATCCGAATGGCCCTGGCAGTGGTGGGCATCATCCCCATCCTCATCGCCTACCCCTTCCTGCAGAAGCATCTGATCAAGGGCGTGGTCGTGGGCGCGGTAAAGGGCTGATCTTCCGCCGTTCCACCTCAGCCAGAGGCTGATTTTCCGGGAGGATTTGTGATGAGAAAAGAATTTGAACGGACCACCCCCGAGGCCGTGGGCATCCGCAGCCAGGTGATCCTGGACTACCTCGACGCGCTGGAACACTCCAACACCGAGATGCACGGCCTGATGATCATGCGCCACGGCAAGATCTGCGCCGAGGGCTGGTGGCAGCCCTTCGGCCCCAACCTCCGCCACGGGCTGCAGTCCCACAGCAAGACCTACGCGGCCACCGCGGTGGGCATCGCCTGTACCGAGGGGGTTCTGGGGCTGGAGGAACGCCTGATCGACATTTTCCCCGAGGAATCCCCCGCCTGCCCCAGCGAGAACCTGCGGCAGCTCACCGTCCGGGATGTGCTGTGCATGGGCTGCGGCATGGACACCATGCCCCGCCCCACCGCGGACTGGATTCGGGATTTCCTCCACACCCCGGTGCTGCACAAACCCGGCACCACCTTTATGTACAATTCCACCGGTTCCTCCATGCTGGGCGCCATCGTCCGCAAAAAGACCGGCGAGGGGCTGCAGGAATACCTGACCAAGCGGCTCTTCTGTAAAATCGGCATCAACCCCCGCAACATCCGCTGGTACTGCATGCCCGACGGCATGGAGATGGGCGGCGGCGGGATGCTGGCCACCACCGAGGACAACCTCCGGCTGATGAAGCTCTATGCCGACGGCGGGGTCTGGGAGGGGGAGCGGATTCTCTCGGAGGAATACGTCCGGCTGGCCACCACCAAGCAGAACGATTCCGCCACCGAGGCCCGCAACAACCCCGAGGCCAGCGACAATTTCCTGGGTTATGGCTTCCAGATCTGGATGTGCAAGCCAAAGGGGGTCTACCGGGCGGACGGCGCCATGGGGCAGTTCACCATCGTCAGCCCCGGGCAGGACCTGATTCTCGCCATCAACGAGACGGCGGTGGGCGCCCACTGGGCCCAGAGCACCCTGGACATCACCTGGGAGCTGCTGGCCAGAATCGGGGATGACCCGGTGCCCGCCGATCCCCGGGCCGCCGACCGGCTGGCCCGCCGGCTGCGCTCCCTGAACCTGCCCAATCCCCTCTGTTCCCCCTTCAGCGAGACCACCGCCCGGATCAGCGGAAAGACCTACCGGGTGGAGGAGGGCACCCTGAGCGCCGAGATCTTCAACATCATGTCCGGCGCCCCGGTGCGGGCGATCCGGGAATTTTCCCTCACCTTTGACGACTACGGCTGTGTCTGGGACACCCTGGGCGACCAGGGCCGGCAGGCCATCCGGATCACCACCGACGGCTGCCGCTTCACCAACCTGGTGGGCCGGCCCTCCGACCCCACCCAGCTGCTGGTCTGCGACGGCGCCTGGGTACAGCCGGATGTCTTTGAAGCCCACCTGCGCTGGGCCGAGACCTGCCTGACCAAAAAGCTGGTCTTCCGGTTTGACGGGGACGCCCTGGTCATCGAGGACAGCGACAACAACGCCTTCCGGCTCCGCAGCACGCCGGACATCATCCGGGCCCGCGCCCTTTCCTGACAAACAAAGACCGCTGTGGTTTTGGGCCACAGCGGTCTTGTTTTTGTCTTTTGGGGCGGGTCCGCCTCAGCCAAGGGATTCGGCTTCTTCCAGCACAAAGCCCTTCATGGGATACCATGCCACCCGGCCTGCGAAGGGTTCCACCGTCACGGCATCGGCCTGGCCGAAGAGCCGGCTGGTCAGCACCGCCTGCCCTCCGTTGACAAAGACCTCCAGGGTGGAGCCGTCCAGATAGAGGTCCAGGCCTTCCAGCCGGTCCAGCCGCATCCGGCGCACCGTCCGCTTGGCGCCGCAGAGGGCCCCGGCCTCCAGGGTCAGCACCCCTTCCCCGGCCCGGTAATGCAGGGAGGCATCCTCAAACAGCCGCAGGGTCAGGTCGGTGCCGGGCTTCACCTCCAGCACCAGCTCGCAGCGGCGGCTGTGGGCGGTGAAGCCCCGGGCCCCCTCCGCCGTCTGTTTCTCCCCCCGCAGGGCCTGCAATTCCCGCAGCGGGGTCTGCCAGAGGGCGCCGTCCTTCCAGTGCAGCTCCCGGGGCATGGCGATGACCTGGTCCCAGCCATGGTCGGCGCAGGGATTGCGGCCGTAGTCGGTCTCGGACATTCCCATCCAGCCAAAGAGGAGCACCCGGCCGTCCGCGGCCTTCAGGGTGCGGGCGGCGTAGTAGTCAAAGCCGTAGTCAAAGGGCTGGAAGTCCCCCAGCTCCGCCTTGCCCCCCAGCGCCCCCGCCAGCGGGAAGCAGCCGCACTGGTGGGCGTTGGCATAGCGGTAGGTCTCGTGGGGGATGCCCTGGGGGCAGGCGATGAGCAGGGGCTGGCCGTCCACCTCGGCCAGGTCGGGGCACTCCCACATATAGCCGAAAGGTTCGGAGGTGCGCAGGGTGTTCACATGGCGGAAGTCGGTTCCGTCCTGGCTCTCGTAGACCAGCACGCAGCCCTCGTCGGACTGGGTGCGGGCACCCAGCAGCATGTAGATGCTGCCATCCCGGGAAATCCTGCGGGACCCCAACCACCCCGAGATCCTGGTCTGTGCCACCGACCGCATCGCCTACGGCGTCTACAAGGCGGCGCGGGAGCTGGGCCTGCGCATCCCCGAGGACATCTCGGTGACCGGCTTCGGCGGCTACGAGACCAACGAGCTGCTGATTCCCACCCTGACCACCATCCGCTTTGATGTGGAGGATCAGGCGGTCATCTGCGCCGAGACGGTGCTCAAGATGGCCCGGGGGGAACCAGTGAGCAAAAAACAGCTGATCGGCTACGACTTCATCGAGGGCGGCAGCGTCTGCCGCCGCTGACCCGGCGGGCGGCTTTACCAAAACTTCACCCGGCTTTTACCGTTTGGTGGTGGAGGATCTCCTGGCGCAGCGGTACAATGAAACCATCCCCTAAAGGGGAACCGCCAAGAGAAAGGAAGTCGAACCGCAATGGACCAAACACAGACCAACAAAAAGACCCCCGGAAAAGGGGGTCTCGGATGGAGGGTGCTGCCCGGCCTGATGGCGGCGCTGGTCTGCGGTGCCGTTTTGTGGGGCCGGTTCAGCGGGGTGGAGGATGCCCAAGCCATCTCCTCCACCCTGGTGGCCGCCGTGGTGCTGGCCCTGAGCCTGGTGCTGGCCCTGACCAGCAAACCCCGATAATTTTTTTGCCACAGATTTTGTCACAGACAAAGGGGCGCATCCTTCGGGATGCGCCCCCTTGCTGTTTTATAAGTAGGAAAACTCAGACCTCTTCGGTGTGCAGGAACCAGGCGAAGCCGTAGGGATACAGCTCCACATCGTTCAGGTCCTCCCGATGGCCGCCGTACATCAGTTCATCGTAGGGGCCCTTCTCCCAGGAGGAGACATGGAGGAACTCGGGGCTGAAGTTGAAGAAGGCGATGAGCTTGTGGCCCTGGTACCAGCGGCCCACCCCCAGCACATGGCTGCTGCCGGTGTCGAAGGTCCAGACATCGGCCTGGGCGTCAAAGGCCTTTTCCTCGGCGCGGATGGTTTCCAGCCGGCGCAGCCCTTCAAACTGCTTGCCCTGGCGGGTGGTGGGGTCGTGGCGCAGGGCGGCCAGATCCCACTGGAACTTGCCGCGGTGGATGTAGCGGCTGTCGTCCCACTTTTCGGGGTCCTCGTGGTAGCTGTAATCGTTGAGCTGGCCGATCTCGTCGCCGCTGTACAGCACCGGGATGCCGCTCTGGACCAGCATCCAGGCGTGGAGCATCAGGTCACAGGAGATGGCCCGCTCCATCTTGAAGGGGTCCTGCTCAAATTCGGCGGCCTCCACCCCGCACAGCGAGGCGGTGGTGCCGCAGAGCCGGGCGTCGCCCAGCCGGGGGTCATCGTTGTAGAGCTCACCGCGGCTGTTGCTGCCCGGCCACTTGCCGGTAAACCAGTCGTTGAGGTACTTCTTGTGGGCCACCTCGTTGGTGCCGAACCGGGCGCCCAGCCAGGGGTAATCCAGGCCCCAGCCGATGTCGTCGTGGCAGCGCAGGTAGTTCAGGAAGAGGAAGTCCCGGGGCAGGGCGCAGACGGTGTCCATCTGGTGGCGCAGCAGCGAGACATCCGCCGTGGCCAGCGAGTTCCAGGTGGTGGCCATGGTGGTGACGTTGTAGAGCATGTGGCATTCCGGCTTTTCGGGGGTGCCGAAGTAGGGCACCACCTTGGCGGGCTCCATGACCACCTCACCCAGCAGCAGGACGCTGGGGCAGACGATCTCACAGACCATCCGCATCATCCGCACCAGGGTGTGGACCTGGGGCAGGTTGCGGCAGGAGGTGCCCAGCTGCTTCCAGATGTAGGGCACGGCGTCCAGACGGATGACATCGATGCCGCGGTTGGTCAGGTAGAGCAGGTTCTCGGTCATGTCGTTGAAGACCACCGGGTTGGCGTAGTTCAGATCCCACTGGTAGGGATAGAAGTTGGTCATGACCACCTGTTTGCAGTCATCCAGCCAGGTGAAGCTGCCCGGCGCGGTGGTGGGGAAGACCTGGGGCACCGTCTTCTCGAACTCGTTGGGGATGTCCCAGTTGTCGTAGAAGAAGTAGCGTTCCCGGTAGCCGGGCTCTCCGGCCCGGGCCTTGCGGGCCCACTCGTGGTCCTCGCTGGTGTGGTTCATGACAAAGTCCAGGCAGAGGCTCATCCCCTTGGCCCGGCAGGCGTCGGCCAGATGTTCCAGGTCGTCCATGGTGCCCAGTTCCGGCTCCACGGTGCGGAAATCCGCCACCGCATAGCCGCCGTCGCTGCGGCCCTTGGGGCTCTGGAGCAGCGGCATCAGGTGCAGGTAGTTGACCCCGCACTCCTGGATGTAGGGCAGCTTTTCCTCCACCCCTTTGAGGGTGCCGGCAAAGGCGTTGGTGTACATCATCATGCCCAGCAGATCCTGGCGGCGATACCAGTTGGGGTTGGCCTCCCGGGCGGCATCCTGGGCGCGCAGGGCGGGCTTGCGGTCGGCCCAGGCCCGGCGCAGCATGCTGACACAGTAGTCAAAGGCCTGGGTGTCGCCGTGGTAGAGCTCGCAGTAGAGCCATTTCAGCTCGTCATAATGGCGGGCCAGACGGCGCTCGAAGGCGGCCTCGTCGGTCTCTGCCGTGGCCGCCGCCGAAGCCTCCTTCAGCGCTTCCTTCTTGGGAGCGGCTTTCAGCGCCTCCTTCTTGGGGGCCGCCTTCAGTTTCTCCGGCTGGGGGGCCGCCTTGAGGGCCTCTTTCTTGGGTGCGGCCTTCAGGGCCGGCTGTGCCTCGGTCTTGGCCGCTTCGGCCTTGGGCGCAGCCTCTTTGGCGGGTTCTGCCTTCACCGGTTCGACCTTGGGGGCTTCTGCCTTAGCCGGTTCCGCCTTCACGGGTTCAGCCTTGGGCGCTTCCGCCTTGACCGGCTCAGTCTTCACGGGCTCGGCCTTGGGCGCTTCTGCCTTGACCGGCTCGGCCTTCACAGGTTCCGCCTTGGGGGCTTCCGCCTTGACCGGCTCGGCCTTCACGAGCTCGGCCTTGGGAGCTTCCGCCTTGACCGGTTCGGTTTTCACGGGTTCCGCTTTGGGCGCTTCTGCCTTGACCGGCTCGGCCTTCACGGGTTCCGCTTTGGGGGCAGCGGCCGGCTTGGCAGCGGGTGCCGGCTTGGACGCCGACTTGCGGGCAGAGGCCTTCTTGTTCTTTTTGGCTTTCATGGGGATTCCTCCTTCTGATTTCATCCGCCCTTTCCAAGACCGCATCCAGGGCGTCATCATTTCCTTCCAAGGTGCACCCCCGGCCCAAAGACGATCCGGCTGGGGAGAACCTGGCCTTTGTGAATCCGAATGGGGCCATCCGCCGGGCGGCAGGTGTTCCCGGTGGCGCGGACCATCCCAAACCGCAGTCTCCCCTGCCCGGCGGGCGGGGACACTGCCAGCAGAACAGCGGGCGCCGCCCCTTGGCAGAGCGCCCCGGCCTTGTTCTGGTATCCCATTATACTACATCTTTCCTAGTTTGTGTATCTTTTAACACATTCCTCCACAAAATGGTATGTTTTTTCCCGTTTTGCCATGGGAAGGGCTGTTTTCCGCCCCTTTCAAGGGACCAGGCGGTAGCGGCCCCGGCCGGTCTTTTCCAGCTTTCCCTCGGCGCAGAGCTTTTTCACCACCCGCTGGAGCTGCCGCCGGCTGCAGTGCAGCCGCAGGGTGGCGGCCTCGATCCCCTCCAGGGTTTTTCCGGCGGCCACGGTGTCCAGATAGCGCAGCAGCCGCTCCTCCAGGGTGGCGGCGGTGGCGTCCACAAAGGCGAAGTACTGCAGCTTGTCGGCGTAGGCCCGCAGCAGCATCTGCAAAAACCGCACATCCGAGGCCAGCCGTTCCCGGTGGGGGGCGATGGGCAGGCAGAGGCAGGTCACGGCGGTGCGGGCCTCCACAAAGAAGGGGGTCTTGTCCCCGTGGACGAACTCCAGGTCCCCCAGCACCACCGGGCTGTGCTGCTGGTTCACCGGCACCATCCGCCCGTCCGACCGCACCCCGTAGACCCGGACGGTGCCCTGCACCACAAAGAGCAGCGCCCCCAGGGGGGCGTCGGGACCGGTGAGCTCCTCCCCCTTGTGAAAGCGGCAGAGATGAAAGGCCAGACCGCGGGTGTCGAAGCAGTCCTCCAGCTTGCCCCGGCGCAGCCAGGCGGCCACGGCGGCGGGGTCATAGATGCGTTCCACGGTGGATTTTCCCCCCTTGTTTTTTCTTTTTATTGTGACATATGGCACAGAAAAAAGCAACCCGGGCTGGTAGGATGGCGGTGAACCCAAAGTGCGGAGGTAACAATATGGAAAACGATCTCTTCAACAGTCCCCGGGTGGGCCGAGCCTATCTGCAGCTGGCCATGCCGCTGGTGTTCAGCATGGTGGTTTCGCTGATCTACAACCTGGCCGACACCTTTTTTGTGGCCCAGACCAACAACACCGCCCTGGTGGCGGGGGTTTCGCTGGCCACGCCGCTCTTCACCCTGCTGATGGCGGTGGGCAACATCTTTGCCCAGGGCGGCAGCTCGCTGATCTCCCGTTATCTGGGCCAGCAGGACCGCCAGGCGGTGCGGCGGATCAGCTGCTTCTGCTTTTACACCACCATCCTGGTGGGTGTGGTCATCGGGGTGGTCATGCTGCTCTTCCGGCGGCCCATCCTGGGGGTGCTGGGGGCCGATGACCAGACCTTCCCCCACGCCTCGGCCTACTATTTCTATCTGGCCCTGGGTGCGCCCATCCTGATCCTCTCCTTCATCCACTCCAACCTGCTGCGGTCGGAGGGGATGTCCCGCCAGTCCATGATCGGCACCATCCTGGGCGCGGTGATCAACATTGTGCTGGACCCCATCTTCATCTCCGGCCTGGGTCTGGGGGCGGCGGGGGCGGCCATCGCCACCATCATCGGGTATCTGGGCTCCGACCTCTACTTTCTGGCGGTGGTGCTCCGCCGCAGCAAGGTGCTGTCGGTGCTGCCCGCCGAGTACGGGGCCAGTCCCCGGCAGGTGGTGCAGATCCTGACGGTGGGCATCCCCGCCGCCATCGTCAACCTGATGCAGAGCGCCAGCATGGTGCTGACCAACCAGTTCCTGCTGCCCTACGGCAACGACAAGATCGCCGCCATGGGCATTGTGCTCAAGGTCAGCATGATTGTGCTGCTGCTCCTCACCGGCCTGTCCTTCGGCGGCCAGCCCCTTTTCGGCTACTACTACGGCGCCGATGACCGGGCACGGTTTGCCCGGCTGCTCCACTTCTGCATCCGGTTCATCAGTGTGGTGGCGCTGGTACTGTCGGCGCTGGTGTTTGCCGGGGCAGGGCTGCTGCTGCGCTGCTTTATGAACAACGACGCCATTGTGGAGGCCGGCACCGTCATGCTGCGCTGCCAGGTGGCCACCATGATCTTTGTGGGCTTTGTGCTGCTCATGACCATCGTCTTCCAGTCCATGGGCAAGGCCGGGGCCTCCTTCCTCCTCTCCATCAGCCGGCAGGGGGTGCTGTTTGTGGCGGTGCTGCTGGTGGGCTACCGGCTGGCGGGCTATCCCGGCATCCTGCTGGCCCAGGCCGGGGCGGATCTGCTGACCATGGTGGTGGCCCTCTTCCTCTTTGTGCGGGTGCTGCGCCGCAACGGTTATACCTAAGTCTGTGCCAGGTCCTTTTTCAGCGCCTCCAGCAGCCGCTGGGCGATGGGAGAAAGGACCTGGTATTTTTTCCAGATCACATACATCCGGGTTTCCAGCACCGGGTCCAGGGGGCGGAAGCAGAGATCGCTGCCGGGGCCGGTGTCCACCAGATGGTCAAAGGTCAGCAGATACCCCAGCCCCTCCCGCACAAAGACCGAACCGTTGTAGGCCAGGTTGACGGTGCCCGAGAGGTTGAGGGTGTCGGCCAGCTCCCCGCACCAGCGGGGGATGTCCCACCGCATGCCCTGGGCGGAGCAGATCAGCTGCAGCCCGGCCAGGTCCTCCACCCGGATGGCGGTCTTGCGGGCCAGGGGGTCCTCCCGCCGCAGGACCAGCCCCCAGGTGTCGGCCTCGGGGATGGCCAGGGAGTTGTAGCGGTCCAGGTTGGGCGGCTGTACAATCACCGCAAAGTCGATGAGCCCCCGGTCCAGCCGCTCGGTGACCTGTTCGGTGTTGCCGCTGGTCAGGTGGTAGCGGAAGAGGGGGTGCCGGGTGCGGAAGCGGCGGATGGTCCGGGCCAGATACTGGATCTGGTAGGACTCGGCGCAACCGATCCGCACCTCGCCCCCGGCCAGCTCGTCCAGGGCGCGGAAATCCGCCTCGGTGCGCTCGGCCATCTCCAGCAGGTCCTCCGCCCGCCGGCGGAGGAAGGCCCCCTCCTCGGTGAGGCTCAGCCCGGCGCTGGTGCGCCGGAAGAGCTTTTTGCCCAGCTCGGCCTCCAGCTCCTTCATCTGTTTGGAGAGGGTGGGCTGGGACAGATGCAGGGCCTGGGCGGCCCGGGTCATGTTGCCGCTGCGGGCAATCTCCACAAAGGAGCGCAGGGTATGCAGTTCCATCGTCTTCCTCCTTTCTTATATATGTAAGTATACCAGGGCGAATTATTCCAGACAAGAATAATACAATATGAATCATTGCTATTAGACATTTCATCGCCCCCGCTTTATACTGAAAGAAACCCGGGGCCTGTCCCCGCAAACCCTGAACCGCAGAAAGGACGGCAGACGCGATGGAAACACTTTCTCTGACCCAGGCATGGGACAAAACCTTTCCCCAAAGTGACAAGGTGGAGCACAGCAAGGTTGTGTTCCACAACCGCTACGGGATTTCGCTGGCGGCGGACCTCTACCGTCCCCGGGGCGCCGGGGGCAAGCTGGCGGCGCTGGCGGTCTGCGGCCCCTTCGGGGCGGTGAAGGAGCAGGCCTCCGGCCTCTACGCCCAGACCATGGCGGAGCAGGGCTTTCTGACCCTGGCCTTTGACCCCTCCTTTACCGGGGAGAGCGGCGGCCAGCCCCGGTACATGGCCTCCCCCGACATCAACACCGAGGACTTCCAGGCGGCGGTGGACTACCTCTCGCTGCGAGAGGATGTGGACCCCGACAAAATCGGCATCATCGGCATCTGCGGCTGGGGCGGTCTGGCGCTGAACACCGCCGCTCTGGACACCCGGGTCAAGGCCACGGTGGTCTCCACCATGTACGACATGAGCCGGATCAACGCCAAGGGATATTTTGACGCCGAGGACAGCGAGCCCGCCCGCTACGAAAAGCGCAAGGCGCTGAACGCCCAGCGCACCCTGGACTACAAAAACGGCAGCTACGCCCTGGGCGGCGGGGTGGTGGACCCCCTGCCCGAGGACGCCCCCTTCTTTGTGAAGGACTACTACGACTACTATAAGACCCCGCGGGGCTACCATCCCCGGTCCCTCAACTCCAACAATGGCTGGAACGTCATCGGCTGCATGTCTTTTCTCAACCAGCCCATCCTGCAGTACAGCAACGAGATCCGCAGCGCGGTGCTGGTGATCCACGGCGAGAAGGCTCACTCCTGCTACATGGGCAAGGATGCCTTTGCCGCCATGATGCAGGGCAACCCCTGCCCCGACAACAAGGAGCTGCTGCTGATCCCCGACGCGGTCCACACCGACCTCTACGACGGGGGCGGCAAAAATGCCATCCCCTTTGACAAGCTGGCCCAATTCTTCCGGCGCTATCTGGGCTGATTTCCCACAAAAGATAAAACCCCGGCCCCTTCCGTCTGCCAAGGACGGAGGGGGCCGGGGCTTTTTGTGATGTTGGGCTCAGGGCCGGGCCCGGTCCCGGGTGGAGGCCCGCCACAGCGGGGTGGTCTGGACATAGCAGCAGCGGTAGGGCAGAGAGGGCTGCCGGATGCGGTCCAGCAGGATGCCGGCGGCGATAAAGCCCATCTCGCCGGAGGGAATCCGGACGGTGGAGAGCTGGGGCTCGGTGACCGAGGCCTCAGGGGAATCGTCAAAGCCCACCACCATCACATCCTCGGGGATGCGCAGCTTCATCAGTTTCAGCGCCTTCATCAGGTGGACGGCCAGATAATCGTTGGCGCAGACAAAGGCGTCGGGCAGATGGGGCATCCGCTGCAGCCGGTCCACCAGCCAGGCGGCCTCGCCGTAGGGGGCGCTGTTGGGTTCCAGAATGCAGATCTGGGGGTCCATGGTCAGGCCGGCCCGGGCCATGGCGGTGCGGAAGCCGTTGAACCGCTCGTAAAAGCTGTTGCAGTGGGTATGGTCCCCCACAAAGCCCAGGGCCCGGGCGCCCAGAGCGATGAGGTGGTTGGTCACCGCGATGGAACTGGTGGTGTTCTCCATCGAGATGAAATCCCCCGCCATGGCGGAAAAGTCCGCCCGGGCGTAGGTGTCGGAGAAGATCACCGGCACCCCCAGCTGGCAGATGAACTCGCTGTACCGGCGGTCAAACATCTCGATGCAGAGGATGCCCGCGGTGTTTTCCAGCACAAAGTTGGCGGGCAGCCGGCATTCCCGGTGCTCCTCGGGCTGGATCTCGTAGATCATCAGGGTGTAGCCCTCCCGGCTCATCCGGTTGGCAAAGTTCGAGATAAAGTTGGAGCCGTAGTGGTTGCGCCCCGGCATGCACAGGGTCAGCATGGCGATGCTGCGGTTTTGGACCGTGGGCCGGCCCAGGGGTTCCGGCATCTGGTGATAGCCCATCTGCCGCGCCTTTTCCAGCACCATCTGGCGGGTGGTTTCCGGCACGCTGCCCCGGCCGTTGAACACTTTGGAAACGGTATTGCGGGAAAGCCCACAGGCCTGGGCAATGTCCTGCATGGTGATTTTTTTGGCTGCCATCGCGCTGCTCCTTCCGTTGTATTGTCTGGTTTTATTATACACCCGATGGGCACGCAACCACAAGAGTGTAAAATTTTGTAAATCGTTTTTTCACATTTGCACAATTCCCGTCCCGGCCGATTGTGAAAGGCTCCAAAGCTGCGGTGGAAGGGCAAAAAACCGTTGACAAAGTAGGATTGGTTGGCGTATAGTAAAGTCACAAGGTTACAAAACGTAAACCAACGGTGTACAAATGTAAAGTCAGGAGATGGGACAATGAAACAATCCTTCCTACCCGATGCCCAGACCCGCCACAAGAAACTGGTCTACATCAAAAACAACTGGCAGCTCTACGTCTTCTTTTCGCTGCCCGCTGTGCTGCTCACACTGATCTTCAAATACGTGCCCATGGGCGGGTTGGCCATCGCCTTTGAGGATTACAACAACCGCTTGGGCATCTTTGGCAGCGACTGGATCGGGCTGGCCAACTTCCAGCGGTTCCTCTCCTCCACCGAGTTTCCCCGCCTGATGGCCAACACCCTCAAGCTCAGCGTCTACGGTCTGCTGTGGGGCTTTTTCCCGCCCATCATCCTGGCGCTGCTGCTGGCCCGGGTGCGCCGGGTGGGCATCCGCAAAAAGATCCAGCTGCTGATCTACGCCCCCAACTTCATCTCGGTCATCGTCCTAGCCGGTATGATCATCGCCTTCCTCTCCCCGGTGGGTCCCATCAACGCCGCCCTGGGCACCCAGTCCAACCTGATGACCGATCCCGCCGCCTTCCGCCCCATCTACATCATCAGCGGCATCTGGCAGGGCGCCGGCTGGGCCTCCATCATCTACACGGCGGCCCTGTCGGGGGTCAGCGGAGACCTGGTGGATGCCTGCAACATCGACGGCGCCAGCCTGCTGCAGCAGATCTGGAACGTGGACATCCCCACCCTGAAACCCATCATGGTCATCCAGTTCATCCTGTCGGCCGGCCAGATCATGAACATCGGCTTTGAGAAGGCCCTGGCCCTGCAGACCGACCTGAACCGTGCCGCGTCCGAGATCATCCCCACCTACGTCTACCGCCTGGGCCTGGAAATCGGTGACTACGGTTACTCCACCGCGGTGGGTCTGTTCAACGCAGTCATCAACGTCGTGCTGCTGCTGGCGGTCAACGCCATTGTCAGCAAGCTCAACGACGGTGAAGGACTCT
Organism: uncultured Gemmiger sp.; assembly: GCA_944382835.1. Lineage (GTDB taxonomy): Bacteria > Bacillota > Clostridia > Oscillospirales > Ruminococcaceae > Gemmiger. The sequence goes on from CALWNP010000002.1 coordinate 26,910, forward strand.
AAAAGAAGGAGATGGCAGTATGGAATCCAGACAGTTTTATACCCGCAAGGACAAGGTGGTCCTCTGGTGCGGTTACCTGGTGCTGGGGTTGTTCTCCCTGGCGGTGCTGGTGCCGCTGATCTATGTGGTGCTGGCGTCCTTCATTGATCCGGTGGTCCTGACCAACCAGGGCATCAGCTTCGCGCCCAAGGACTGGACGCTGGCAGGCTACCGCCGGGTGTTCCAGGACGACATGATCGGCCGGGGCTTCCTCAACTCCTTCCTCTACTCCACCGCCTTCGCGGTCTTTTCCACCATCATCTGCCTGCTGGCCGCCTATCCCCTGAGCCTGCCCCAGTTTGTGGGCCGCAAGGCGATCAACACCTTCTTCCTCATCACCATGTTCTTCGGCGGCGGCCTGATGCCCACCTATTTGCTGGTGTCCAACCTGAACCTCATCAACAACCCGCTGTCCCTGATTCTGCCCGGCGCGGTGAATGTGTGGAACATCATCCTGGCCCGCACCTACTACAAGTCCATCCCGCTGGAACTTCACGAGGCCGCGGCGCTGGACGGTGCCTCGGAGCTGCAGTACTTCTTCCGCATCCTGATCCCGGTCTGCAAGCCCATCATCGCGGTGCTGGTGCTCTACCAGTTCGTGGGCATGTGGAACAGCTACTTTGACGCCATGATCTACCTGGAGGACCAGTCGCTCCAGCCGCTGCAGCTGGTCATCCGCTCCATCCTGGTGCAGAACACCCCGCGGCCCGGCATGGTGGCCGACGCACAGAACGCCGCCATGATGGCCAAGATCGCCGAGCAGCTCAAGTACTCCACCATCGTGGTGTCCAGCCTGCCGCTGCTGGTGATGTATCCCTTCTTCCAGAAATACTTTGAAAAGGGCGTTATGCTTGGCTCGGTCAAGGGCTAAACATTCCTCATACAATCAGAAAAAGGAGAAAACAAGATGAAAACAACCATCAAACGCAGACTGGCGCTGGCCGGTGCCGTTGCCATGGCGTTGACTTCGCTGACCGCCTGCGGTTCCAAGCAGAGCAGCGCGGTGGCCTCGGTGGATGCCGCCTCGGCGTCCTTCCCGCTGACCGACACCGTCACCTTCACCGCCTTAACCCACGAGCCCTCCTTTGCCGGGCAGGAGATCAACGACCGCCTGATCGCCCAGCGCCTGGAAGAGGAAACCAACGTCCACATCGACTGGACCGTCTATGTGGATGACCAGTTCGGGGAGAAAAAGCAGCTGGCCCTGGCCAAGAAGGAACTGCCCGACATGGTCTTTGACGCCCAGATGAGCCAGTACGACCTGCTGCGCTACGCCAAGGACGGCACCATCATCGCGGTGGATGATCTGATCGACCAGTACATGCCCAACCTGAAGAAGATCCTGGACGAGAACCCCGAGTACCGCACCCTGATCACCGCCCCCGACGGCCACATCTACTCCTTCCCCTGGATCGAGGAGCTGGGCAGCGGCAAGGAGTCCATCCAGGCCATCGGCGGCATCCCCTGGATCAACAAGTCCTGGCTGGATGAACTGGGCCTGGCCATGCCCACCACCCCCGATGAACTGACCGAGGTGCTGCGCGCCTTCAAGCAGGCCCATCCCGACAGCCTGCCCCTCTCCTTCGTCATGAACGGCGGCAACGAGGATGTGGGCGTCCTGCTCAGCTCCTTCGGCTACGGCGACAACGCCGACCACTATGTGGTGACCAACGACAAGCAGGTCATCTACACCCTGGCCGACAAGGGGATCATCCCCGGCCTGGAATGGCTGCACTCCCTGTACACCGAGGGCCTGATTGACCCCGAGGTCTTCACCCAGGACTACAACACCTACGTCTCCAAGGCTGCCAGCGACCGCTACGGCGTCTTCATGGCCTGGGACAACACCAGCGCCGGCACCCCCGACAACTATGTGGCCCTGCCCCCGCTGAAAAACGCCGACGGTGTGGCCACCGTCACCCGCCAGAACGCCATGGGCTTTGAAATCGGCCGCTGCGTCATCACCGGCACCAACCCCAACCCCGCCCTGACCGCCAAGTGGATTGACCTGCTCTACGATCCCATCCAGTCGGTGCAGGACAACTGGGGCACCTACGGCGACACCACCCAGGACAACATCTTTGAGATGAAGGACGACGGCACCCTGCAGCATCTGCCCATCCCCGCCGGGGTGGTTCCCTACGAGCTGCGGATGAAGACCAACCTGGGCGGCCCTCTGGCGGTGCTGGACAGCTACTACGGCCAGTACACCACCATGCCGGACGACGCCACCCTGCGCCTGGACACCATCCAGCAGCTCTACTCCCCCTGCATGCAGAGCGATTACGACTATCCCCCCATCTTCTTTGACATCGACACCACCGACCGCATCACCCAGATCGAGACCGACCTGAAGCCCTACGCCGAGAGCCAGAAAGCCACCTGGATCATGAACGGCGGCGCCGAGGAGGGCTGGGACGACTACATCGCCAAGCTCAACGAGATGAACCTGCAGGAACTGCTGCAGCTCAAACAGACCGGTCTGGACAACTACTTTGCCAGCACCAACGCCCAATAACAAATCAACACAGTCCGCTGCGGTCCCGCCTCGGCGGACTGCTTGTGCTACGGAGAAACAACTATGAAACAGCCCAACACCCTCGCCCGCGCCCGTGCCTATGAAGCAGAGCACCACACCCCGTCCCAAGCCCGCCCGGTTTTCCACGCCGTTCCGCCGGTGGGCTGGTGCAACGATCCCAACGGCTGGTCCGTCTACCAGGGCCGTTACCACCTGTTCTACCAGTACCACCCCTATGCCACCGTCTGGGGTCCCATGCACTGGGGCCACGCCACCACCACCGATTTTCTCCACTGGGAGGACCTGCCCTGCGCCCTGGCGCCGGACACCCCCATGGATGAGGCCGGGTGCTATTCGGGCGGTGCCATCCAGTGGAAGGATCAGCAGCTGCTTCTCTACACCGGCGTCCAGCCCGAGGGGGAGGACACCATCCAGCAGCAGTGCCTGGCCCTGGGGGACGGGCGGGACTACCGCAAGGCCCCGTCCCCGGTGATCCTGCCCGAGGAGCAGCCCGCCGGGGCCTCCCGCAAGGACTTCCGGGACCCCTACCTCTTTGAGGAGGGCGGGGTGCTCTACGCCCTCATGGGGGGCCGGGGCTTCAACGGCCACGGCCGGCTGCTGCTCTACGCCAATGACCACCCCGAGGACCCCGCCCACCGCTGGCGGTTTGTCCAGGTCATGGCCGAGAACGACGGCAGTCTGGGCAGCATGTGGGAATGCCCCAACCTCTTTACCCTGGATGGGCGCACCGTGCTGGTGATCTCCCCCCAGTTTACCCGCCAGGCGCCGGACAACCGCTACCACTGCGGCAACGACACCGCCGCCCTCATCGGCAGCTGGCAGGGCCCCGGCACCCCCTTTGTCCGGCAGGCGGACAGCCCGCTGGACTACGGGCTGGACTTCTACGCCCCCCAGACCCTGCTGACCCCCGACGGGCGGCGGGTGATGATCGGCTGGATGCAGAACTGGGACCACTGCTTCCCCGAGGAGGACGCCGCCTGGTACGGCCAGATGTCGCTGCCCCGGGAGCTGTTCTGGCAGGGGGATGCCCTCTGCCAGCGTCCGGTGCGGGAGCTGGACGCCGCCCGCCGGCTGCGGGTGCAGTACACCGGCCAGCCGGTGGGAGAATCGCTGCTGACCCTGGACGGGGTCAGGGGCCGGGTGCTGGACTGCGAGCTGCAGCTCCATCCCGAAGAGGCCCGGCGGTTCGGCATCCGGTTCGGCTGCGGCGAGGGTCGCTGGGCCGAGCTCCGGCTGGACCTGGAGGACGGCATCCTGCGGCTGGACCGCCGCCACGCCGGCGGCTACCACGACCTGCTGGAACTGCGGGAGGTGCCGCTGACCCCGGTGGGGGATCTGTTCAAGCTGCGGATGGTGCTGGACCGCTACTCCGCCGAGTTCTTCCTCCAGGACGGGCAGCAGGTGGCCAGCATGACCCTCTACAACCTGCCCCAGGAGGCGGACGGCATCTCCTTCTTTGCCAAGGGGAGCTGCCACATCGACCTGCAGCTCTACGATCTGGCGCTGTGACGCCCCAACTTCACCACGACAGGAGAATCTGACCATGACCGACGTTGTTGCCCTGGGGGAACTGCTCATCGACTTTGCCCCCGTTTCCACCGATTCCGACGGCTACCCCACCCTGAAAGCCCAGCCCGGCGGGGCGCCGGGCAATTTCCTGGCCGCCCTGCAGGCCTACGGCTGCTCCACCGCCCTCATCGGCAAGGTGGGGGAGGACGCCTTCGGCCGCCAGCTGGTGGCCACCCTGGACGGCCTGGGCATCGGCACCCAGGGCATCCGCACCGACCCCGCCGTCTTCACCACCCTGGCCTTCGTCACCCTGGACGAGACCGGCAACCGGTCCTTCAGCTTTGCCCGCAAGCCCGGCGCCGACACCTGCCTTCGGGCGGACGAGCTGCCCTTTGACCTGCTGGAGGGCTGCAAGGTCTTTCACTTCGGCACCCTGAGCCTGACCAACGAGCCGGCCCGGGAGGCCACCCGCACCGCCGTGGCCTACGCCAAGGAGCAGGGCAAGCTCATCAGCCTGGACCCCAACCTGCGGATGCCGCTGTGGCCGGACGAGGCCGCGGCCAAGGAGCAGATGGAGTGGGCACTGCACCAGGCCGACATCGTCAAGATCAGCGACGAGGAGATTGACTTCCTCTGGGGGCTGAGCCCCGAGGCCGGCGCCCAGAAGCTGCTGGACGAGTACGGGGTTCGGCTGGTCTACGCCACCCTGGGTCCCAAGGGCTGCCACTTCGCCAACCGCAACGGCTGCGGGGAGGTGCCCTCCCCCACCGGCCTGCATGTCATCGACACCACCGGTGCCGGGGACATCTTCGGCGGCAGCGCCATGAGCCAGTTCCTCAAGCTGGGCAAAGCCCCCGAGGACCTGACGGCGGAGGAAATGCGGGCGGTTACCCGGTTTGCCTGCTGCGCCGCCAGCCTCTCCACCCAGACCCACGGCGGCATCCACAGCGTGGTGCCGGAGGACGCGGTCCGGGCCATCCTGTAACCCATAGACAGCACAAAACCCCGGACGGAGCCGTTCGGGGTTTTGTTTTCCACCAAAAGGGTGGGATGTTGTGGAAAATTCCCTCTCAGTTGTCGCCCCGGAGCACCCGGTCGTCGCAGTAGAAGGAGACCCACTGCCCCCGGTAGGTCCGGCAGGGCATGGTGGTCTCGGGGGTGCTCTCCAGCTTGCCGGCCTGCATGGCCAGGGCGTCCTCCAGATCCTTTTCAATGTAGCTGGGGTCGATGGGACAGGCGTGGTGGCTGGGGTAGACGGTGTCGAACTGGTCCAGCCGGGTCAGCAGCTTGCGCTGGCTGGCGATGTAGAGGTCCAGGTTGCGGGTGGCGCCGAACATATAGATCGGCCCCTCCTTCTGCACCGAATCCCCCGAGAAGAGCAGCTTTTTCTCCCGCTCCAGGAAGGCCACGCTGCCGTAGGTGTGGCCGGGGGTCTCGATGACTTCCAGCCGGTAGGTCCCGCAGTCAAAGACATCCCCCTCCTTCAGCGGATGGAGCCGGAGCTTGTCCCGGTCGGCCAGCATGGGCCAGTCCTTCTCGTGGACCCAGGCTTCCCCGAACGCGGCAACGCCGCCGGAATGGTCGCCGTCCCCGTGGGTCAGCAGCACCTGGACCGGGGCGTCGGTCAGGGCCGCCACCGCCGCCCGCACCCCGTCCCCGGGCAGGCCGGTGTCGATGAGCAGGGCCTTGTCCGTTCCCACAAAGAGGAACGCCCGCACCATCCCATCATCCAGGGCATAGAGATTTTCCCGCAGCTGTTTTGTCTGTAACATCCTTCATTACCTCCCCGATCCGCAGATTCCGGTGTTGTCTGTCCGCCCCCGCCCAGGCACGGCGGGGACGCTGTATCTTGATTATACCCGTCCCGTCCCGCCCCGGCAAGGGCCCCCCTTCCCCCAGCCCCTCCTGGAGTGAAAAAAATTCCATAATTCGGCATCAAATATCCATGCCATCCCCCATTGCACTCCGGCGCAGAAATAGTAAAATAACCAGTAACAACGGGGCCGCTGCGGCAGGCCCCGGCCGGCGGCGTCCCGCCCCGGCGTACATCCCACATCTACGAGGACTTGCGGCTTATGAACAAACAGACAAATTTGGAGCGGGATCAGCGGACCATTGCAGCCTTTGTGCGGGGCGGAGGGCACCCCATCCTGACCATGTCCCTCCTCTTCCGGGATTATCTCGGGGGGCTGCTGGGCTCGGTGTTTTTCTTCACCCTCAAACATTCCCCCACCTGGATCATCCCCATCGTCACTGCCAACATCATCAACGAGGTAACCCGGGGGGATGCCAATACCCCCCGGAGTATCCTGATCAACGTGGCGGCGCTGATGGTGGTGCTGGTGCTGAACATCCCCTTAAACTACATCCACACCTGGCTCTACGCCAAGGCGGTGCGGGAGATTGAATGCGACCTGCGCAGCGCCCTGGTGCGCAAGATGCAGCAGCTCTCCATCTCCTATTACAGCCGGACCCAGTCGGGGCGGCTGCAATCCAAGATCATCCGGGACGTGGAGCAGGTGCAGACCCTTTCGGCCCAGATCTTCATCTCCATCCTCAGCATCCTCACCGGGCTGGTGGTCTCCTTTGCGGTGGTCATCACCCGCAGCCTGGAGGTCTTCCTCTTCTTTGTGCTGACCATTCCGGCGGCGGTCTTTCTGGTGGTGCTCTTCCGCAGCCGGATTCAGGAGGACAACCGGCAGTTCCGCCGGGAGGTGGAGGAGACCAGCGCCCAGGTCATGGAGATGGTGGAGATGATCCCGGTGACCCGGGCCCACGCCCGGGAGGATCAGGAGACCGCCCGGATGGAGGCCCAGCTGCGCCGGGTGGCCCAGAAGGGCCTGCGGCTGGACATGGTGCAGACCTATTTCGGCTCCATCAGCTGGGTGGTGTTCCAGGTGTTCCAGGTGCTCTGCCTGGGCTTCACCGCCTGGATGGCCTTCGGCGGCCGCATCGGCATCGGGGACATCACCCTCTACCAGACTTACTTCTCCTCCATCGTGGGGCAGATCGCCAACCTGGTCACCCTGATCCCCATTATTGCCAAGGGGCTGGAATCGGTGACCTCCATCGGGGACGTGCTGCGGGAGGCCGATGTGGAGGACAACCGGGGCAAGCCGGTGCTGACCGAGGTCCGGGGCGCCATCCGGTACGAGGGGGTCTGCTTCTCCTACGACGACAACGAGCCCCCCATCCTGCAGAACTTCAACCTGGACATCCGCCCCGGCGAGACGGTGGCCTTTGTGGGCGGTTCCGGCTCGGGCAAGACCACCCTCATCAACCTGGCCATCGGCTTTCTCCATCCCCAGAAGGGCCGGGTGCTGGTGGACGGGCAGGACCTGGCCAAAATCAATCTGAACAGCTACCGGCAGCACATCTCGGTGGTGCCCCAGCAGTCCACCCTCTTCACCGGCACAATCCGGGAGAACATCACCTACGGCAGCGACGAGATCAGCGAGGAGCGGCTGCAGCAGATCATCCACGCCACCCATCTGGAGGATGTGATCGACCGTTTCCCCAAAGGGCTGGACACCCCCATCTCGGAGCACGGGGCCAACCTGTCGGGCGGGCAGCGGCAGCGGATTTCCATTGCCCGTGCCTTTGTGCGGGACCCCCGCATTCTGGTGCTGGACGAGGCCACCAGCGCTCTGGACCTGGCCTCGGAGCGGCAGATCCAGTCCGCCCTGCAGGAGCTGACCAAGGGCCGCACCACCCTGATTGTGGCCCACCGCCTCTCCACCATCCGCAACGCCGACCGCATCGCGGTGATCGGCCAGGGCGGCCTGCTGGAGTGCGGCAGCTACCAGGAGCTGATGGCCAAAAAGGGCGCCTTCTACGAGCTGCAATCCCTGCAAAACTGAAGATTCCGGCCTTCTCTGCGCCGGCCTTCGATTTTTCGGAGGCCGGCGCTTTTTGTCCCTTTTTCGGGACTTCTTCCCCTTTTTTCGACCTTTCGATTGTTTTATTTCTGTCCATTGTTGTAAATGCGCCGACTTTTTAACAATAAAAGCCATATTTTTGATAGAGAATTTTGGCACAAAAAATTACAATAGAATCCAGAAAGAAGGGAAAGCGGATGAATCGGGTTCTGGGACGATATCTGGAAACCGACCGGAACTTTTATCGGCGGCTGCTGCAGATCGCCATTCCGGTGATTTTGCAGAGCGTTATCACCACCGGGGTGAACCTGGTGGACAACATCATGCTGGGCCAGCTCACCGAAACCGCCCTCAGCGGTTCCACCCAGGCCAACCAGTTCGTCATGCTCTTCACCTACGCCACCATGGGCATCAGCATGGGGTCCTCGGTGCTCTCCTCCCGCTACTGGGGGGCGCGGGACATCCCCGCCCTGAAAAAGGTCATCGCCATCGCCCTGCGGTTCTGCGTGGTCATGGGTCTGGCCTTCACCTTTGCCAACGTCTTTCTCACCCGCCAGATCATGGGGCTCTACTTCCGCCCCGAGGCCACCGCCGAAATCCAGGCCGGTGTCACCTATCTGCGCTGGTCCACCGCCTGTTACCTGCTCATGTCGGTCTCGGTGGTGCTGACCAACATCATGCGCAGCATCGAGATGTCCAACACCCCGCTGGTGGCGTCCGTCTGCGCCTTCAGCATCAACATCGGGGCCAACTACGTCTTCATCTTCGGCAAATTCGGCTTCCCCGAGCTGGGTGTGGCCGGCGCCGCCCTGGGCACCGTTATCGCCCGTGTGGTGGAAACCTCCATCCTGGTGGTCTGCTTCCTGCGCAACACCCGGGTGCGGTATCGCCTGGCCGACCTGCTGGTTCCCTGCGGGGACCTGGTCATGACTTTCCTGCGGATCAGCGTGCCGGTCATGCTTTCCGACTGCCTGCTGGGCCTGGGGGACAACGTCCTGGCCATCATCATGGGGCAGATCGGCTCCGGCTTTGTCTCGGCCAACTCCATCACCACCCTGGTGCAGCGGGTCAGCACCATCTTTATCTCGGGGCTGTCCTTCTCCGGCTGCTTCCTCACCGGTCAGATGATGGGCGAGGGCCGGGTGGAGGACGCCAAGCGCCAGGGCTACAGCTACCTGATCCTGGGCGCCTGTGTGGGTGTGGCGGCTGCCCTGATCATCCAGATCATCAGCGGCAGCATCATCGACGCCTACAAGATCACCGACGAGACCAAGGAGATCGCCCGGGAACTCATGGACGCCCTCTGCGTCATTGTGGTCTTCCGCTCCACCAACTCCATCCTGACCAAGGGGGTGCTGCGGGGCGGCGGCGACACCCGGTTCCTGCTGCTGGCCGACATGTCCACCATGTGGCTGCTGGCGGTGCCGCTGGGGGCCCTGGGCGGGCTGGTCTTCCACCTGCCGCCCTTCTTCACCTATCAGCTTCTCTACTCGGACCAGATCATCAAGGCGGTCTGGTGTGTGTACCGCCTGCACAGCGGCAAATGGATCAAAAAGATCGGCACCGAGCTGCTCCCCGATGCCGCCTGACCATCCAAACCGGGAGGTAAACGACTATGGGAAAACGATTTGACACGCCGGTTTTTCCCGGCGGAAAGAGCAAGGTCTTCACCCTGAGCTACGACGACGGGGTGGTACAGGACCGCCGCCTGGCCCCGATGCTGCGGCAGTACGGGGTCAAGTGCACCTTCAACCTGGGCTCCGCCCTGCTGGGCCACCCCGACATGGGCGGGTTCCCCGGCAAGCCGGATCTGGACCTGTCCAAGATTTCCCCCGAGGAGGTCACCGAGCTCTATGCCGGCCATGAGGTGGCGGGCCACAGCCTCTACCACTCCTCGCTGGACAAGGTGGGCAGCCCGCTGGCCGCCTACGAGATTGCCGAGGACAAGCGCCGGCTGGAGGCTTTGACCGGCAAGCCGCTGCGGATGTTCGCCTACCCCTTCGGGATGTACAACCCCCAGGTGGTGGAGCTGCTGCGGCTCTGCGGATATCAGGGCGCCCGGACCATCCGGTCCTCCCACTCCTTTGACCTGCCCCAGAACTTTCTGGAATGGGACCCCACCTGCCACCACAACGATCCCCAACTGATGGAGCTGGCCCGGCAGTTTGTGGAGGCGCCCCCCTTCTTCCCCATGCTCTTCTACGTCTGGGGCCACGCCTATGAGTTTGACGACAACGACAACTGGTCGGTGATGGAAGGGCTGGTGGCCTACCTGGCCGAACACAAGGACAAGATCTGGTTTGCCACCAACGGCGAAATCCTGGAATACCTGAACGCCTACCATCGGCTGGAATACTCGGTGGATGGTTCGCTGATCTACAACCCCAGCGCCATCGATGTGACCATCCGCACCGGCATGGAACAGACCGAGCTGCTCAAGGCCGGCTGCTGCACCCGGGTAGCCGATACCCCGCTGTAACGCCATTTTGAGGGTGCCGGCCCTGACATAATTTTTTCACATTTTTACATCAGAATACCACAACCGGAAGGGTTGCCGCAAAGTTGCGCGGCAGCCCCTAAAGTTGTGTACACTTTGTTATTTGTAAATAAATACCGTTTTTTCGACATTTTTCCATGTCGCCGGCGTCTGCGACAGGTTGAAGCTTTGGGGCCGATATGCTAGAATTGACGAAAAGAGCTGTCGAGGTATGAAAAAATGAAACGCCAAAAGTCGGTCAGAACCATTCTGCTCTCCATCTTTTGCACCCTCCTGGTGGTGACGGTGCTCTGCTTTGCGGTCTGCGGCGGCTACTCCCTCTACACCTCGGAGCAGGAGCTGCTGCGCCACAACCAGGCCTCGCTGGATGTCTACCTCAAGGACCTGAGCTACACCATGCAGGAGCTGGAAAAATTCAACCAGGATATCACGGCCAACAACCTGGATTTTGTCACCCTCTCGCTGGACTATCCCGAGCTGGTGGGGGCGCACCAGATCGAAAGCCGGATGAATGTCCAGCGGCTGATCCGCAACCGGGTGGGGGAAAACACCGGGATTCTGCTTTTCAGCGACAAGGATGAGGATGTGTTTTTTGCCAACGGGACGCACTTTATGGACGAGTTCTTTCCCTCGGGCGCGGTGAGCCCGGAGGGCATCGAGGAGATGCAGCGCATCCGCTCCCTCTGGCTGTCCGAGACGCCGCCTCCCACCCAGTGCTGGGTCAGCTATGTCACCGACGACACGACCCTGTTGATGAACGCCTACACCTACCAGGGGGTTTATCTCTGCGCCCTGGTGGATGTGGATGCTTTTTCCCGCTTCTACACCGAAAACAACGAACTCACCGCCATCGAGTATGCCTTTCTGACCCAGGAGCGGGTCCTGACCAACACCGACTTCACCGAAAGCCGCGGCATCACGGTGGAGGAGATGCTGCGGGCGGTGGAAACCCCGGTCTGGCATTCGGCCACCTGCCTGCTGCAGACCGCGGTGAATGACACCCACGGGGTGGGCATCTGCGGCATCATCTCGCTGGGCGGGATCTGGAACCATCTGCGGGTCTATGTCATCCTGCTGGGCGGCACCTTCCTGATCATCTGTCTGCTCTTTGTCAGCATCTACCACCTGCTGAACCAGCTGCTGTTCTTCCCCCTGGACCAGATCACCGACGCCACCCGCCAGATCAACGAGGGGGCCACCGCCATCCACAGCCAGCCGGAGTCCATCCAGGAGTTCCAGCAGATCCAGGATGCCCTGGAACAGCTGGTGCAGCAGAAGGTCTCGCTGGCCAAGGACAACATGCACCAGACCTACCAGAAGGAGCACGCCCTGCTGCAGTACTACCAGCTGCAGACCCGGTCCCACTTTGTCCTCAACTGCATGAAGACCATTTACAGCCTGACGGTCAAGGGGGACCAGGAAAAGACGATGAAGATCATCGGGCTGTTCTCCAACCACCTGCGCTACATCTACCACGACAGCCTCTCGCTGGTGCCGCTGCGCTCCGAGATGGTGGAGGTCCAGGATTATTTCAGCATCATCGAGCTGGAGCGGTCGGACCACATCCTGCTCAACCAGAATGTGGACCCCTCGCTGTGGGATTTCCAGGTGCCGCCCCTGATCATCCAGACCTTTGTGGAGAATTTCAACAAATACAACGCCCAGAGCGATCACATCCTGCGCTTTTCCATCCGGGTGGACAAGGTCCATCTGGACGGTCGGGACTATGTGCGGATCCGGCTGACCGACAACGGTGTGGGGTACAGCGAGGAAGCCCTGAAGAGCCTGCAGGAGATGCAGCAGGCCGACGGGATGTTCGAGCGCAACCATGTGGGGGTGCAGAACCTCTGCCGCCGGATGGACATTTTGTATCAGAAACAGTACAAGCGGGCATTTTTGAACAGTCCCGGCGGGGGAGCGCTGACTGTCTTTTATCTGCCCATGGAACTTGACGAGGAATCACCCCAGACAAACAGAGGAGAAGAACTGTGAAGGTATTATTTGTGGATGACCAGGCCAGCGTCCTGGAGGGTATTGCGGCGAGCGTTCATTTTGACACCCTGGGTATCGAGGATGTGCAGTATGCCACCGGGGCCAAACAGGCCCTGGAGATCCTGGCCGAAACCCCGGTGGACGTGGTGCTCTCCGACATCGAGATGCCGGGAGAGGACGGGATTTCCCTGATCCGCACCATCCGGGAAAAGTATCCCGAGGTCCTCACCGTCATGCTGACCTCCCATGCCGACTTTGAGTATGCCCAGGAGAGCATCCGTCTGGGCTGCTTTGACTATCTGGTCCAGCCGGCGCCCCCCGAAGAGATCGAGCGGGTGCTGCGCAACGTGCTGCAGTATATCTACGAGCGGAAAAAGCGCAACCAGCTCTACGAGGTGGGCAAGCGGATGCAGACCGGCGAGACCGAGCTGCTGGACGGGGTGGCCATGAACCTCTTCTCGGCCAAGGAGGAGGATCTGCAGTCGGCGCTGGAGCTGCTGACCCTGCTGGGCTACCCGGTGGACAAGCAGAAGCAGGCCCGGCTGCTGATCCTGACCTTCAGCCATTTCCGCAAGAGCGATACCCCCATCTCCTCGGAAAAGGAGATCCACAAACAGATTTCCGGCTGCCTGAAACAGGCCGAAATCTCCTACCCCATCCTGCCGCTGAGCACCGTCAACCACGCCAAGCAGTTTGTGCTGCTGCTCTTTTCCGCCACCCAGACCCAGCCCGGCCTGACCATGGACAAGCTGCGGCACTTCTTTGACCTGCTCTGCCAGCGGATGCCCAAGGACCTGATCCGCTGCTCCATCGGCAGCGAGGTTCCCTTCTCCGGCCTGCGGGAGGAGTACCGCAAGCTCTACAACGTCATCAGCGGCAAGCTTACCGACCCCGAAGTCCTCCAGCTGGACTACAACCCCGACCACCTGCACCACGATGTCTCGGCCTACATCTCGGGCAGCGGGGTGCAGTGGCGGTCGCTGCTGGCCGCCGGGCAGTACCGCCTGCTGATGGACGAGTTTGACAAATGCCTGGAGGAGATCGAGAACCATGCCGTCAACAAGGAGAAAGCCCTCTGCGATCTCCACCAGCGGATGACCCACATGTTCTTCAACTATTTCTACGAGAACAACGCCAACGTCCACGAGCTCTTCCAGGATGCCTACACCTACAACGCCTACATGGACAGCTGTTCCGACCCCGCCTCGCTGCGGGAAGCCATGGTCTACATGATGAAGCAGGTCCAGGTGCTGGGCAAGGCCCACGCCCCCAAAAGCGACATCGACAAGGCCAAGGCCTTCATCCTGGAGAACATCGGGGACCCCATCACCGTCAAGGATGTGGCCGACTATGTCTGCCTGAGCCCCGAATACTTCACCAAGTCCTTCAAAAAGGAGACTGGCCAGAACATCAAGGAGTACATCACCTGGACCAAGGTGGAGGCGGCCAAGGATATGCTGGAGCACAGCAACGTCCCGGTGGGGATGGTGGCGCTGGAGCTGGGCTACACCAACTTCTCCCACTTTTCCCAGGTGTTCAAGAAATACGAGAACGTCACCCCCAGCGAATACCGCAGCCGCTTTTCCCAGGAAAAGAGCGACAAGCCGGACAAATCCGAATAACAAAATGAAACAGGAGCCGCTGCCATGGTGCAGCGGCTCCTGTTTCATATAGAGAAAGGAGAAAGATGGGTGGCGGGGAATCATTCCAGGGTCTGGAGGAAGGCGGCCAGTTCGTCGGCCATCTTCTTGTGGGTGTCCAGCGAGGGATGCCCGTCGGCGCCCAGCCCGTCAAAGGGATGGATGGGGCGCAGGCGCAGCAGGTGCACCCGGGTATCGCCGGTCTCCTGCCGGAATTTTTCCACCGCCTGGGCGATGTCGTGGTAGAGATAGTAGTTCATGGTGCCCAGGGCGCAGATGATCTGGGTGTCCGGGCCGTTCACCGCCCGGATGTCCTTGAGGAAAGCCAGATAGGCGTCGGGGAACCGCTCCAGCTCCCCCTCTTCCTCGCAGAAGAGGATGCCGAAACAGTCGTTGGTGCCCAGATTGACCACCACATAGTCGTTGTGGTTGTGGGCAAAGTCCCAGCGCTCCGGCTCCATCCCCAGCTTGGTCTGGTAGACCCGGTCGGTGTAGTCGTAGAGCTCGGCCATGGCGTACTCGCCGGGCCAGCCGGCATGGCGCACCGCCGTGATGCCCGAGACGCTGACGCAGGACCACTCAAAGCCCAGCTTGCGGGCGGCCATGGCGCCGTAGGACTGCCAGGCGTCCTCATCGCAGGAGAAGAAGTGACGGGTGGGTTCCTTGACCAGGTTGCCGTAGCCGCAGGTGATGGAATCCCCCACAATCTCCATCCGCTTGGCCGGCTTTTTCTCCAGGGGCAGGAACTCGCCCTCGGCGGTGAAGGCGGTGATGCCCAGGAAGGTCTTGCTGTTTTCGGTGAGCTTGGTCAGCCGGATGCGGTGGGTCTCGGGTTTCTGGCTCTGGTAGAGCAGCCAGGTTTCGTTGGGGGAGGCCACCTCAAACTTGCGGATGGGCATGGGCATGTCGTCCAGGAAAACCGCCACCCAGGGCCAGGTGGGCCGCTTGGGGCTGTTGGGATCGGTGGGCAGGCCCTCGAACTCGTAGCCGCAGTCGGCCCGGAAGCTGACGTTGAGGTGGGTGCCGGAGAAGAGGAATTCCACCGTGCTGCAGCTCCAGTTGAAGAAGAGAATGTCCTCCTTGGGCTCCCGGAAAGTCCGGCCATAGGTGACCAGACGGTCGGCGAGATCGGATACAGTGTAACGTTGCATAATAGCCTCTTTTCAGCGGATGGCCTCCGCGTGGTAAACCAGATAATTGTCATCCTGGTTCAGCCGCAGCTTTTGGACGGTGATGTCCAGCCCCTGCGCTGTGGGGGCAAAGGTGATGTCGGTGACGAACCAGCCGTTGAGCCAGTGAATCCGGAAGAACAGGCTGCCGTCCTCCTTGCAGCGGGCGGTGGCGGCGTAATCCCCCAGGGGATGGTAGGGGGAGTTCTCCACAAACCGGGCCTCCAGGCTGCCGTCCCAGCGGGCGATCAGCTCCCGTCCCTCCCCCATGGAAAGCCGGCAGACTTCGGGGGTAAAGGTCAGGGAGAAGGTTTTCACCGGCTGATCCAGGGCCGGGGTGCGGAACATGACGAAGAAGTCTTCCTGTCCCGGAGGGGCCACCGCGAACCAGGGGTCGAAGCTGCCCTGGCGGACGGTGTAGCTGCCGGCCAGCGCCTTGTCGGGCAGCCGGGGGGAGGCGGGGTCGGGCGGCAGGGCGGCACTCCGCTCCGCCTGGGCCAGCTCGGCCTCCCCTTCGGGGTCGGCGGGCAGGGGCTGGTCTGCCAACGGCAGAAGCAGCGTCTCATAGAGGGTGTCCAGGGTTTTCTGGGGGCCCAGGGGGGCCATGGCGCCCTCGTGGAGGGAGATCACCAGGTCCTTTTCCGGCCAGATGATGCCGTACTGGCCCTGTCCGCCGTCAAACCGGTAAACCCCGGGGATGCTGCAGGCCCAGAGCTGATAGCCGTAGCCGCAGCGGCCATCCTTCTGTTCGGGGGCGTATTCGTTGTTGATCTGCACCGTCAGGGAATCCCGCACATAGTCGGCGGGAACCACCTGGCGGCCATTCCACTGTCCGCCCTGGACATAGAGCATGGCCAGCCGGAGGTTGTCCTCGGTGGTGGCGAAGGTGCCCGGTTCCCCGTCGATGCCCAGCTCCTGGAACTGCCGCCACTGGAAGGTGTCGGGGTCGATGCCGATGGGCTCAAAAAGCCGCGGGGTCAGGTATTCCTTGAGGTTCTGGCCGCTGCGCTTGAGGATGATGGCCCCCAGCACGCAGGAGCCGGTGGAGTTGTAGGCAAAGTGGGTGCCGGGCTCGTAGGCCAGGGGGGTGGTGAAGTAGTGGGCGATAAAGTCTCCCCGCATATCGGGCATCTGGGCCATGCCGTTGGTCATGGTCAGCACATCCCGGACGGTGATCTTGTCCATTCCCTCCGGCAGGGTCAGGTTGCGCTCCCGGATTTCCTGGGAAAAGATGTCCACCATCTTTTCCTCCAGCGAGAGCAACCCCTCCCCCACCGCGATGCCGATGGCGGTGGAGGTGTAGCTCTTGCCGAAGGAATGGTTGGAATGGGGGATGTCCGGCCGGTAGGGGGCCCACCAGCACTGGGCAAAGACCTTGCCGTGACGGGCCGCCATAAAGCCGTTCATGGTGGTCAGGTCATGGGCCAGTGCCCGGATGCAGGCCGCCACCTGGCGGCTGGAAAGGCCGATCTCCTCCGGAGTACAGCGGGGCAAGGGAGAGGATTTCATCAATAGTGCTCCTTTTTGTTCATGAAGAAGAAATAGACCATGGTGGCCAGCATAATCACACCGCAGAAGCTGAAGAGCACCCGGTAACCGGTGACCCCGGCGATCTGGGCCAGGATGAAGCCGCCGATCATGGGGCCGATGCCCTGGCCGATGTCACCGCCCAGGAAGTAGGTGCTGGTGGCCACACCGCTGCGCTCACGGCCCACATAGTTGATGCAGCCGGCCTGCAGGGAGGGCTGGGCAGCGCCCTGACCCAGGGCACGGAGCAAACCGGTGGCCAGAATCATCCAGAGTGCTGTGGTCCAGCCCAGCAGGAAGAGGGAGAGAGCACAGACGATCATGCCGGGGAAGACGGTGTACTGCAGCCCCTTGCGGTCCATGAGCTTGCCGGAAACCGGCCGCACCAGGAAGACCGCGACGGCGTAGAGGGTGAAGTAGATGCTGACATTCTTGATACCGAACTGGTCGGCGTACATGACCAGATAGCCGTTGATGACGCCGTTGGTGAAGGAGAAGGTGGAGTAGGGGATGGTGAAGGCCATGGCCTTGAGCTCGATGATGTCGCTGAAGGAGATCTTCTTTTTGGCATCCTTTTTGCGTTCCACCTGGATGTTGCGCAGGAAGAAGAGCATGACACAGGCCGCCAGGGGCAGGATGGCCGCGATGACGAAGGTGGCGGACATGCCCAGCTGTTCGGCGATGGCCAGGCCCAGGGCCGGCGCGCAGGCCGAGCCGATGAGCTGGCTGATGCCCAGGTAGCCCACCCCCTCACCGGTGCGGTTGCGGGGGATGAAGTGGATGATCAGCGCCACCTGCACCGTGCCGTTGATGGAAAATCCCACACCGTTGAGCACCCGGAAGAGGATCATGGTGGCCATACTGCCGCTGCTGAGGGCAAAGCCGAAGAGGCCGATGCTCATGAGCACATTGCTGACAATCAGCAGCATGATGTTGTTGAGGTTGTCGGCCATGACGCCGCAGAAGGGACGGCAGACCAGGCTGGTGATGGAGAACAGCCCCACCACGAAGCCGGCGAAGGTGATGCCCACCCCCAGGCTGACCAGATACTTGGACATGATGGTGGCCACCATGTAGAAGGAAAAGGAACTGAGGGTGCTGACCGTCAGGACCAGGATGTAGGAACTGTTCCACAGTTTCTCCGGCTCTCGGAGAGATTGTGCTTGATTCATTCTCATTTCTCCTTTCAACGGAGCTTCCGAATCAATCTCACCGGCCGGGCCGTGGATCGAGTCAGAGTTCTTCTTTTAAAAAGAGAGGGCACCGAAATGCCCTCTCTTGCGCGGTTTGTGATGTTCTGGCGCGGGTTGGATTGCCTTAGGCCTTGGCAGCCAGCCAGGCATCCAGCTGTGCCTGCTTCTCGGCGATGATGTCGTCGATGCCGGCATCATGCAGTGCCTGCTGGAAGACCGGCAGGACCTCGTCGATGTCCACCTCGCCGTTGATCAGCGGCAGGTAGTACTGAGAGTAGACGTTGGTGCAGGCCGTGATCTGGTCGGCGACCGGGGTGGCGTCAAAGTTGAAGCCCAGTGCCAGGGACGGTTTCGCCTCGGCGTTGGAGTCCAGCAGCAGATCCCAGTAGTTCTCAGGCTGATAGTTCCAGACCGGGCAGCCGGAGGAGTTGGGCAGGTTGTAGGACGCGGTCATACCGGTCCAGCCGCAGTTGGTGTTGTCCTTGCCCTCGGGGTAATCCAGGGTGCCGTTCTCGGTGACGATGTAGTTCTCGCCCTCGATGCCGTTGCCCAGCAGGTTGTCCAGACGGCTGTCGGTGTAGAAGGCGGCCAGCACACGCATGGCGGCTTCCTTATCCTGGCAGAAGCTGGTGATGTGCCACAGGTAGGTGTTGACGTTGCCGGTGGTGATCAGGCGCTCGCCCAGGTTGGTGCCAACCAGGTCATCGCCGTACTGCTGGGAGATGTTGGCCTCGTAGCAGAACTCGTCGGCGTCAAAGCCGTAGCCGGGGGTGCCGGAGCACAGGCCGAACTGCAGGCTCATCAGGGTGGGGTTGGTGTTGGACATGGGGTCGGGCGTGATCAGGTCGTTCTCCTGCCAGATCTTGACGTTGTCCATGAAGTTCATGAAGTAGTCGGACTCGTAGTAGTTCTCGACGGTGGTGCTGTTCAGCGGGTCGGTCAGCACGCCGAAGAAGTAGGTGTCGCCCAGGTAGTCGATGTCTTTGGGGATGTAGTAGGTCTCGGTGGCGCCGGGCACATAGTAGTGATCCGGGTTGACCTCCTTCATCTTGAGCATGGCCTGGGTGGCGTCATCCAGGGTCTTGACCTGGGTCCAGTCGATGTTGGCGGAGTCGGAGTCGGTCTTCTTGCAGATGTACATCATGGGGGAAGAGTAGGCCGCGACGGTGGGCAGGGCGTAGTACTTGCCATCGATCTTGCAGCAGTCCAGCACCTCGGGATAATCCTTGAACAGGTCCAGAACCTCGGGATGTTCCTCCAGCAGCTCGGTCATGTCGGCCAGCTGACCGTTGGCATACAGGGTGTTCATCGGCAGGTACCAGAAGGAGCTGAAGATGTCGATGGTGTCGCTTCCGCCGGACAGCAGCAGGTTGAGCTGCTGGCTCATGCTGGAAAAGTCGATGGGAACCAGATCAATCTCCGCCTGGGCGGTTTCCCTCAGGATCTCGTTCATGGCCGCTTCCACCTGGGGTTCGGAATCGGTTCCGAACATGCGGGAGTAAGCCATTTTGACCACCGGATACTCACCCGAGCTGGTGGAGCTGCCGGTTTCGGCGCTGGCAGTGGAGCTGGCTTCGGTGGAAGCCGCGGAATCCGCGCCGGAGCCGCCGCAGGCTGTCAACCCCAATGTCATGGTTGCAGCCATCATGAGCGCAATGATCTTTTTCATCGTTTCGTCTCCTTTTCTAATTTCTGCGGGGCGTTTTGTCTGTCGCCTCTTGACAGTTTTAGCATAACAAACCGCCGCCCGTCTTTCTATCAAATATCTGTTGTGTTTTGTCGCATTCCTGCCTTTAAGGCCAGTTTTTTGTACGCCTTGCACGAAAGGATATCACCATGTTGACTATTATTCAGATAAATGACAAATTCCGGCAGAAATATGATAGAATCCCGGGGACGGTTTTTGCTAGCATAACTATAGTAAAGTTTTTGGTTGAGGTGACAACCAAAGCACCCCGGAAATGGAGGAACAAAGATGGAACAAACAATGAAAAAACAAAAAACCGCGTTGACTCCTGATGAAAAGCAACGCAAACGCAGCCGCACCATGCGGCGGATCCGTCAGTATTTTCCTTTTTATATTATGCTGCTGCCGGGTCTTATCTATCTGCTCATCAACAACTACCTGCCCATGACCGGCCTGGTCATCGCCTTCAAGAAGATTGACTACTCCCTGGGCATCTTCGCCAGCCCCTGGGTTGGCCTGAGCAACTTCACCTACCTGTTCAGCAACAACGACGGCATCAACGCCCTGCGCAACACCATCTTGTACAACCTGGGCTTTATTGTCTTCGGCAACATCCTGGCCATTGTGGTGGCCATCGCGCTGGACTGCGTGGCCAGCAAGTTCCTGCGGCGGTTCAGCCAGGTGGTCATCCTGATCCCCTTCCTGCTGTCCACCGTCATCATCAGCTACATTGTCTTCGCCTTCCTCAGCCCCACCACCGGTTTCATGAACAACTCCATCCTGCCGATCTTCGGTATCGAGTCCATCAAATGGTACAATGAGCCGGGTTACTGGCCGGTGATCATCACCATCGTCTATCTGTGGATGTCCTTCGGCTACAACTCGATCCTCTACTACTCCACCCTCATCAGCATTGACAAATCCCTCTATGAGGCTGCCGTCATCGACGGTGCCTCCAGCTGGCAGCAGATCCGTCACGTGACCCTGCCCGGCCTGAAGTTCACCATCATCACCCTGGTTCTCCTTGCGGTGGGCCGTATCTGCTACTCCGACTTCGGCCTGTTCTACCAGATCCCGCAGCACAGCGGCATGCTGTACTCCACCACCCAGACCATCGACACCTTCGTCTACCGCGCATTGCTGGAGCTCAACGACGTGGGCCGTTCTTCCGCTGCCGGCTTCCTGCAGTCCATCCTGGGCTTCATCCTGGTGTTTACTGCCAACACCCTGGTCTCCAAGATTGACCGGGACAGCGCCTTGTTCTAAGGGAGGGAACGCACAATGATTAACAACAACAAAGCTTACAGCGTCTTTTTCAACGCACTGCTGATCTTCCTGGTGCTGGCCTGTCTGATTCCTTTCTGGCTTCTGATCGCCAGCTCCTTCACCTCCGAGACCTCTCTGGTCCAGAACGGCTACTCCATGCTCCCGCGGGAGTTCAGCCTGGGCGCCTATGAGTATCTGTGGAACGCCCGCGGTTCTATTCTGCGGGCCTACGGCTTCAGCATCCTCTACGCCGTCGTCGGCGTCACCGCCAACGTGGTTCTGACCATCCTCTTCGCCTATCCCCTGTCCCGCAGCGATCTGCCCGGCCGCGGATTCTTCTCGCTGGTCCTCTTCATCCCCATGCTGTTCAACGGCGGCCTGGTTCCCACCTACCTGGTCTACACCAACATCCTCAACGTCAAGGACACCATCTGGGGCATGATCATCCCCTACCTGCTGCTCAACCCCTTCCTGGTCATCATGATGCGCACCTACTTCACCACCAGCGTGCCCAACGAGGTCATCGAGGCCGCCAAGATTGACGGCGCCACCGAAACCCAGGCCCTGGTCCGGATCGTCATTCCCATGAGCAAACCCATCATCGCCACCGTCAGCCTGATGACCCTGATCTCCTACTGGAACAACTGGACCAACGGCATCTACTTCCTGACCACCCGCACCGACCTGTACGGCATCCAGAACTACCTCAACGATGTCATGAACAAGGCCGCCTTCCTGCAGTCCCATGTCACCGGCAACATCAGCGCCGCCGACATTCCCAGCACCAGTGTCCGTATGGCCATCGCGGTGATCGCGGTCATTCCTCTGCTGGTTGCCTATCCCTTCTTCCAGAAATACTTCGTCAAGGGCATCACCCTGGGCTCGGTCAAGGGCTGATCTTCCCGGCAAAAGACAGAAAAGGAGCGCTAAACCATGGCACTGTGCAAAATCGACTACTACTCCCAGGCAATGCAGCAGAAGATGGGGGTTTGCGTCATCATCCCCGAGAACAAGTGGGGCTATTCTCTGGCAGACCGTCCGGCGGATTACCGCTATCCCACCCTCTGGCTGCTCTGCGGCGGCGGGTTTGACCACACCGACTGGATTCGCTACACCGCCCTGGAGCTCTACGCCGCCAAACACGGCATTGCAGTGGTGCTGCCCGGCATCTCCTACGCCGGCTATGTGAACACCGCCGAGGGAGATTACCGCTGGTGGGACCAGATCGCCTACGAGCTGCCGGACTACCTGCGCAAGGTGTTCCCCCTCTCGGAAAAGCGGGAGGACAACTTTGTAGCCGGTTTCTCCATGGGCGGCTACGGCGCCTTCAAGTTTGCCATGCAGCGCCCCGAGATGTTCGCCGCCTGCGGCAACTTCTCCGGTCCCATCGGCATCATTCCCCGGACCCCGGTGGCCCCCAACGAAAAGCTGGGCCAGCCCTGCCTGCGGGACGACTTCTGCGAGCCCGCCTTCGGCACCCTCTGGGCCTCCTTCGGCTCCGCCGCCAAGCGGCGCAACACCCCGGACGACAACCTTTATATGCTGGAACAGCATGTGCAGAAGGGCACCGACCTGCCCAAGTTCTACATGGCGGTGGGGGCACAGGACCCCGGCGCTCAGGACGGCTACGATGTCATGGATTATATGAAGGAGCTGGGGGTGGACGTCCACGATGTCCGGGACCAGGGCATGCACGACTGGGTCTACTGCAACCGCCATATTGCGGATTTCCTGGACTGGATCCCGCTCCACAGCGAATACATCATGGAGGATCAGTAAAATGGCAGTATTGGAACTGAACGCACTTTCCACCGCATTGAGCGGCAGCTTTTCCGCTACGGTGTTTTTCCCCGACCAGCCCCAGATGAAGGAGCAGAGCTATCCGGCGCTGTATTTCATCCATGACATCGGCGGGGACGACACCGATCTGCGTCCCCTGCACAATCTGGAGGCGCTGGCCAATGAGCTGGGCATCTTCATCCTCTGCCCCAGCCTGATGCACTCCTTCGGGATGGATCTGCCCTGGGGCGGCAAGTACGGCGACTTTGTCCGCCGGGAGTTCCCCGGCATCTGCCGCCACATGTTCCCCCTGGACGAGAGCCGCCAGTATCTGGGCGGCATGGGCGCCGGCGCCTACGGTGCCTTCTGGAACGCCGCCAAAGCCCCCGAAGCCTTCTCCAAATGCCTTCTGATCAACGGCCACTTTGATGTGGCCAGCCTCTGCGAGGATGTGGCCAAGGGTGCCCAGGTTCCCAACCTGACCACCGCCAATCTGGAAGCGGTTTTCGGTGACCTCAAGGCGGTCCGCGGCTCGGAGTTGGACATCCTGCGCCCCGACGCCCCCGCCCCCAAGGCAGTCTTCTTTGGCTGTGAGGAGAGCTTCCCCGGCACCGAAGTCAGCCTGAAGTTTGCCAAGCAGTGCAACACCAGCGTCCGGATGGGCGCCGATCTGGAATCGGTTTTTGATGCCGGCCTGCGTTGGCTGTGCAACGAATGAAAGGACTCCCATGAAAAAGATTGAAAACAAAGCCATGCTGATCTCCTACGCCGACACCCTGGGCGGGGACCTGAAGCAGCTGAACCATGTGATGAAGCAGTACTTCCCCGGCGCCTTCGGGGGGCTGCATGTGCTGCCCTTCTTCCCCTCCTCCGGCGACCGCGGCTTTGCGGTCATCCACTACGACACGGTGGACCCCAAGTTCGGCAGCTGGGAGGACATCGACGCCCTGGCCGATCAGTACTACATGATGGCCGACTTCATGCTCAACCACGTCTCCATCCGCTGCGAGGAGTTCCAGGATTATATGAAGAACGGGGACGCCTCTCCTTATAAGGATATGTTCATCCACTGGGACAAGTTCTGGCCCAACGGCGATCCCACCGAGGAACAGCTCAGCGCCCTTTATCGCCGCAAGGACGGCGGCCCCTACCTGACCTTCACCCGGGAAGACGGCAAGAAGGTCCGGCTGTGGAACACCTTCTTCGCCGAGCAGGTGGACATTGATCCCTACGCCAAGCCCACCCAGGACTACTACGAGCGCAACCTGACCCGGATCGCCTCCCATGTGCCGCTGATCCGCTTCGACGCCTTCGCCTACGCCTCCAAGGAGCCGGGCACCTCCTGCTTCTTTGTGGAGCCCAAGATCTGGGAGGTTCTGGACATCGGCATGAAGCCGCTGCGGAAGATGGGCGCCCAGATGCTGCCCGAAATCCACGAGAACTACACCATCCAGATGAAGATGGCGGACAAGGGCTACTGGGTGTACGACTTTGCCCTGCCCATGCTGCTGCTCCACGGCCTGCACTTCGGCCGCACCGACCGGCTGATCCACTGGCTGAACATCTGCCCCCGCAAACAGTTCACCACCCTGGACACCCACGACGGCATCGGGGTGGTGGATGTGGTGGGGCTGCTCACCGACGAGGAGATCGACGCCACCCAGGAGGTGGTGGACCGCCTGACCGCCGATGTCAAGCCCTACATTCCCTTCCCCACCGTGGTGCGCATCCCCGGCAAGCCGGTGCAGCGCTACCAGATGATGACCACCTACTATTCGGCCCTGGGCTGTGATGACCGGGCCTATCTGCTGGCCCGCGCGGTGCAGTTCTTTGCACCGGGCACTCCGCAGGTCTACTATGTGGGCCTGCTGGCCGGCGCCAACGACATCGAAGGGGTCAAGCACGACACCGATCCCCGCACCGTCAACCGCCATTCCTTCACCGAGGCCGAGATTCAGGCCGCGGTGGAGAAACCGGTGGTTCAGAAGCTGCTGGATCTGCTGCGGTTCCGCAACAGCCACCCGGCCTTTGACGGCGCCATTGAGATCGGCCAGGACAGCAGCGACGGAACGCTGCGGATTACCTGGACCAACGGCGACTGCGCCGCCACCCTGGATGCAGACTTCAAGACCAAGAACTTCTGCATCACCGAACGCCAGGGCGGCACCGTCACCGAACGCTTCCGCCAGGAAGCCTGATCCTGTATAACAGCCGGATGCCGGCCGCCTGTGGGGCGGCCCGGGCAGAAGGCAGCGCCAGGGGCCGCCGTTTGTGGAAACAGACCGGCGGCCCCGGTGATACCCAAAGAAAATTTCAAAAGAAGAAGGAGGCACTCCGCCATGTCCATCCTGACCTACACCTACGAGAGCCAGTACCTGAACAACAACACCCAGATCACTGTGATCCTGCCCGACAAGCCCCGGGGCATCACCCCCCAGGACTTCTACGGCAGCGGCAAGAAGTACAAGGTGCTCTGGCTGCTCCACGGCACCTACGGCGACCACACCGACTGGGTTCGCCGGACCAACATCGAGATGTACGCCGCCGAGAAGAATCTCGTGGTCGTCATGCCCTCCGCCCTCAACTCCAACTACTCCAACTGGAAGGACTTCATGCTGGGCTACAACATGTACGACTACCTCACCGAGGAACTGATGCCGCTGGTCTACGGCTGGCTGCCGGTTTCCGACAAGCGGGAGGACAACTTCATCGCCGGCCTGAGCATGGGCGGCCGCGGCACCATCAAGTACGCGGTGAACCACCCCGAAAAGTTCGCAGCGGCAGCGGTGCTCTCGGCCACCCCCATGGACCTGACCCGGATGACCCCCGACAACCCCTGCCCCATGCTGAACACCAACGACGAGCGCACCCGCACCACCCTGCTCAACGCCGGCGGTCTGGATGCCTTCATCCACTCCAACGAGAACGTCTGGGCCATCCTGGACGAGAAGGCCCACA
This sequence comes from uncultured Gemmiger sp., assembly GCA_944382835.1. Taxonomy (GTDB): domain Bacteria; phylum Bacillota; class Clostridia; order Oscillospirales; family Ruminococcaceae; genus Gemmiger. The sequence goes on from CALWNP010000002.1 coordinate 52,583, forward strand.
CCGGCGAGCTGCCCAAGCTGATGTTTGCCTGCGGCGAGGATGATGTCCTGCTCTACAAGCTCTTCTGCGAATTCCGCGCCCACGCCGAGGAGATCGGTCTGGACGCCTACTGGTTCACCCGCCCCGGCTACAAGCATGAATGGCGGTTCTGGGATCTGGCCATCCAGGAAGCCCTCAACTTCTTCGGCCTGACCGAAAACGGCGGCAATCCGTTCTGATCCGGGGAGGGTAATACAAAATGGAAAAAGAAGTTCTTCTGCGTCCCGGCACCCCCGACGACGACAACCGGGAATACCTGCCCGAAAAGATCAAGGGCAGCGACATTGTGGTCAACGAGAACGGCAACAACTCCCAGCCCTACCCCGAGCGGCTCAAGGAGTTCCACGACGCCCTGACCCCCGACGGCAAAGAGGACACCTGGTACGAGTATGTGCCCGCCAGCTACGATCCCAGCAAAAAGACCCCGCTGGTGGTCTCGCTGCACGGCGGTCTGATGACCGGCTGGGGCCAGGCCATATACACCTCCTGGACCATGATGGCCGAGGTCCACGGCTTCATCGTCGCCTTCCCCGACGCCTCCAGCAAGCGTGTCTGGTGCGTCAAGTGGGGCAAGTGGCGGTTTGACGGCTCGGCCGGCACCCACGAAAACGAAACCCCGCCCCCCGAGGCCGCCCAGACCCCCGACAACATCATGGAAAACCACGACGCCCGGCTGATCCTGGGGCTCATCGACCGGATGAAGGAAAAGTACAACATCGACGAGGAGCGGATCTACCTCCAGGGCATGTCCATGGGCAACCTGATGACCGCCCTCTTCTCCCGCCAGTTCGGCAACATCCTGGCCGGCGCCGCGGGGTCCGGCTGCTCCACCTTCACCGACCAGCTCTTTGAGCCGGACGGCACCATCAAGAATGTGGGCGGCTGCCTGCCGGTCTGGCAGTCCCGGCCGGAAAACAACGACATTCCCCCCAGCAAGGAGGATTCCCTCTACGTCAACAAGTACAATCGCTACTACTGGATGAAGCTCAACGGCTGCGGCCCGGTGCCCCAGATCCGCATTGACGGCGAGGACAACCTGGCCTTCTACCAGGGCAGCAAGGCGGATGTGGTCTATCTGGACATCAAGAACCGGGACCACGGCCAGACCCTGGACGACGCCGCCCTGATCTGGAACTACCTCTTCTCGGGCACCCGGCGCAAGGCCGACGGCACCATTGTGCGGGAGGCCAGCAATCTGCCCCGCACCGGCGACGCCAAAGCCCTGGCGGTGGCCACCGGCTGTTCCAACGCCTGGTTCCACAACGCCATCCATCCCATGACCGCCACGGCGATTCCCTGGGAAAAGCTCAAGTACCACGGCCTCAACGGCGGGCAGAAGGTCAAGGGCCGCTACTGCATGGTGCCCCTGTCCCTGCTGGCGGAGTTCTTCGGCGCCAAGCTGGACTACGCCGAGGACACCCTCACCGCCCGGATGGTGCTGGCCGACGGCCGCACCCTCCAGTTTGCCCGGGGCAGCATCGGCTGCCTCATCGATAACGACCTGCGCAGCATGTACTGTGAGGCCCTCCACCGGGAAGGCCAGCTGCTGGTCAGCATCGAGTGGTTCTGCCGCTATCTCTACAACATGACGGTCAGCGAGTGCGACGGGGTGATCTACGCCACCGACCACTTTGCTACCCTTTCGGTCAACATGGCCGACCTGATCCGTGATCTTCTGCGCACCGGCGGGGTCCTGGCGGACTACGATGCGCTCAAACTGAAAGAGTGAGGTTCGATGATGGAAAATCAAGTGTTTCTGCGCGCCGGCACCCCCAACGATGCCAACCGCGATTACCTGCCCGAGGCCATCAAGGGCAGCGATATGGTGGTCAATGAAAACGGCAACAACTCCCAGCCCTATCCCGAGCGTCTGCAGGAGTGCACCGGCACCCTGACCGCCGACGGCCTCTCCGACCGCTGGTACGAGTACGTTCCCGCCAGCTATGACGGCAGCAAGCCGGTGCCGCTGGTGGTCAGCAACCACGGCGGCCTGATGACCGGCTGGGGCCAGGCCATCTACACCTCCTGGACCATGCTGGCCGACCGGGAGGGCTTCATCTGCGTCTTCCCCGACGCCCATCAGGCCCGGATCTGGCAGGTGGAGGGAATGTTTGACCGCCCGGTGCCGGACTTCTTCAACGGCATGGACCTGGCCGCGGTGCCCAAGGACTACCACGAAAACCACGACCTGAACTTTGTCAAAGCCCTGATCGACAAGATGCAGGAGAAATACAACATCGACAAGGGCCGGATCTTCATGCAGGGCATGTCGGCCGGCAACCTGATGACCGGGCAGTTCTGCCGCTACTACGGCGACATCCTGGCCGGTGCCGCCGGTTCCGGCGGTCCCACCCAGCTGGAGATGCTCTTCACCAAGGACGGCGAGCTCAAGAATGTGGCCGGCGCCCTGCCGGTGTGGGAAGCCCGCCCCGAGACCAACGGCACCCCGCCGGACACCGCTTACAGCGAGATGCTGCTCAACCGCTTCAACCGCTTCTACTGGATGCAGCTGGACGAGTGCGAAAAGCTCCCCAAGATCAGCATTGTGGGGGAGCACAACATGGCCTTCTACTCCGGCGCCAAGGGGGATGTGGTCTACCACGACATCAAGAACCGGGACCACGGCCAGACGCTGGACGAAGCCTTCCTCTACTGGGATTACTTCTTCTCCGGCCTGCGGCGTCTGCCCGACGGCAGCATTGAGAAGACCGCCACCCGGCTGCCCCGCACCGGCGATGAATACGCCTTTGCCTTTGCGGTGGGCGCCGACAAGGCATGGTTCCACAACGAGATCGTCCCCATGAACGCCAAAGCCCTCAAGTGGCAGAAGCTGAAGTACCACGGCCTCAACGGCGGCCAGAAGGTCCGGGGCGAGTACATCTGTGTGCCGCTGCGGGTGCTGGCCCAGTTCTGCGGCGCCGAGTACCATCCCAGTGAGGACACCCTCACCGCCGAGCTGGTGCTCAAGGACGGCCGTCACGTCCAGTTTGCCCGGGGCAGCATCGGCTGCGTCATCGACAACGATCTGCGCAGCATGTACTGCGAGGCACTGCACCGGGACGGCGAGCTGCTGGTCAGCTGCGAGTGGTTCTGCCGCTATCTGCTGAACCTGCAGGTTTCCAGCTGCGACGACGTGGTCTACATCACCGACCATTTCAGCACCCTGTCCGCCAACATGGCCGACCTGATCCGGGAGCTGCTCTACGGCAAGCTCTTCCCCGAGAACTTCCGCTATATGGAATACCAGGAAGTGCCTCGCTAACCCACATCGAAAGGAAGAGGAATCATGGATTTTTCCAAGCTGACCGCCTATCTGAAAACCCTGGAGGAGCACTACGGGGTGCACGGGCTGGATCTGAAGATCACCAAGGATCACCAGGAGATCTACCGCTGCATGCTGGGCTCCCGGGATTATGAGGGCAAGGTGCCGGTTTCGGCCGACGACCTCTACAACATCTACTCTGCCTCCAAGGTCATCACCATGACCGGTGTGATGCAGCTCATCGAGCAGGGCAAGATCGGTCTGGATGACTGTCTGGACAAGTACCTGCCCGCCTTCTCCTCCATGCAGTATGCCACCGATTTCCGCATCGGGGAGTTTCCCCAGGCCTGGCCCACCAGCAAATCTCCGCTGCGCCCGGCCCAGAACAAGATCCGCATCCACGACCTGATGTCGATGACCGCCGGTATGAGCTACGACCTGACCGCCGAGCCCATCCAGAAGGTCATCGAGGAAACCCACGGCGAGGCCACCACCCTGCAGCTGGTCAACGCCATGGCCAAGATGCCGCTGCTCTGTGAGCCCGGCACCCGGTACTCCTACGCCCTGGGCCACGATGTGATGGCCGCGGTGGTGGAGGTGGTCACCGGCATGACCTTCGGCCAGTACATGAAGAAGAACGTCTTTGAGCCGTTGGGCATCACCGAGATGTACTACCAGGTGCCCGCCGGGGAGGAAGGCCGTCTGGCCGCCCAGTACGCCAAGGACTGGGACACCGGCGAGATCAAGCCCGACCAGACCATGGCCTACCGCCTGACCAAGAACTACGAGAGCGGCGGCGCCGGCCTTTGCACCAAGGTGGACGAGTACAGCAAGGTCATCGACGCCTTGGCCAACGGCGGCGTGGGTGCCACCGGCAACCGGATCCTCAAACCGGAATCCATCGCCCTGATGAGCCGCAACTGGCTGGACGAGCAGGAGCTCAAGGACTTTGCCAAGACCGGCAAGGTGGGTTACGGCTACGGCCTGGGGGTGCGCACCCTCATGGACGGCACCAAGGCCAAGAGCCCGGTGGGCGAGTTCGGCTGGGACGGTGCCGCCGGCGCCTTCTCCCTGGTGGACCCGGTGAACCATGTGAGCATCTACTACGCCCATCAGATCCTGGGGATGCTGGAAGCCTACAGCGAGATCCATCCCACCATCCGCGACCTGGCCTACGAGGCCATGGAACTGTAAAGGAGAACTCTCATGCGTCTGGAACTGAAAGATTATCCCGAACTCAACCGCAGCATGTATGTGCTCTACCCCGCCGGGGAGCGGCTGAGCTGCTATGACAATACCATGGTCACCATCCTGCGGGAGTGCAGCGACGCCGCGCCGCTGGAAGCCCTGCTCCAGGACGAGGAATTTGTCAAGATGGCGGATTTCCGCCGGATGGTGCTGCTCTTCCCCAACCCGGTGAACGGCAGCTGGGACGCCGATCCCCAGGGCAAGGACTTTGCCGATGTCAATGAGCTGATCCGTCTGTTCAACTACCAGCCGGATTTCCACGACTACGGCATCTACCACAACATGCACAACGCCCGGTATCTGGCCGGCGTGGGCACCGGCGCCAGCCTGGCCTTCAGCATTGCCGCCTGCACCCCGGTCAACGTGGCCGGTGTGGCGGCGGTGGGCGGCAGCCTGCACCCCATGGTGCAGCACCTGACCAAGGACGCCCCGGTGTCGGCGGTGATGTGGAATGCCGGCCCCGACGCGGTGGACTTCTTCCAGGTACTCAACCGGGTCAACGGCGGCGAGGAAACCCACCGCTACAACAAGACCAACCCCGCCCAGTTCGTCAAGCAGCCCGAGGGGGACGTCCCCGCCTCGATGGCCGCCCTGATCACCGCCGGCTGGGACAACCTCTTCTCCCAGGTCTGCCGCCCCAACACCACCGAGTACGGGGTCATGGACTTCCGTCTGGTGCGGGATGATTACAAGTTCATCATCCACGAGGATGACACCATGCTGGGGGACAACAACGGCATGGCCCACACCTGGTTCGAGTATGTGCCCGAGGCGGTGAAGCAGAACCCCGACAAGAAGGTGCCGCTGGTCATCTTCAACCACGGCGGCGCCGACACCCCCGGCAACATGGCCAACACCACCAAGTTCCATGAGGTGGCCGAGGAGAACGGCTTCTTGCTGGTCTTCACCTGGTGTTCCTCCCACTGGGGCTGGAACATGGAGCTGGACGAGAACCAGCCCGACGATATCGCCTACCTCAGCGCCCTCATCGACCATATGAAGGCCACCTACCCGGTGGACGAGACCCGGGTTTATATGTCCGGCTTCTCCAACGGCTCGGCCATGAGCCAGGTCTTTGCCATGACCAACCCCGAAAAGATCGCGGCGGTCTTTGCCAACGATACCCGGTTCTGCCAGGACCGCAACATGAAGTGCTTTGCCATCGCCACCGCCAAAAAGATGCAGTATGACTACCGCATGCCCATCTGGTACATCTACGGCAGCCGGGATGTGGAATATCCCGCCGTCCGGGGCAGCGGCCAGCAGGTGGCCTACGACTGGTGGAAGTCCTACAACAACATCACCTGCAAGGAGACCCCCTATGTGGCCACGCCCGAGAGCTGCGGCGTGGGGGTGCCCGGCGACGTGATCGAGGAACGGTATCCCAATCCCCAGTTCCCCACCCGCAAGGAGATCACCCACCGCTTCTTCTCCAACGATCCCAAGCCCCTCAACCTCTACAACTACACCCTGGTGGTGGGCAAGGGCCACGACAGCAACCCCGAGGACTGCCGCATGGCCTGGGAGTATCTGCGCAAGTTCCGCCGGATGCCCGACGGCAGCCTGCAGATTGACGAGGACTGATGCCATATGGGAATCTTTCGTTTCAACTTCCGCAGTGAGATCCTGGGCCGGTATGTGGACATCTCGGTGGCCTACCCCACCGACAGCTACCGCTGCCCGCCCACCCCGGCCATGGCCAACCGTGCCCACCGCGGCGGTGCCGAGGAGGGCAAGCCCTTCTACCGCCCCGGCATGAAGTTCCAGACCGTCTACCTGCTGCACGGCGGCGGGGACGACGACACCCTGACCTATCGCTACACCAATGTGGAGGAGGCCGCCCAGCGCAACCATGTGATGCTGGTCACCCCCAACATTGCCAACAGCTTTGGCATCGACACCCGGTACGGCGTCGCCTATCAGACCTTCCTCACCGAGGAACTTCCCACCGTGGTCCAGGCCCTCTTCGCCTCCTCCCCGGCGCGGGAAGACAACTTCATCATGGGCTATGCCATGGGCGGCAACGCGGCGCTGGGCGCGGCGGTCTGCCGGCCCGACCGGTACGCCGCCTGTGTGGACATCTCGGGGGGCATCGGGCTGACCGTTCGCCCCGAGACCCTGCAGGCCGAGCTGGACGGGGACCACTTCAAGAATGTGATGCCCCTCTTCAACCACAGCTTCGGACCCAGCCGGGAGCTGGAGGGCAGCGACCTGGACCTGCGGGCCCAGCTGCTGCGCCACCGGCAGGCCGGGGACCCCGAATGCAAGTTCATCGTGGTCTGCGGCAGCGAGGAATTCATCCGCCCCCGGGTGGAGGGAGATGTGGCCGCCATGCAGGCCCTGAAGATGGATGTGACCTACATCAGCGCCTTGGGCTATGCCCACGACTTCCGGCTGTGGAACCATTATCTGGAGCTGGCGTTGGACCGGCTTTTGCCCCTCAAGCGCTGTGCAATTGATCCCGAAACCAAGTGAGGAGTGAAAACAAGTTATGGCAAACTTCCGACTCTACTATTTTTCCGAAGTTCTCAAGATGAAGGTGGGCGTCAACGTCATCATCCCCGAGAACACCTGGGGCCATTCCCTGGCCGACCGTCCCAAAGGATACCGGTATCCGGTGCTCTGGCTGCAGTCCGGCGGCGGTTTTGACTACACCGACTGGCAGCGCTACACCGCCCTGGAACTTTACGCCTCGGAGGTCGGTGTGGCGGTGGTTTGCTCCGGCACCTACTGCTCCGGCTATATGGACACCGTCCACGGGGACTTCAAATACTTCTCCCAGCTCTCCATCGAGACCCCTAAGGTGGTCCGCCACCTCTTCCCCCTGTCGGAGGACCCCCAGCAGAACTTCCTGGCCGGCTTCTCCATGGGCGGCTACGGCTCGCTGAAATGGCTGGTGCGGGACCCCGAACAGTTCGGGGCCATCGGCCTCTTCTCGGGGCTGAAGAACGTGGCCGACCTGCCCATCGACGACGGCATGCGGGATGGCAACGATGAATTTTACATGTTTGACACCGCCTTCGGCAAGCAGGAGTACATTGTCAACACCGAAAACGACATCTGCTACATGATCGACAAGCAGATGGCCGCCGGCAAGAAGTTCCCCCGGGCCTACATGGCCACCGGTGTGGAGGACGCCCACTACCAGGACAACGTCACCTTCATGGACAAATACGCCAAACAGGGCCTGGACATCTACCGCACCATCGACCACGGCTACCACAACTGGGAGTACTGCGACAAGCACGTCAAGAAATACCTGGACTGGCTGGTCTCGGAGGGCAAGATCAAGGAGTCCTTTGTCCGGGCCAGCGAGTAAGGAGGGAGCACAAATATGGCACAGATTGAAATGAATGCACTGTCGGTCATCACCTGCGGCTCCATCTCGGTGCGGATTTTCCTGCCTGAGATGAACCTGCTGGCCCTGGACGACAAGGAACATCAGAAGAAATACCCGGTCCTCTGGCTGCTGCACAACGAGGGCGGCGCCGCCCTGGACTGGCTTTCCACCCCCGCCGAGCAGCTGGCTGCCAAGTACGGCATCTTCATCATCGCGCCGGACCAGCACCACTGCCTGTGCACCAACATGAAGTTCGGCCCCCGGTTTGAGGTCTTCCTCAGCACCGAGCTGCCGGGCATCTGCCGCAACAACCTGCCCATCTCGGAGGACCCGGCCCAAAACTGGGTCGGCGGCGTGGGCACCGGCGGCTACGGCGCCCTCAAGATGGCCCTCAAGTACCCCGAGACCTTCTCCAAGGCGGTTTCGTTCAACGGGGTGCTGGACCTGGAAGCCATCTGCAAGAAGGCCGCCGCCGGCGAGGAAACCGGCATCTACCACAACAAGGCTTCGCTGGAGGCGGTGTTCGGAGACCTGGACAGCTTTGCCGGCAGCGAGAATGATCTGTACGCCCTGGCCAAGAAACCCACCCAGGCCAAGCTCTGGATGGGCTGGGAACAGGACGCCCCGGTGGCGGAGGAAAACCGCCGTCTGGCCGATTTGCTGGGCGATGCCGCCCAGACCGTCACCCTTGGCGCCGGCGCCGACCTGGGTTCCTGCCAGGCCAGCCTGCCCGCCGCGGTGGAATGGCTGATGAAAGGCTGAGAGGAGGAACCCCATGAAACTGCATCTGCGCGCCGGCACCCCCGACGATGCCAACCGCGAGTACCTGCCCGAAAAGATCAAGGGCAGCGACATTGTGGTCAACGAGAACGGCAACAACTCCCAACCCTATCCCGCCGGGCTGCGGGAGGTCACCGGCGTTCTGGCCGACGGCCTGGAGGACCGCTGGTATGAGTATGTCCCCGCCAGCTACGACGGCAGCAAGCCGGTGCCGCTGGTGGTGGGCAACCACGGCGGTCTGATGACCGGCTGGGGCCACGCCATCTACACCTCCTGGACCATGGTGGCCGACCGGGAAGGCTTCATCTGCGTCTTCCCCGACGCCCACTCCAAGCGGATGTGGACGGTGGAAGGGGTCTTTGACAACTTTGACCCCAAGGACGCCCCCGACCTGCCCATCCAGCTGGCCCCCAAGGACTGGACCGAGAACCACGACCTGAAGTTCCTGGAAGCCCTGATCCTCCATATGGAAAAGACCTACAACATCGATCCCGGCCGGGTCTTCATGCAGGGCATGTCCATGGGCAACCTGATGACCAGCATGTTCGCCCGGTACAAGGGCCAGCTGCTGGCCGGCGCCGCCGGTTCCGGCGGGCCCACCAAGCCCGAGCTGCTCTACACCCAGGACGGCCAGATCATCAACCGGGGCGGCCCCATGGCCATCTGGCAGTCCCGCCCCGAAAAGAACGGCCTGCCCCCGGGAGGCCACTACGACGAGGCGGAGGTCAACAAGTATTCCCGCTTCTACTGGCTCAAGATCAACGAATGTGACCCCATCCCCCAGATCCGCATCGAGGGAGAGGACAACTTCGCCTTCTACCACGGCAAAAAGGCCGATCTGGTCTATCTGGACATCAAGAACCGGGACCACGGCCAGACCCTGGACGAAGCCTTCCTCTACTGGGATTACCTCTTCTCGGGGGTGCGCAAGAACCCCGACGGAACCCTGGAGATGGGCAAGAGCATCCGGCCCCGGGTGGGGGACGAATTTGCCATCGCGGTGTCGGAGGGCTATGACCAGTGCTGGTTCCGCAACCAGCTGCACCCCCTCAAGACCCCGGCGGTGCGCTGGCAGAAGCTCAAGTACCACGGCCTGAACGGCGGCCAGATTGTCCGCGGTGAGTACCTCTGTGTGCCGCTGAGCTTTTTGGCCGAGGCGGTGGGCGCCCAGTACCTGCCCAACGAGGACGGCTCGGAGGTGGAGCTGGTGCTGCAGGACGGCCGGCATGTCCAGTTTGCCCGGGGCAGCATCGGCTGTGTCATCGACGACACCATGCGCTGCATGTACTGCGAGGCCCTGCACCGCAGCGGCGAGCTGCTGGTGAGCATCGAGTGGTTCTGCAAGTACCTCTTCAACTACCATGTCTCGTCCTGCAACGGGGTGGTCTATGTCACCGACCACTTCATCGATCTGTCCTACTTCATGGCCGACCTCATCAAGGACCTTTTTGCCGGCAAGGCCATGCCGGATGATTTTTCCAACATTGTGGTGGACTGACAGGAGGAGTTTTCATGGAAATTACGCTGCACACCCGGATGGAGGACTACGGCCAGATGGTGGAGGGCATCACGGTCCAGCTGGACGCTGCCGCCCCCGCCCTGAAACCGGAGGACTTCCACTGTGCCAACTGCTTTGACGATCTGACCGCGGTGCGGCCCATCGGTGGCATCCGCAAGGTGGAGGCCCAGGGCAACATCCTGGAAGTAACCCCCGACCCCTTCCTCTACCGCTGTGATTTTGCGGTGAGCTGCCCCGCCCTGGACCTGACCATCACCAAGGAGAGCGCCACCAACACCACCCTCCTCCACGAGGAGATGTTCCGCGCTGTGGTGGAAAACGGGGTCCACTACCGGCTGTATGAGCCGGACCACACCGCTCCCCGCCCGCTGATCCTCTTCCTCCACGGAGGCGGCGGCAGCGGCGAGGACAACATGCTCCAGCTCACCGACACCATCGGCGCCATCAAGCTGGCCGAGCGGCTGCCCGACATGTATGTGCTGGCCCCCCAGGCTCCCTCGGGCGGGCTGACCATGGAGGAGATGTTCGCCAAGATGCAGGCCAAGGGCAACCCCTATGCGGTGGACATCGGGGCCGATCCCGACAACGACCGCAACGACCGGGGCTGGAACCGGGAATACCTGGGCCGGGTCTGTGATGTGATCCGCCGCCTCATCGCCGAGGGCAAGGTGGACCCCCACCGGGTCTACGCCATCGGGATGAGCATGGGCGGTTTCGGCACCATCAAGGTGGTCTCCTCGGCCCCCGAGCTCTTTGCCGCCTGTGTGCCCATCTGCCCCAGCATGAACGGGGAGAGCTATCCCATCCTGGAAAACTTCCCCGACGTGCCGGCCTACATTTCCAGCGCCTACATTGACCACCAGGCCAGCCGCCACGCCTATCTGCTGCGGGCGGTGCAGAAACTGTGGGAGAAGGGCCGCCGGGACATCCGCTTCACCCTCTTCTCCCAGGAGGAGCTGGCGGCCTACGGCATCGGCACCAACCCCAACCTCTCGATGAAGGACCTGTACATGGAAAACCACAACAGCTGGATCCTGGTCATGCACAACGAATACGGCATCCTGGACTGGATGCTGTCCCACCGCAAACCCTGACATCCCGGCCCTGTCCCGGGAAATTCAAGAGGAGGCAAACGCCATGGAACACAAGATCATCCTGCAGCCGGGGGATCTCAACGACGAAAACCGGGACTACCTGCCCGCTGCCATCAAGGGCAGCCGGATGGTGGTCAATGAGAACGGCAACAACTCCCAGGTTTACCCTGCCCGGCTCACCGAGCACACCGGGGATCTGGTGGGGGACGGCATCCAGGACACCTGGTACGAGTACGTCCCCGAAAGCTACGACCCCGCCAAAAAGACCCCGCTGGTCTTTTCGATGCACGGCGGGCTGATGACCGGCTGGGGCCAGTGCATCTACACCTCCTGGAGCCTGGTGGCCGACAAGGAAGGGTTCATCTGTGTCTTCCCCTCGGCCAGCTCCCGCGGGATGTGGATGATCGAGTGCGACAGCAAAATGGTGGACGAGCTCTCCACCACCGCCGAGGATGGGGTGCCGGTGCTCAACCGCCCCATCGGCACGGTGGACCAGTACCACGATGTCCGGCTGGTGATGAAGCTGCTGGAGCGGATGCGCCAGAACTACAACATCGACGAGACCCGGGTCTACATCCAGGGCATGAGCATGGGCAACGCCATGACCAGCCAGGTGGCCCGGTACATGGGGGCGCATTTTGCCGCCGCCGCAGGTTCCGGCTGCCCCACCAATCCCAAGCTGCTCTTTGACGAGGACAACCACCTGATCAACCAGGGCGGCCCCATGGATATCTGGCAGTCCCGGCTGGAATGGGACCGCACCCCGCCCCACTACGGCGAGGAGGACCGCCCAGTGGTGCTGGGCAACATCAACTACTGGCGCCGGCTGGACGAGGCCATGGGCCAGCCCGAAATCGCCATCCAGGGGGAGAAGAACCTCTTCTTCTACCGGGGCGAAAAGGGCAACGTCATGCTGATGGATGTCCACAACCGGGACCACGGCCAGACCTTTGACGACGCCCAGATGGTCTGGGACTACCTCTTCTCGGGGGCGTCCAAGACCGCCGACGGGGTGGTGCATCACACCGCCACCCGCCGCACCTTCACCCCCGACAAGGCCGCCCTGGCCCTGACCGAGGGGGCGGAGTACGCCCTGGTCAACGGCAAACGCACCCCCATCGGGGGCAAGGTCTTCCGCCGGGACAAGATCAAGTACCACGGTCTCAACGGCAGCTACCTGGTCCGGGGCAGCTATCTCTACGCCCCGGTGGCCTTCCTGGCCGAAGTGTTCGGCGGGACCCTCCTCTCGGACGGGGACACCGCCGCCATCCGGCTGGCTGACGGCCGGGAGCTGACCTTCGCCCACGGCTGCATCGGCTGCACCATCGACAACACCATCGAATCGATGCTCTGCGACGCCATCACCAAGGAGGGCAAGCTCTACATCCCGGCCGAGTGGTTCTGCGCCGCCCTGTACAACTGGCATGTGTCCAGCTACGGCAGCAGCCTCTACGCCACCGACCACTACGCCGTCCTCTCCCGCTATGCCGACTGGGTGATCTCGGACATCCTGCTGGGCACCGAGGGAGAGCAGCGCGGGATGGTCTGAGGACCCCTGCCTCAGGTTCAGTAATTCTGGAAAGGATGAATCGGATATGGAAATGCAAAAGTATCAGTACCATGATGTCAACTTCCGCGGCACCATCGAGCGGGTGACCTACCAGACCACCAACCCCGAGGGGGAGCCCCGCACCAAGTACGCCAACGTCTACCTGCCCTACGGCTACAACCCCGAGGACAAGGAAACCAAATACAACATCCTCTACATGATGCACGGCGGCGGCGGCAACGCCGATGCCTGGCTGGACTGCTGCCAGGTCAAGAACATGCTGGACTACTGCTTTGCCGAAAAGGTGGCCCATCCCATGATCGTGGTCTTCCCCTCCTTCTACAAGGAGCAGATCTCCCGGGTGGGCGCGCCGGTGGCCGATGTGGAGCGCACCAAGGTGATGCAGTTCATCCCCGAGGTGACCGCCGAGCTGCTGCCGGCGGTGGAGTCCCGGTACAACACCTACACCACCGATGTGTCGGATGCCGGGCTGCGGGCCTCCCGGGCCCATCGCGGCTTCGGCGGCTTCTCCATGGGCAGCTGCACCACCTGGTTCAACTTCCTGCAGAACCTGGCCTACTTCCGCACCTTCCTGCCGCTGAGCGGCGACAGCTGGGTGGTCTGCTCCAAGGGCGGCGAGCTCAAGCCGGTGGAGACCGCCAAGTATCTCTGCGACGCCGCCGCCAAGGCCAAGGCCGAAGGGCTGGACTTCCAGATCTTTGCGGCCACCGGCTCCAAGGACCCGGCCTGCCCCGCCATGACCCCCCAGATCGAGGAGATGAAGAAGTACTCCGATGTCTTCGTCTATGACGAGGACCCCACCAAGGGCAACCTGCACTTTGCGGTGGCCGAGGGCGAAGTCCACGCCTACGAAGCGGTGTACAACTACCTGTATACCTACCTGCCCTACCTGTTCCAATAAATTCTGAATGAGGTGAAGATCATGAGTCTGAGACTGCAAGCGGGCAACCCCAACGACGCCAACCGGGATTACGTCCCCCTGGCCATCAAGGGAACCGACATGACGGTAAACGAAAACGGCAACAACTCCCAGGTCTATCCGGCCAAGCTGCAGGAATTTTCCGGCGTGCTGGCCGACGGGCTGGAGGATCACTGGTACGAGTATGTGCCCGACAGCTACAACGGCAGCAAGCCGGTGCCGCTGGTCATCAGCAACCACGGCGGCCTGATGAACGGCTGGGCCCAGGCGGTGTACAGCTCCTGGACCCTGCTGGCCGAGCGGGAGGGCTTTATCTGCGTCTTTCCCGACGCCCACGAGCTGCAGATGTGGACCCTGCAGGGGATGCAGGCCCGGGTGAAGGCCAACCCCGAGCTGGTGCTGCCCCTGCCGGTGGACCCCGAGGACTTCCACGACAACCACGACCTGAACTTTGTCAAGGCGCTGATTGCCAAGACCCAGGAAAAGTACAACATCGATGCCACCCGCATCTACATGCAGGGCATGAGCATGGGCCACATGATGTCCGATCAGTTCGCCCGCTACTACGGCAACATCCTGGCCGGCGTCGCCGGTTCCGGCGCCACCCCCATGGAGAGCCAGCTCTACGCCCCCGACGGCAGCCTGATGAACTGGGGCGGCCCGGTGCCCATGTGGATCTCCCACCCCGAGAAGAACGGGATGGACGGCCCCAAGGAGAATGAGAACAAGGCGCTGAAGTGCGGCCGGGAATACTGGATGAAGGTCAACGGCGTCCACACCGCCCCCCAGATCCGGATTGTGGGGGAGGACAACTTCGCCTTCTACACCGGCGACAAGGCGGATCTGGTCTACCTGGACATCAAGAACCGGGACCACGGCCAGGCGCTGGACGAAGCCTTCTACTACTGGAACTACATGTTCTCCGGCCTGCGCCGGATGCCCGACGGCACCCTGGTCAAGGACAAGACCATCTGGGAGGCCACCGGCGACAAGTTCGCCCTGGCCGTCACCCCCGGCACCAAGAAGGCCTGGTTCCACAACGCCGTCACCGAGATGCCGGTGGCCCCGCTGCTGTGGCAGAAGCTGAAGTACCACGGCCTCAACGGCGGCCAGATCGTCCGGGGCGAGTACCTCTGCGTCAGTCTGCGCTTCCTGGCCCAGGTCTTCGGCGCCGAGTACTCCACCGACGAGGCCGGGCTGGAAGCCACCCTCAAGCTGGCCGACGGCCGGGTGGTCAAGGTTTCCCGGGGCGTCATCGGCTGCCTGGTGGATGACAACCTCTACGCCATGTACTGCGAAGCCCTCCACCGGGACGGCGAGCTGATGGTCAGTGTGGAGTGGTTCTGCCGCTTCCTCTTCAACCTCAACGTCTCGGTCTGCGACGGGGTGGCCTATGTCACCGACCACTTTGCCGAGCTCTCCACCTTCATGGCCGAACTGATCAAGGAAGAACTGCAGTAAGTTTCTTTCCCGGCCCGCCGGGTCATTCCAACAGAAAGGAACGGTTTCATGAGCAAGTGGATTCCCACCTGGCACTGTGTGCCCATCGATTACAACCTGGACGCGGCCACCTTCCGGGACATCACCCAGCGCTGCGTCTTTACCAACAACCTGCGGGGGGACAAAATCCGCCTGCGGTTCAGCAACCTTTACAACGACAAGCCGATGGTCATGGACCATGTGGCGGTCCAGGCCTGCAACCGGGTCACCGGGGAACTCTCCCCCCGGGCCCTGGTCACCCTGGGGGGCAGCGAGCGGATTGAGGTGGCCCCCGACAGCCAGCCCTTCTCGGACGAGATTCCCCTGTCGGTGACCCCCCAGGACGACCTGCTGGTCTGGCAGTATTTCGGCCAGGAGACGGTGGCCCGCTCGGTCTGCACCACCTCCACCTGGAAGAGCTGGCAGTGCACCCAGCACACCGGCAACTTCTACGAGACCGAGGCCCTGGGCTTCACCATCAAGTCCCAGCTGGCGCCGGCCCTGGCCGCCGACCCCACCCCCAGCCAGTTTCTGGTGGGGCTGAGCCAGCTGGATGTGCTCACCGACGACGGGGTGCAGCTCATCGGGCTGTTCGGGGACTCCATCACCCAGATGTCCTACTTCAGCGACAGCCTGATGGAGCTGCTCTATGACCGTTTCCCCGGGCAATATGCGGTGGTCAACGGCGGCATCGCCGGCAACCGCATCCAGAAGACCTTCCCCGACGCCAAGGATTTTCCCGGCGGCGGGCACCAGTTCGGCATCGCCGGGCGGGACCGCTTCCTGCAGGACCTCTACGACGGGATGACCCCGGACATCGTCTTTGTGATGGAGGGGGTCAACGACTGCTCCCACAGCCTGGTCTTCCAGGAGCCCGACGTTCCCACCGCCCAGGACATCTTTGATGCCCTGGCCCAGGTGGTGGCCATGGCCCACCAGCGGGGCAGCAAGGTGTATCTGAGCACCATCTCCCCCTTCGGGGCCTTCGGGGATGCCTGGCGGGATCAGGCCGAGGCGCTGCGCTGCGGCTACAACGATCTGATCCGCGCCAGCACCATCGCCGAGAAGGTAGTGGACCTGGACGCCGTGGTCCGGGACCCCCAGGACCCCCATCGGATGCGGGCCAACCTGCATCTGGGGGACGGGGTGCACCCCAACTGGAAGGGCGGCGCCCGGATGGCCCGGGCGGTGCTGGACGCCTGTTTTGTCTGAGAATCCTCCCCTTTTAAAAAAAGCCATGCCCCTCGCAGCAATGCGGGGGCATGGTCTTTTTTTATTGGGCGGCTTCGGGGTCCAGACAGAGCACCGCCAGGCTCATGTCGTCGGGGGTGCGGGGGCGGAAGAGCCGGTCCAGGTCCTCCTCCATATAGGCCTCGGCCGTGGGCCGGGGCAGGGCGGCGGTCTGCCGGGCCAGCACCGCCACCCCGGGGGCCACCCCGCCGGTGCGGGGGTTGAGCAGGCTGGCGGCGCTGCCGTCGCTGCAGAGCAGCACGGTGTGGCAGCCCAGGGGCAGCTGGCGGGAGATCCGCAGGTGTTCTGCGGCGTCGCTGCTGCTGAGGAAGAAGGTGATGTTCTCCTCCTCCCCGTTTTCGGGGGCGCTGAGCAGCATCCCGCCGCCGGGGCCCACCCCCAGGGCGGCGCCGTCCCCCAGATGCACCAGCAGGCAGCGGCCATCCGCCCCTGCCGCAAAGAGCAGCAGGGTGCAGGCCGGGGGCACACCGGGGGCCTCGGCCTCCACCGCCCGGCGGGCCAGGTCCAGAAGGGCCTGGCCCAGCGCGGGGTCGGGCATGTCGTACCACCGGGCAAAGTTCCCGGCCAGGGCCTGGCCCAGGGCCCGGGTCACCGCCCGGGCGGCCAGGTGAGAGTCGGCACGGCTGCCGGCGCCGTCGGCCAGGGCGATGGCCCAGGCATCGGCCCCGGCAAAGCCCTGGGCGCTGTCCTGGCAGGGCGTGCCCCGCTGGCGGTGGCCGCTGCCGGTCTGCACCGCACAGGCAAAACGGGGTTCAGACATCCAGATCATAGCTGTCCTCCTCACCGGGCTGGGCCTGGCTCAGGCCGGCGGCACTGCGGCTGAGGAAATCGAAGAAGTTCTCGATCTCCAGAGCGCCGCAGTTGTCCACCCGGCCGCTCAGGGAGAAGGCCGCCAGATCGCGGCATTCCTCGCCGGTGCCCATCCCGATGCACTTGACCTTGAGCTGGCGGTTCTGCTGCAGCCGGCGCACCTCCCGGGCCACCGCCGACACATCGTCATCGGCGGCACCGTCGCTCATCAGGATCAGCCAGGGGCGGTAGCTGGTGATGCCGTAGGCCTCGTAGCTGTCCCGCTGGCGCTCGATCTTGTCCAGGGCGAACCGCACCGCCTTGGCCAGGGGGGTGCCGCCGTTGGGGGTGATGTCCTGGAACTGGCCGGCGATGGATTTGACGTTGGCAAAGTCCTGCACCACCTGCACCCCCCGGCCGCTGAAGGTGATGATGCACAGGTCGATGGAATCGCAGACATAGGCATCGTTGGCCGAGTTCTGGATAAAGCTGCGGATGCCGTTGTTCACATGCTCCATCCGCTTGTCCCGCAGCATGGAGTAGGACGCGTCCACACAGAGGCAGACCGGCACCCGGTTGGCGCTGTTCTGAATCAGGTCGGCGCTGCTCAGCCGTTCCTGTTTCATATAATCGTTCATGGCAGATCCTCCTGATGGGGCCGGCTCATCCGTTGGGATGGATGCAGTCGCGGCAGAGGGGCTGGCGGCCCTTGCGCTGCAGGTCGCGCAGCTTGGCCTTGGTGATGGTAATGGGTTTGTGGCAGCGGGCGCAGACCGCCGGCACCTCCTGGCGGCAGTCGGGGCAGACCCGGTCCTGCCAGCGGCCCCGGTCGGCCTGGCCGCGGCTTTCCAGGGTGGCCTGCCACTTGTTGCCGGCAAAGGCTTTGCCGCAGATCACACAGTGGACCTGGACCTTTTCGGGGTCCTGCTGCAGCCGCTTCATGGCCGAGAAGCAGTTGTTGCAGAGGTTCATCTGGTTGTGGCGCTGGTTGTTCTCCCACCGGCTGCGGGGCATGTTGGCGGTGCGTTTGCACTCCTCGCAGGTGAAGTCCACCGTGAAGGTGCCGTCGGGGTCAAAGTACCGCTGGGGGGTCAGCTCCCGGGTGTAGACATCCGAGGTGGTCATCTCCCACTCGTAGGCGCCCAGCACCTTGTCCCACCGTTTGGCCGAGAGGGGCTTGCCCTGGGCAAAGGTGTTGTAGAAGCCCTCCCGGGTCTGGTAGGGCATGTTGCCCCAGATCATCCGGTAGGGGCCGTCGGGGGTATCGCTGCCGTCGCTGGCGGCCTCGGTGCTGTCCCGGGGGACAAAGCGGTAGGCAAACCGCCCCTCCCGCACCGCCTGGCCCAGGTCGGTGACCCCCTTGCCGCTGTAGGGGGACTGGTTGAGCATGAGCAGCTCAAAGATCAGCACCGCCAGGGCGAAGTCCTCGTCCTCCTCGGTGCGCAGGAAGCTGCCGTAGTTGGGGTTGTGAGTGTTGAGCCGCTTGTAGATGGCCGGCGAGGTGTGCAGCGGGGTGCCCACCGGGCAGGGATAGCCGTCGATCTGGCAACTGTCGCAGTCCACCACCATGATCCGGGGGTCCTGGGGGCTGTCGGGCCGCACCAGGATGTTGCGGGGGTTGATGTCCCCCAGCAGGATGTGGGCCCCGTGCAGCCGCACCAGGGTCCGGCAGATCTGCCGGCAGACCCGCACCAGGGCCAGGCGGTCCCAGCCGGGCAGGGCCTGGCGGACGCTGGGCTTGCCCAGCTGGAGGATGGAGGTGGTCAGCTCCCGGTATTCCGGCCCCACCTTGGGCATGAGGAAGCCGGCAAAGGCCCCGTCCTCGGGGTGGAAGAGGAGGGCGGTGGGCCAGCAGAGTTCCCGCTGGCCGGGGGTGCGCCCCACCATCCGGGTCAGCTTGTCCCGGCGGTTACGAGTCAGGTGGTCCTTGTTGTAGAGCTTGGCCACCAGGCCGGGGTCGTTGGTGGCAAAGATCTGCCCTTCCCCGCCCTCGGCCATCCGGGTGCCCAGCCGGACAGTCCGGCCCTCCTGGGTGGTCAGGGTCATGCCGGGGGCGGGCTTGTGCCAGGGCAGCAGCTCCCCCGTCTCGCAGATGCAGTGCACCGCCGGGGTCTGGGCAGCCGGGGCCGGGGCGGAATCGGCCGCGGGCTTGGCCGGGGCCGCCGGGGTTGCCGGGGCTGTGGCGGGGGCAGCCGGCGCCTTGACCGAAGCTGCCGCAGCCTTGGCCGGCGCCGCAGCGGCTTTGGCAGGCGCCGCCGGGGCCGGAGCGGCGGTCGCCGGGGCATCGGCCTTCGGGGCGGGGGTTCCCTCATAGCCCAGGCTGTTGCGGTGGACCATCGGCCGCAGCACCGGATGGACCGAGCAGCCCGCACTGCCGGTGACCAGCAGCGGCATCAGGTTGGGGTGGTCCCCCTTGGCCAGGGTCTGGCAGAAATCCCAGTCCATGGTCAGCAGGCAGATGGTCTTGTCGGGGTTGCGGGCCGCCACCTCCAGCAGGCTGGCCTGGGAGCTGCGGGCCCCGGCTCGCTCGGGGCCGTACTTGATCCGGCCCTGGCGGTGGAGGTGGCTCATGGCGATGCGGGCCTCGTGGGCCTGCTGTTTGCGGTCGGCGGGGGTGTCGGGGTCGGTTTCCATCCGGTAGAGTTCCACCCGGGTGGCCCAGTCCACAATCACCCAGCGGCCGCTGTCCTTCTGGGCGGGCAGCACCTGCTCGGCCAGAAAGCGCTGGCCGTCCCGCCGTAGCCAGCAGGAGATGTCGGCCAGCAGGTTGCAGCGGCGGAAGACCTCCTGCTGCTGGGCGGTGGTGAGCCGTCCGGCGGTGTACTCGGCCATCCGGGGAAAGGCGGGCAGGGCAGCCTGCCGTGCCGGGACCGACGGCATTTCCCGGGAAACCGGCGCCGCCGTGGGCTGGGCCTTCCCTGCCCCGTCCAGCTGGCGGGCCATGGTGCGGAAGGACTGGTCGATCTGGCTCTGGCCTTCCCGGAGGATCTCTCCCAGCGCCTGCCGCAGCCGGGCGTCGGCCTCGTCGTGCCGCTGCTGGAGGTTGGCCATGACCTCCTCCACCTCGGACAGCTGGTGGAGGTAGAGGATATCCTGGTTTTTGTCGTACTCCTTGGCCAGGCGGCTCTGGAGCAGGATGAACCGGTCAAAGCCGGGGATGCTCTTCTGTAGTTCCTTCAGGGGCAGGGCCTCGCAGTCGGACATCCTTTTCACCCGGTCCCGGTGAGCGCAGAGCGCCTGCAGGGGGGCGGGATCGGGCAGGGGCAGGGCGGAGGCCAGCTTGACAAAGGTTTCCACCGAAGCCTGGAAGGCCTCGGGCGTCATCTTCTGGCTCACCCCTTTGGTGCGGTGGCCCAGATAGGTGTTGCGGGTTTCCACCGCGTCCCCGGCCAGCATCCCCACCTCCCGGTAGAAATTCTGGGGCTCCTTGCCGAACTGCCGGCAGAGGGCGGCGCAGAGTTCCCGGTCATCCCGGTCGCAGAACCTCACCGTGTTGTAGAGGGAGGAGATGTCGGTGTGCAGGTGGAGGGCGTCGTGGAGGAACTGCCTCTGGTGGGGCAGGTCCATCCCGGCCAGACGATCCGCCACCATCTTTTTCAGACGCAGCGAGCCGGCCTGCCGGGGGGTGACGGTGCCCTGGATCTGCCGCACCGAATCGGCGTAGCGTTCCAGAAAGGCGGGGTCGGCCCCCTCCACCAGGCAGCGGGGGTGAATCCGCCAGCTGACCAGCGGCTCGGTGACCTTCTGACCGTTCCAGCCCACCGTCTTCTCCTTCTGGGAGAGGATCTGTTTTTCCAGAAAGGAGGGGATGTCCCGGTCCGCCACGCAGAGCTGGATGGCATCGGCCAGGTAGCTCTGGGTTTCCCGGGCGATGTCCTCGATTTCATCGCAGTAAAAATCCGAGACAATCTTGTTGGTCATGGACACAGGACACTCCTTTCGGTGAGGGGATCAGAGGAAGATGCTTTGCACCACCGTGGGCACCGTCATGCTGATGACCAGGGCGATGAGCAGGGTGTAGAGAAGGCGGGTCGGCTCCTTCTGGTAGGGCGCGGGGCGCACCCCCAGGAAGTAGGCCACCAGACCGCCCAGGCAGGCCAGGTTCCAGAGGCTGGACATGGCCCGCCCGATGGACAGCCAGAAATCGGTGCCGGTGAAGTTGGTCAGCAGGCAGAAGATGGCCAGCAGCACCATGGTGCCGCCGTAGAGCAGCCCGAAGAGGATGACCCAGCTGCGCTGGACCGCCCGCTGACCGGCCAGTTCCCTCTTCCGCTCGGTTTCGGCCTTCTCGGCCTTGCGGCGGTTGAGGTCGGCGTTGTAGGCGGCGGCCCGGCGGCGGAAGATCTCGTCCCGCTTGGCGGCGCACCCCTCCACCTGGGAGGCATCCCCCTCCGCCCGGGGGTTCAGCTCGGCACCCTTGCGGTACCATTTGAGCTTTTCCTCCTCCTGGCTGGCCTGGTCTCCCAGGGCCAGGCAGGCCCAGGAGCAGCCGCCGTTGGCGGCCTTCTTCAGCGCTTCCAGGTTGTCCGGGGTCTGACCGCTGGCCAGGGCCAGGTAGAACCGGGTCACCTCGGCCAGCCGGGGATGGTCGGCAGCGTCGGGGGCCTGCTGGGCCAGCCGGATCCAGTCCTGGGCCTTGACCTTGCGGCCCTGCTCGATGCAGAAGACCGCAAAGCGCAGCCGCGGGGCAAAGCCCCCTTCCTGGGCTTCCTTTTCATACAGCTCGGCGCAGAGGGCCTGCAGTTTGGCGGGGTTGGCGGTGTAGGCCTGCATCCGGCGGGCGGGCCCGGTGTAGAACCGCAGCAGTGCCCGGCGCCCGGCGGCGTCCAAGCGGGCGGCGCTTTGCAGCAGCTCCTGGGCCTTGCGCAGGCCGGCCTCGTTGCCCTGGGCGGTGTACTGGCTGCTGAGCAGCAGCAGGATGTCCAGCAGCAGCGGGTTGGCCTGGTCCGGGGCCACGCTCCGGCGCTGCTCGGCCAGCTTTTGGGCCTGTTCCAGCAGCGGGATGGCCTCGCTGCGGTCGGCGGCCGAGCCGCTCCCGAGATACCGCCGGGCCATGACCAGGGCGGCGTAGGGGTTGCCCCCCTTCACCAGCTGCTGCAGCCCGCTGGCCAGCATCTCATCATAGCTGCCCTTGCCGTATTCCTCGGCCCAGCTCAGGAACTGCCGGCGGTCCTGCTCCCGTTTGCGCTGGGCGGCGGCCTCCTTCTCGGCGGCGGCCCGGGCCTGTTCCTCCCGGCGCTGCTGTTCCTCCCTCCGCTGCTGCAGGGCCTTGAGCCGCTCCTGGCAGAGGTCGGCCATGCTGGCCGTCCCCTCCAGGGCGGGGTCCAGTTCGGCGCCCTTTTTGTAGTAGCGCAGCTTGGTCTTTTCCTCCTGGGCCAGGTCGCCCAGGATCAGGCAGACCCAGGAGCTGGACGAGGCCAAGGGTTCCAGTTGGGCGGGGTCGGCCTTTTCCCCCGCAAACACCGCCTGGTAGTACCGGGTGATGGCCACCAGCGCCGGGTTCTGGGCGGCGTCGGAGGCCTGGAGGGCCATCTTCAGCCAGTCCGCCGCGGCCACCGTCTGTTCCTGCCGGTGGCAGTGCAGGGCGTAGCGCAGCCGGGCCAGGATGCCCCCCTTGTGGGCCGCCTCCTGGGCCAGGCCGCTCACCCGCCGTTCCAGCGCCCGGGCATCCTTCTTGTAGTTGGGCAGCTGGCTGCCGTACCGCTCATAGAAATCCACCAGCCGGTCCAGCTGGGTGCCGTCCAGCCCCCGGGCCTGGATGAGCCAGCTCTCCACCTCGGTCAGCCGGGGCTGGGGGGTGCGCAGCTCTGCCTGGGCCAGCTGCACCAGCACCCGGACCAGCATGGCCTGGGCGGCGCCGTCCTTCTCCGCCGTCTTGAGCCGGTTTTGCAGCAGGTCGCGGCTCTTTTCCAGCAGGGGCAGGGCCTGGGCCCGCTCCTTCTCGGCACTGCTGGCCAGGTACTGCCGGGCCAGCACAAAGGCGGCGTAGGGGTTCCCCTTCTCCACCTGCTGCTCCAGCAGGATGCCCATGGTGACATCATAGTCTCCCGCCCGGTAGGCGGCGTACCACTTGGAAAAGTTGGCGTCCTCCTCCTGGCGCTTGCGCAGTTCGGCCTCCTTCTGGGCGGCGGCCTGCCGTTGGGCCGCCGCCTCGGCCTTCTGCTTTTCGGCCAGCTGGCTTTGCAGCCGCTGCTGTTTCTGGCTGCAGCGCTCCTGGCACTCCGGGTCCCCGTCCAGCTTGGCGCCGCGGGTGTACCAGCTCAGCCGCTCCTGATCGTTCTTGCTGTGGTCTCCCAGCAGCAGACAGGCCCAGGCGCTGCGGTCGGCCACCGCCTTCAGCGCTTCCATGTCGGGTTTGTTCCCCGTCATCTCGGCCTGGTAATACTGCGCCACGGCGCAGAGATCCGGCCGGTCGGCGGCGTCGGGGGCCTGGAGGGCCAGCTGGAACCAGTCCTGGGCCTTGAGGTTGCGCTCCTCTTTGCGGCAGTGGATCGCAAACTGCAGCCGGGCCTCAATCCCCTGCTTGCCGGCCCGCTCCTCCTCCAGGGCGAACCGCGCCCGCTCCAGGCTGTCGGGGTCGTCCCGGTAGGCGGGCAGGTACCGGGCCGGGCCGCTATAGAACCACAGCAGCCCGTCATAGGCGTTTTCATCCAGTTCCCGGGCGTTGGTAAAGCAGTCGTAGGCTTTCTGCAGCCGGGCCTCCTCCCGGGTGTCGGCGGCGTAGAGCCGGCCCAGCTGGTCCAGCACCCGGACCAGCAGCTGGCAGGCCGCGGGGTCGGTGGTGGCGGCCACCCGCCGCTCCAGCAGGGCGCGGGCCTGCTCCAGCACCGGGGCGGCCTCCTCCCGGTCGGCCTTGCTGCCGCTTTTCAGATACCGCCGGGCCAGCGTATAGGCTGCATAGGGGTTGCCCCCCTGCCCTTCCTGCTGCAGCTGGCGGCTGAGCATCCCCTTGTACCGGCCGTCCCGGTAATAGGCCTTCCACTCTTCGTACAGATCGTCCGGGCTGCGACTGGCGGCGGGTTTGGCCTCCGCCGGGGCCGGGGCCTGTTGGGGCTGGTCCGGCTGGTAGCCCATCTGGGCGGCCTGCTCCTTCCAGTAATCCGCCATATTCGGGTCCTGCTCCGCCCCGTCACAGCCCTGGGCATAGCGGCGGGCCAGCTCCATGGCGGCCTCGCCGCTGCCCTGCATGGCCTGTTCTTCCAGCGCCTCCAGGCTGCTGGTGTTGCGCATCTCTTCCATAAACGGTTCTCCTTTCGGTCAGGACTGGGTGACGGTGTAGGTGGCGGTCAGCGGGGCCACCATCTCGTTGTAGATGCCGTCGGTGCTGGTGTTGCCGTAGCTGTCGTTGTCGGTGAGGTCCACCCGGATGGTGCCGTCCGCCTCCTGCAGGAAGTTGACGTACTTCACCGCGTAGTAGAAGCTCACCCCGTCGGGGCTGGCGGCATCGGCGGCGTCCACCTGGAAGACCTGGATCAGCTGGTTGCTGTACCCCCCACTGTCCTCCGACTTGGCCACCGCAAAGTAGCTGTTCAGCAGGGTGACCTTTTGCAGGACGGTCTGGTCGGTGTGGTTATAGACCTCGCCGGTGTAGGTTCCGTAGGCCGAGTCGCAGTAGTCTTTGGGGTTGGTGAGCAGCTTGGTGTCCATCACATCCCGGGACTGCTGGGTGACGGCGGCGATGGTGTCCTCATCCAGCTGGTCGTAGCTCTGGACATACTCGTCCAGCCCCTCCACCGTGTAGGTCTTGGAGGTCTCGGGCAGGTAGCGGCGCTGGTCCTCGGCGTTGTACTCGTTGTAGAGGGCGGTGACGGTGACGGTGTCCCCGTTGGACAGATCGCTGGAGGGTTCCACATTGTAGGAGATGGTCTTGACAAAGCTGTCCTGGGAATTGTTGGTGACCACCGCGGTGCCCCGGGGGGCGATGCCCTCAAAGCTGACCTCCAGGTCGGCGAAGGCGTCGGCGGGGGTTCCCTCCTCCAGGCCGGAGACCTGGAAGTTGAGGCTGGTGTTGACCAGTTTGAGCTTCATCCGGTCGGCGATCTCCTCGTCATAGCGCAGCTCCACCGTGACGGTGTCCCCGTTGGTCAGCTCCTCGGTGGGGTTGGCGTTCACCTCCACCGAGGTTTCCAGGCTGATGGCGTCCATCCGGTCACCCCGGCCGGCCTCGTCCATGGCATTTTCCAGGGCGCTCCAGTCCACCGCCACCTGGGCGGAACCCTTGGTGTCCATGCCGCTGAAGGTGACCTGGACATAGTTCTTGAGGTCCAGGGTGTTGACCTTGTTGGCCAGGGCGAAGGCCACCAGGGCCACCAGCACCAGGACCACCCCAATGCCGCCCCCCAGCTTGATGAGCAGCGACCGGGGCACCGCCCCGGCCGGGGTCTCCCCCGCTCCGCCGGAGGGCACGGCGGTCCCGCTCCCCTGCCCGGCTGCCTCCGCCTGGGCGCCGGGGCAGCTGCAGATCTCATTGTCCTCGAGTTTTTTGCCGCAATATTTACAGTACATCTCTTGTCCTCCTGTACTTTTTCTCATGGGGAAACTGTCCTTTGTCCCGGCCAAAGAGCCGGAATGCCGCACAGTATGATTCTAGTATACGGGACCCCCAAAAAAAGGCAAGTATTTTTTCCAGCTTTTGGAAGTTTTGTGCAATGTTTTCGGGCATTTTGTCCAGGTTTCCCTCCTTTCGGCTGCCCGGACCCGGGGGTTCCGACACCCAATCAGTAGGGCCGCCCCAGAGCAAAGTTCACACCTCCCGCGGATTTTTTTGCAAAAAAATCAGCCCCCGTCCAAAGGACGGGGGCCGTGCCTGCCTGCGCAGGGGTTACCAGCGGTCGGGCAGGGGACAGTGCATATCCAGGCGGGCGGCGCGCATCTCCACATAGCAGCCGCACTGCATGCAGGTAGCGTTGTCCAGCTGGTCGCACCGGCGGCAGTGTTCCAGCCGGGCGGCGTAGAGGTCGTCGGGGGTGCGGCGGCGGGCGGGCAGGGAAGCCCGGTACCGCAGCACGCTCTGGTAGTAGTCATTTTCCCCCGCCAGATCGGCCAGCAGACAGCGCCGGCAGCGTTTGGGGTTGGTGGATTCCTGGGCCACGGGGCAGCCCCCCTTACAAAAAGAGTTCGGGCTGGCGGGGGGTGGCGGCGGTCTGGTTCAGGAAGGCGCCGATCCGTTCCAGGGCGGCAGGGGGGAGGCTGCGGGCGTGTTCGGGGCAGACCGAGACGCAGCGCATGCAGCCGATGCAGGCATCGGTGGTGGTTTCGGGGTTTTTGCGGGGGATGGCGCCCATGGGGCAGACGGCGGCGCAGCGGCCGCAGGCGGTGCAGGCGTCGCTGGTCAGGGGCGGGGCGCCGCGGCCGGGTTTGCGGTCATGGTAGGCTTCGCTCCCGGGGACCTGGATTTCGGACAGATCGGACAGGGAAGAGACCCCGGCCAGTTTTTGGGCGGCGTCCCGGCCAAAGCCGGCGGCGATGGCCAGGTCCTGGGCATCGGGGCGGCCGGCGGCGATGGTGCGGATGATGGAGTGCTCGGCCACGAAGGCGCCGGCCGCCGTGGTGACGAAGCCGCCCTGGCGCAGCAGGTCCCGCAGCTCAAAGAGGGCGTCCTCATAGGCGCGGTTGCCGTAGACGGCCAAAGCCAGAGCGGGGCCGCCGGCACCGTGCAGCCCGGCCAGCCGCCGGGCCGCCGCCTCGGGCAGCCGCCCGCCGTACACCGGCATGGCGGCGAGGAAGAGGGCATCGGCGGGGATGGTCAAGTGGGGGGATTCCCGGCAGAGGTCGATGACCTGGACCGGCAGGCCGGTGGCCTGGGCGACGGCCCGGCCGATTTTTTCGGTGGTTCCGGTGGGGCTGAAAACAGCCAGTACGGTTTGCTGAAGCTGCATAACGAAGTTCCTCCGTTGTTGTTTTGTTTCACTTTATCGCTTTTTGGGCGATGTGTCAATGTTGGGGGGGGGGAAACGGCTGCCAGCCGCTAGGCCCGACGGGGACCGTTGGCCCGGTGCCGCCGGTTGCGGGGTGGACCACCCCGAAGACGGGCCTCCCCCGAAGGCGTTCCTTTTTGTGACCAAAAAGGAACCGAAAAAGTCCCACCGGTTTCGAGGCGGTGGACGCACGACCAGGGCTAACGCCCTGGACTCCTTTTTGGGCCTGCCTAAAGACAGACCCAAAAAGCAAGGAAAACCTTTTTAAAAATCAAGGGCATCCGCCCTTGATAATCCTTCTCTACAAAAGAAAAGCCAGAAACAACAGGACAGGCGTGTGGCCTCTTGTTGTTTCTGGCTTTTTGGTTTATGTTGCAGTTTTCGGAAGTTTTTCTAAAACCCTTCCGCTAGGTTTGGATTCCGGTAACGGAGGAGCCTCCGTAGGTGGTGGATCATAGAGAAGGTTTGAAAAGGGCGAAGCCCTTTCTCTAATCCATTCCTTGCTCAAAGGGTCCGTCTGCGGTGGACCCTTTGAGGGGTCCAGGGTTGAAAACCCTGGTCGGGCGTCCACCGCCTCGAAACGGTGGAACTTTTTTCGGTTCCTTTTTTGGTTACAAAAAAGGAACGCTTTCGGCAGGATGCCGCCCTCGGGGTGGTCCACCCCGAAACCGGAAGTGAGAAACATCCGTCCCCCGACGGGCCCCGCGGCTGGCAGCCGCCCTTACCCCCGGACGATGCCGTAACTCTGGCAAATCTTGGTAAACTCGTCGCTCCCGACGAATCCATCAAAAATCTGCTGCCGGCTGACCCCCTGGGCCAGCTGACTGGTCCAGTTCGCCTTGCCGGTGGGGTCGGCACTCCGGCCCAGGAAGGCCTTGTAGAGGTACTCCACATAGGTGGCGTTGTCGTAGTTCTTGCCCTGGAACTCGTCCGAGAAGATGAACCCGAACGCCACATCACGGCCGCTGTTGGCGTGGCTCCACAGCTGGTTGGTCCAGTTCTTCAGGCCGCTGGAATCCGGCTTGCGGTCCAGGCAGATCTCATACAGCCGGGTCACGAATCCGGTCACGCCGTCCTGCTTCCCGCAGACGCTGCAGCTGCCGGTGGGCACCGTGCCGTACTGGGGGATGGCGATGGGGTCGCCCAGCACAATGCCGTACTCCCGGCAGATTGCCTTGAACTCATCGCTCTGGGAGAAGCCGTTGAAGATCTCCTCCCGGGTCTTGCCGCTCTCCAGCTGGCTCACCCAGTTGGCTAGGCCGGAACTGTCGGACTCCCGGCCCAGGAAGGCCCGGTAGAGCTGCTTGACATAGTCCTCGTTGCAGAAATTCTTGCCCTTGAACTCGTTGGAGAAGACAAAGCCGTAGGCCACCTGGGCCCCCGAGGCGGTGTGGGCCTTCAGCTGGCCCACCCAGTTGGCCATCCCGGCGCTGTCGGGGCTGCGGTCCAGGCAGACCTGATACAGCCGGGTCACAAAGCCCTCCACACCGGTGCCGTAGCCGGGCTTAGTGCTGGGGGTGGGGGTGGGGGTGGAGCCGCCGGTCAGGTTGGCATAGCTGTACCGGGTGCCGTAGGCGGTGGGCAGCAGGGGATTGGTGTCGGCGTTGTCCCGGCTGCCGCCGTGGGCCTTGGTCATGGCCTCGGTGGTCAGGTTGAAGTATGTATGGCGCAGCTGGTTGCCGCTGTCGTCAAAGGTCACGTCGGTTTCATACCAGTCGCCGTCCAGCAGCACCAAGTTCCAGGCGTGGTTCAGGGCATGGCTGCTGACCATGGAGGCCTGGATGCCGCAGCGGCCCAGCAGGTAGAGATAGGCTTTGGCGTAGCCGTCGCAGACCGCCGTGCCCTTGACCAGGGCGTTGTAGGCGGTGTGCTGTTCGTAGCCCACGCTGTCGGCGGCGCCGTTGTAGTCGTAGGTCACGGCGGCGGCCAGGGCGTCGTGGAGGCGCAGGGCGGTCATGGCGGCGCTGCCCGAGGTATCCACCTGGGAGAGCACCCGGTTGGCGGCATCCTCAAAGGCCTTCTGGGCCTGGGCCAGCTGGGCGGCGGTGGTGTACCACCGGGCCGTCTTGGACATGCCCACGCCCACCAGCTGGCGGGCGCCGTTGTAGTACAGGGTGTACCGGCCGCCGTGCCAGAAGACCTCGGGGTGGTCGGTCATGGCGGCGACCACACCCAGGATGGCATCCTCCTTGCTGAGGTTGAGGGAGGCGTCCACCGTTCCCATGCCGCAGTTGACCACATCCTGGCAGGCGACCAGGAAAGCGCGGTAGGCCGCCTTCTGGTTGTTGTTCAGCAGGTTGTAGAGCACCCCGTTCTCGGCGTTGGCGGCATAGACCGTCGCCGCACCTTCGTCCGCCTCGGGCACGGGGTTGTCGGCGTCCACCACCGCTTCTTCGGGTTCGGGCAGCTGCCAGATGCTGGTGGTGAGCGGGGTGTCGGCGGATTCCGCCTCCTCGGCCCCGGCGGCGGGCAGCAGCAGCCCGCCCAGCAGCGCCAGGGTCAGAAACAGCGCCAGCAGACGGCGGGTGAGGGATTGTGTCTTGTGCATGGGAAAAACCTCCTTGCGGCCTTAGGGTTTCGCTGCCTCGGGCTGGCCTTCGGCCCGGGCATGGATCTCGGCTTCAAACTCGTCGAAATCCCGGATATACTCGGTTTCGTCATAGTGTTCGCTGGCCAGGCAGAGAAGGACCGCGTCGGGGCTGAAATCATACATCTCCTTCCAGACCATGGTGGGAATGTAGACCCCGGTGCGGGGCCGGTTGAGGCTGAAGACCACCTCGTTGCCCAACCCGTCCATCACCTTGACCTTGCTGCGCCCCGCCACGTTGATGAGGACAAACTCACTGTGGCGGTTGGCGTGCTGGCCCCGGATGATGTCGGGGTCGGAGCCGTAGATGTAAAAGACCCGCTGGATGGCAAAGGGGATGTCCCGTTCTCCCTCCACCACCACCAGGTTGCCGCGCTCGTCGCCGTGCTCGGCAAATTCGATGAAGTAGGCACTGCTGGGGTTTTCCATGGCGGTTCTCCTTTCAGGGCCGGAAGGCGTTGATGGCCTGGATGACGGTGTCCTGCTCGGCCTGGGTCATGCCGTTGTACATGGGCAGGCTGAGCACCTCGTCGGCGTAGCGCTCGGCGATGGGGAAGTCCCCTTTGTGATGGCCCAGGTACTGGTAGGCCTGGGAGAGGTGGGGCGGGATGGGGTAGTGGATGATGGTGCCGATGCCTTTTTCCTTGAGGTAGGCGGCCATGGCGTCCCGGCAGCCGGGCAGGTGCACCACATACTGGTGCCAGCTGGAATCGGCCCCGGGGCGGATTTTGGGGTGCCGGAGGCAGGGGTTGGTGAGCAGGGCGTCGTACCGGGCGGCCAGGCGGCAGCGCTCGGCGTTGAACTCCTCCAGATGCCGCAGCTTGACTCGAAGCAGCCCGGCCTGGAGCTCATCCAGCCGGCTGTTGGCCCCCACCACCTCGTTCTGGTAGCGCACCCGGCTGCCGTAGTTGCGGAAGACCCGGCAGCGGTCGGCGATGTCGGGGTCGTTGGTGGTGATGCACCCGGCATCCCCGAAGGCGCCGCAGCCCTTGGTGGGGTAGAAGCTGAAGCAGCCGATGTCCCCGATGGAGCCCACCACCCGGCCTTTCCAGTGGTTGCCGTGGCTCTGGGCGCAGTCCTCCACCACCTTGAGGTTGTGGCGGCGGGCCACCTGGCCGATCACATCCATATCACAGCTCTGGCCGTAGAGGTGCACCGCCAGGATGGCCTTGGTGCGGGGGGTGACGGCGGCCTCGATGCGGTCGGCGTCGATGTTGTCGTACTGGTCCGGCTCCACAAAGACCGGGGTGGCCCCGTTGATGGTGATGCCCATGACACAGGCGATGTAGGCGTTGGCCGAGACGATGACCTCGTCCCCGGCGCCGATGCCCAGCAGGTGGAAGGCGATCCAGAGGGAGTCCAGCCCGCTGGCCAGCCCCACACAGTATTTGGCGCCGGTCATGGCGGCCCACTCGGTTTCAAAGGCCTCCACCTCCCGGCCCAGGATATACCAGCCGCTGCGCAGCACCTCCAGGGCCTTGGCCTCGTATTCCGGGGCGTGCAGGTCGTACTGGCGTTTGAGATCATTGGCAAGGATCCCCATGGGTTCCTCCTTTCGGTTACTGGGCGTCGCCGTAGGTGGCCGGGACATCCCCCAGCCAGCGCAGCGCCACCTTCAGGTTGGACAGCCGGGCGTTGACCCCGGCCTCCACATTCACGGTCAGTTCCTGTTTGCCGTCCAGCACCAGGTTGTAGGGGCTGTAAGCGGTATCGGTGCGGTCCTCGCCCATCTCCATGGGGCTGCGTCCCAGGCTGACCCCGTCCACGCTCACCTCCAGGGCGCCGTAGTTGCCGGTGAGGACGTTGTCAAACTTGGCCTCCACCATGATATAGTACCGGCCGGCGGGGGGCACCGCGCTGACGGTGCCGGCATCCTGGGCCGCGCCGTCCACAAAGTAGCGCAGGTCCACGCTGTACCCGTCGCTCATCAGGGTACCGCCGTGGCCGGTGAACTCGTTGGCAATGCCGCTGTCGGTGGGCAGCAGGACGGTGTAGTCCCCCAGCCGCTCGGCAATCACATAGCTGCCCAGCAGCATATAGATGGTTTCCCGGCGGTCGGTGGGCACCAGAAGGATGCCCGGCTGATCCCGCAGCACCGAGGCATCGCTGATCAGCGAGATGCTCCGGTCGGGGAAGGCACGGCGCAGTTCCTCCACGCTGGCCCGCTCCACCTGGCTCTCCTTGGGCAGCACATAGACGGGGCGGTACTCGTAGTCCAGCTCCAGCAGGCGGCCCAGCTGGTCCATCTCGGTGGTGTCGTCGGTGAGCACCTCGCCCACCTCGCCCACCCGGGAGTAGGTGATCTCATGGAGGGTCAGGGTGCTGCCCGCCTCGGCCTTGAGCTGGAACTGGATGCCGTCCAGGTTCTGGTCCAGCATCGAGGTGAGGGTAAACCGCATCCGGGTGCGCACCCCGTCGGCAAAGTCGCTTTCCTTGATGGCCACATCCCGCAGCCGGCGGCCGCTGCCGTCCAGGACATAGAAATCTCCCCGGGTGTTGCCGCCGCCGTTGGCGGTGACGGTGAAGGTGATCTCATAGGCGCCCGCCGGCAGGTCGATGGGGGCGGTGTGGAGCACCAGCCCCCCGCCGCCGTTGGAGCTGATCTCCACCGGCAGGGTGGTGACGCTGGCGCCGTCTTCATTCCGGCTGTACCCCGGTACGCACTCCTTGAAGTGGATGCCGGCGTTGGCGTCGTCGCCGTCCCCGGCCTTGACCACCTTGGCGTCCTTGGGCAGGACGGCGGTTTCGTCGTAATAGAGGGGCAGGGAATCCGCCCAGCCGGTGAGCAGATCCATCTTCTGCGCCAGCTCCAGCCAGCCGGAACCCGGCGCGGCGTAGAGGGTGAAGAGGTCGTTGGTGATCAGGGCGATGCACCGCTCGGCCACCGCCTCCTCGGCGGGGGAATCCGCCGAGATCACATAGAGGGCCTCGGGGTCCAGCTCGGCGGCCCGGAACTCCGCCTCGCTGATCCGGTCCATCCGGGTGTCCGGCATCCGGAGCTGGAGATAGGCAGCGTCCAGGTTGCCCTGTTCCTGGGCCTCGTTTTTCTGGACCCAGACCAGGTGGGAGGGGTTGGCGCCCTTCTGCTCGCAGAGTTCCCAGACCTGGTCCATGACGGTGGAGACCTTCTTCTGGGTGGTGGAGAAGGAGCTCTGGCAGCAGATGCCCCAGATCCAGAATCCGGCGCAGACCAGCACCGGCAGCAGAATCCGCAGCATGGGGCGGGCCACCTTGGTCACCGCCACCCGCCGGGGGGAGGCATCCTCCAGAAAGACCCCGTGGGCGAAGGCATACTGCAGCGCCCAGGCGATGAGGAAGGCAGCGCCGGTCACCACCAGGACAAAGTAGACAAACTGCGGGGTCTCCTGGTGGAGCTCGTTGAAATGCCGCCAGGTGGTCACGCAGAGGAAGTTGAAGTTTTCGGCGCCGGCCGCGTCAATCCGGATCAGCTCGGCGTTGGTGAAGGCAGCCAACAGGGCGGCCACTCCGCAGCAGCCCACCGCCTGGCCCAGGCCCACCCGGCCCAGCAGCAGCAGCGCCAGCCCGATGGCGATGAGAGGCCCGAAGGCGAACTCCATATACCGGCCATAGACCAGCACATCCAGACGGCTGGCATTGCGCATGGCGATGACGTTGACCATATAGGTGCCGCCGAAGGAGAGCAGCAGAAAGACCGAGGGCAGCTTGCGGGGGTTGAACCGCCGCAGCCCGCCCCGGGCCCACTGCCAAAGGGCGGTGAAGAAATCGGCAAAGAGCAGCCGCAGGGTGACCAGACCCAGCATCAGGGTACTGCTGGCCAGGTAGAACATCTTGCCGCAGGCGCTGTAAAAGAGCGAACGCCAGCCCTCGGGGGTGGAGAAGGCGCCGAACATATTGCCCACCTGGCTGCCGTAGTCGTTGGTGCCGGCGTAGAGGGTGCTGACATAGACGGTGTTGTTGTACCACATCTTGATCAGGTTCTGCACCAGCAGAAAGACCACAAAGCTGAGGAAGAAGACCAGGACCTGCTTCCAGTCCATCCGCTGGGCGGCCCAGAAGAGCAGCACCGTCATCACCAGGGCGATGAGCACCCCCAGGGTGCGCAGGTGGACCATATACAGGTAGCCGCCGGCCAGGGCCAGCCCCACGATGGTGGGGAAGGTGGGCTTTTCCAGCAGCCGCAGCACCAGGGCAAAGACCAGCCAGTAGACCAGGTAGAGCAGCGTTTCACTCCAGGCCCCCTGGGCCTGGACCAGGTTGTTGGTGTAGAGGGTGGTGGCTGCCGAGACCAGCAGCGCCCCCACCGGGGGCAGGGCGGAGAAGAGCCGCCGCAGGCAGCGGTAGGTCAGCCCGAAGGCCCCGAAGAGGAACAAGATATTGAGCACCAGGGCGGCCTTGTACATCACCGCCATGGGCAGGCCCAGCCAGAACAGCGGGACCAGGAAAAAGCTGTATCCGTAGCCGTAGTAGGGGATGACGCTGAGCACGGCATGCCAGTCCCGCCCGGCCAGGGTGGCCGCGTTGCCCCAGTAGCCCATCTCGTCGGCCATGACCACCGGCCCTTCGGCAAAGGGGATGGTCCAGCCGGCGGCCACCGCAATGACCAGCAGGCAGAGCGCCGTCACCGCCCCAAAGATCCGGGGAGAGACCAGACGGCTGGCCGGGGTCACATTGACCAGCGGCCGGACGGTGCGCACCTTGCGGGCTGCACTGCCGGACGCTCCGGCCGGCGGGGCATCGTCCGGGGCAGCCTCGGGGGATTCCTCCGGGGCGGCCGGGTCAGGCTGTGTGGCGTCGGATGCCGGGGACGGCTGGGCGGCCTCGTCGGCCCGCACCTCGTCGGCGGGTTCCCGGGTTTGGGGCGCAGCGGCCCCATCGGTGGTTTTTTTGCGGTTGATAAACACCCTTTGGCTCTCCTTTTCCGGGACGCAGAGGCGTCGCTTTCATCTTCCGGGCAGACATCGGCCCAGGATCGATTATATCATATTTCCCGGGGGATGCCAACCGCGGACCCTCTGTCATTCCGCCCCGAAGGTGTACCCCATTCCGCAGTAAAATTCGTAGGCTTTGTGGAGAAAATCCTCGGTGACGCAGAAGTAATCCGCCAGCTCGGCGGGGGTATCCCCCCGGCGCATCCGTCCGGCCAGCTCGGGGTAGGGGATATATTTCAGGATGGCCGCCTTGTCGGCCCGGTATTCGGCCTGGGCCTTGTCCTGGTAGGGGCTGAAGGGCTTGTAGAAGGCGCCGCTGACAAAATGTCCGTCCTCGTGGATCAGGGCGGTGCGCAGCTCGGCCTCGGTGTCAAAGCGGTCGCTGTCCACCCCCACAATCCGCCCTTCCTGCAGGGCCAGGCAGCGGTTGGCCCGCATGGGACATTCCAGCACCAGAATGTCCTCCTTTTCCAGTTCCCGCTGGGTTTGGCTCAGACTGTACGGTCCCTGTTGCATCCCAGGCTGCTCCCCTTTCTTCCGGCCGGGGGTCAAAGGCGGCCCCGGTTGATCTCGGCCCGCAGCCGGATCAGGGTGGCGATGTCCGCCTTGTCGTCCTCGGTCAGATATTTTTTCAGATTTTCGTATGCGGCGATGGGCTCGTCCCGGATCAGCTCGTCCAGGTTCTGGGTCTGGCCGGGCAGCGGTTCCTCCCCGGCCAGCTGGGCCACCGTCACCCCGAAATACTCGGCGATGCGGGTGGCGTGTTTCAGGGTCAGCTGCCGGGTGCGGCCGGCGGCCAGCTCGGAGAGGGTGCTGCGGGGGATCTTGAGCTCCCGGCAGAGCTGGGTGACGTTGAGGCCCTGGCGGGCGCAGAGGGTCTGGATGGTCGCATACATATGGTTCATGATCGTTCTCCTTCGCGGGGCGGTTTCCAAATTTCTGTTCCTTATTTCAGAATACGGCGCTTCGCCGCCGCTGTCAAGGAGATTCTTCTTTTTCTTCTTCTTTTTCTTATCTTACCAAGGGAAGAGGGTGATAAAGCGGATTGTTGGTGGTTTGGGGAGCGTGGACCTCCACGAGGACGGGCGGCACCCGAAGGGGTTGGGCTTGTGGACCGCTGCGAGGGCGGCTGCCCCCCGAAGGGCTGTTCCTTTTTGTGACCAAAAAGGAACCGAAAAAGTCCCACCGTTTCGACGCGGTGGACGCCCGACCAGGGTCTTTGACCCTGGACCCCTCAAAGGGCCCACCCTTGACGGGCCCTTTGAGCAAGGAATACCTTTTTGAAAATCAAGGGCATCCGCCCTTGATAATCCTTCTCCATGGGGGAAAGGGTACAACAACAGGCCGGCGGGGGAGTGGCGGCGCCGGCCTGGGGGAGATGGCTCTATTATTATAATAATGTAGGAAGGGTTACTCGGTGTCCTTGGTGCTCAGGCGGTAGCCCACCTTGTAGACGGTCTGGATTTCCCGGGTCAGGCCCAGCTTTTTCCGCAGCCGCTGGATGTGAACGTCCACCGTGCGGGTTTCGCCCTTGTAGTCGTAGCCCCAGGCGATTTCCAGCAGCTTGTCCCGGCTCATGGCCAGGTCGCGGTTGAGCACCAGGGTTTCCAGCAGGGCGTACTCCTGGGGGGTCAGGGCCACCTCCCGGCCGTCCCGCAGCACCCGGTGGGCGGTGAGGTCCACACAGAGGTCCTTGAACCGGAACTCGGTGTTGCCCCGGTGAGCCCGGCGCAGGACGCTCTCCACCCGGGCCAGCAGCTCGAGGATTTCGAAGGGTTTGACAATGTAGTCGTCCGCCCCCAGGCCCAGCCCCCGGAGCTTGTCGGCCAGGGCGGATTTGGCGGTGACAAAGATCACCGGCTGGCTCTCGGGCAGCTTGGCCTTGACGGCGAAGCCGTCCATGCCGGGGAGCATGATGTCCAACAGAATCAGATCATAGGCGGTCTGCGACGCCATCTCCAGCGCCTGTTCGCCGGTAAACGCCTGATCGCAGAGATGCCCTGCCAGACGCAGGTTGTTTGCCATCAGATCATTGACCGGGTGCTGGTCTTCCGCAATCAAAATTTTTGCCATAAACAGCTCTTTGCCTTTCTCACAATCGTTGTGGAATCCAGAAGGAAAGAATGTACCATTTATTATAACGAGGCATGTATCGAAGTTGTTACAAGGATCTGGAAATTTTCACAATTTTCTTCCAAAACCAAACCGGGCCCCTCCGCACACACAGAGAGACCCGGCCTGGTTGGTATAGGAAAATAAGAGAATGGCAATGAAAAAGATGAAAAAAGAGAAGAAAAACGAGAAAAAGAGTGAAGAGGAAATGATAAAGAAAGAATAAAGGAATAAAAGGAAATAGAATTTCCTCAAATCATAGAGAAGGATTATAAAGGGCGAAGCCCTTTATTTTCAAAAAAATGTTCCTTGCTCAAGGCCCCCGTCAGGGGTGGGGGCCTTGAGGGGTCCAGGGTCAAAGACCCTGGTCGGGCGTCCACCGCCTCGAAACGGTGGGACTTTTTCGGTTCCTTTTTGGTCACAAAAAGGAACAACCCTTCGGGGGGCAGCCGCCCTCGCGGCGGTCATCAAGCCCCACCCCTTCGGGGGCGCCCCGTTTTCGGGCAAGCCTCCCGGCAAATCTCAAACAATCTTCCGGGATTTGTGAACCCCAGTCTTCAGAAACTCCACCCACTCGGCCACATTCACCGCATGATCCCCCAGCCGTTCCAGATACTTGGTAATCATAAACAGATCCAGGGCGGTTTCGGCCTGGTTGGGGTTGGCGGCAATGTACTGGGCGATCTCCCCGCTGATCCGGGTAAAGGTCTTGTCGGCCACATCGTCCTTGGCGATGACCTGGGCCGCGGTGGCCAGATCCACCTGGACATAGGCGCCGATGGCCTCCTTGACCATGCCCAGCACATGGTCGCCCATCCGGTAGATGTCCTCCAGGGCGGTCTGGGGCACCTTGCTCAGGTCCCCCAGATGGAGGACGATCTCGGCAATGTCGGAAGCCTGGTCGGCAATCCGCTCGATGTCGGTGACCATCTTGAGGGCGGTGGACACCTTGCGCAGGTCGCTGGCCACCGGCTGCTGGCGCAGGAAAAGGGTGAGGCAGCGGTGCTCGATCTCATGCTCCACGGCGTCGATCTCGCTGTCCCGGGCGATGACGCTGCGGGCCAGCTCCACGTCCCGGTTGCGCAGGGCGGTCATGGCGCTCTCGATGGCGCCCCCCGCCGAATGCCCCATCCGGGCCAGCATGGTATCAAGCTGCATCAGTTCCTCGTCGTATGCTTTGCGGACACTGTATCCCATCTGTATTCACCTCGTATCAGCCGAACCGGCCGGAAATGTAATCCTCGGTGCGTTTGTCCACCGGGGTGGCAAAGACCCGTTCGGTGGGGCCCATCTCCACCAGCTCGCCCAGCAGGAAGAAGGCCGTCTTGTCCGAGATACGGGCCGCCTGCTGCATGTTGTGGGTCACGATGATGATGGTGTAATCCTTTTTCAGCTCCATGGCCAGCTCCTCCACCTTGGAGGTGGAGATGGGGTCCAGGGCGCTGGTGGGTTCGTCCATCAGCAGCACTTCGGGTTCCACCGCCAGGGCCCGGGCGATGCACAGACGCTGCTGCTGGCCGCCGGACATGCCCAGGGCGCTCTTGTTCAGCCGGTCCTTGACCTCGTCCCAGATGGCGGCGCCCCGCAGGGATTTTTCCACAATCTCGTCCAGCTTGGCCTTGCTGTGGATGCCGTGGGTGCGGGGACCGTAGGCGATGTTGTCATAGATGGACATGGGGAAGGGGTTGGGCTTCTGGAAGACCATGCCCACCCGCTTGCGCAGGACGTTGACATCCATCTTGTCCTTGTAGATGTCCACCCCGTCCAGCCGGATGTCGCCGGAGATGCGGCAGCCCTCCACCAGATCGTTCATCCGGTTCAGGCTTTTGAGGAAGGTGGATTTGCCGCAGCCGGAGGGGCCGATGAAGGCGGTGATCTCCTTTTCGGGGATGGAAATGTTGATATTCTTCAGGGCATGGAAGCTGCCATAGTACAGATCCATGTTGGAAACTTCAAATTTGTTCATCGTCTCTTACTTTCCTTTCGCAAGTTTGCCGGCAATAAAGCTGGACAGACTGTTGATGAGCAGCACCAGCACCAGCAGCACCACCGCGGTGCCATAGGTCTCGTTGACGTGCAGGCCCTCGCTGGAGAGCAGGTACATGTGGACGGCCAGGGTCCGGGTGGAGCTGAAGACGCTCTCGGGGACGGCGGCCACCGTGCTGGCGGTGTAGATCAGGGCAGCGGTCTCGCCCACGATGCGGCCCACCGCCAGGATGACGCCGGAGAGGATGCCCGGCATGGCGCTGGGCAGCACGATGGTAAAGACGGTGCGCAGCTTGCCGGCGCCCAGGCCGAAGCTGCCTTCCCGGTAGGAATCCGGCACCGCCAGCAGGGCTTCCTCGGTGGTGCGCATGATCACCGGCAGCACCATGATGGCCAGGGTGAAGGCACCGGCGATGAGGGAGAAGCCCCAGTGCAGCTGGGTGACAAAGAAGAGCATGCCGAACAGGCCAAAGACGATGGAGGGGATGCCCTGGAGGGTTTCGGTGGTCAGACGAACCACCTTGACCAGCTTGTTGCCCCGCTTGGCGTATTCCACCAGCCAGACCGCGGCGAAGATGCCCAGCGGGGTGGCGATGACCAGGGAGAAGGCGGTCATCAGCACGGTATTGATCAGCGCCGGCATCAGCGAGACGTTCTCGGAGTTGTAGGTCCATTCAAAGAGGCTGGGCTTGAGGTTGGGGATGCCCATGACCAGGATGTATCCGATGAGGAAGACCAGCACCGCCACGGTGAGCAGGGCGGCGATCCGCACCAGCCACCGCATGACGGCAGCCCAGATCCGGGCCGCGGGGCGGTTTTCGTAGTTCCGGGCGGGGGGAATCATCCGGGCGCCGGAATCCGAGAGGGATTCCTCCCGGCCGTTGGCGGTCATCACAGTGGTATCAGGCATTTTTCTCCCTCTCTTTCACAATGCTGAAGCTCAGGTTGATGAGCAGGATGAAAACGAAGAGGACGACGCCGGTGGCGATCAGCGCCTCCCGGTGGAGGTCGGCGGCATAGCCCATCTCGATGACGATGTTGCTGGTCATGGTGCGCAGGCCCTGGAACAGCCCCTGGGGCATCCAGGTCTGGTTGCCGGCCACCATCACCACCGCCATGGTCTCGCCGATGGCGCGGCCGATGCCCAGGATGATGGCGGAGAGCACGCCGCTCTTGGCGGCGGGCAGCACGGTGCAGAAAACGCTGCGCTCATGGGTGGCGCCCAGCGCCAGGCTGCCCTCGTAGTAGCTCTGAGGCACGGCGTCCAGGCTGGTCTTGCTCACCGTGATGATGGTGGGCAGGATCATGATGCCCAGCAGCAGGCTGGCGGTGAAGAGGGACATGCCCTTGCCGTTGTTGATGTGCAGCACCTTGCGGACAAAGTCGGTCTTGAGCACCGACTGGATGGCCGGCACCATCACCACCATGCCGAAGAAGCCGTAGACCACCGAGGGGATGCCGGCCAGCAGCTGAACCGCCGGCAGCAGCACCTTGTTGACCTTGTCGGAGGCGAACCGGCTCATGTAGATGGCGGTGAGCAGCCCGATGGGCACCCCCACCACAATGGCCCCTGCCGTGACGTAGATGCTGCCCAGGATCATGGGCAGAATGCCGTAGACATCGTTGCCAGGTTTCCAGGTGGTGCCCAGCAAAAACTTCAGCGGGCCGATCTTGCCGATGGTGGGAAGACCGTTGGCAAACAGAAAGATGCAGATCAGCGCCACCGCCAGGATGGAAACGCAGGCGCAGAGGGTGAAGACCCACTGCATCACGTTCTCCCGGTTGAAGATGGATTTCGTTTTCATTCCTATACCTCGCTCTCGTTTATCCAAACCGTGAAAGCTTTGAAAGGGGTTGCGCTTTGAAGATTCCGGCGGCCCTGCGCCGCCCCCACAACAGGAAGCGGGATAAAGTCCCGCGGTTGCCCGCTCGCCTTATCCCGGTTCCTTGGTGGTTGATGTGGATGATTACAGCTGATCCCAGGTGGTGGTCTCACCGATGTAGACGCTGCAGATCTGGTCCACCGTCATGTCGGTGATGGGGTTGGCCGGGTTGACCACAACCGCGATGCCGTCCTGAGCCAGAACGGTGCCCACAGCGCCCTCGCTGGTCTCGCTGTCCTTCAGCTCACGGCTGGCCATGCCGATGGTGTAGGTGCCGTCCAGGGCGCCGGTGACGCCGGTGGTGGAGTCGGTGGTCATGAGTTCGATGGTGGCGTTGGGGTTGACCGCCTTGTAGGCTTCAATCAGCTTCTCCATCAGGGGGCTGACGGAGGAGGAGCCGCCCACCGTGATGCTGCCGGAGGGCTGGGTGGAGGTGAAGGCAGCGGCGTCATCCGAGCCGATGTAGCCTTCCTCGGTGGCCAGGGCCTGGCCGTCGGCGCCCATGCAGTAGCCCAGGAAGTCCACGGCCACGGGGTCGGTGGGCTCGCCCTTGGTCACAATGTTGAAGGGACGGGCCAGGGTGTAAGTACCATCCTTGACGGTGGCGGCGGAAGGCGCCACACCGCCCACGGTGACCGCCTTGACGCTGTCGTCCAGGCTGCCCAGGCTGATGTAGCCGATGGCGGTCTCGTCGTTGGCCACGGTGGTCATGACGGCGTTGGTGGAGTTCTGGGTGGCGGCAGCCATGGTGGTGCGGTCGCCGGAGTCATCCTCCACGCCGGTCAGCTCGATGAAGGCGCCGCGGGTGCCGGAGCCGTCCTCACGGGTGATGACGGTGATGGCCTGGGTGGCATCGAAATCCGAAGCAGCGGCTTCGCTGCCGGCGGTCTCGCTGGTGGCGGCGGTGCTCTCGGCAGCGCTGGAAGTCTCGGCAGCGCTGGAGGTTTCGGCAGCGCTGGAGCTTTCGCCGGTGGCGCCGCAGCCGGCCAGGCTCAGCGCCATGGCGGCGGCACAGATCAGAGCAATTTTGCGTTTCATAACCAAATCTTCTCCCTTTGTATCGTTGTTTTTTTGTGTTCTCTCGCTGCATCCGGGCCGTTCGCCCGGCTGCATGATGTATTGTACCGTCTTTTTTTCCCCGTTTCGACCATGGCGCGGTACAGTTTCGGTAAAATCTTGGTAAGGCGATTTGCCCCAATGCAAAGTTTGTGTAAAATGCACGGATTTGTTCGCTCATTTTTTTACAAAATACCCGTTGGGCAGTCCATTTTACACAGATTTTACAAATACTTTACCGCTGCTTGGTGTTCGACGGGAAAAGACATCCTTTATAATAGAGGATGGTATAGGGTCGCCGGGCGCCGGATTGTGCCGGGCAGGCGGCGGAAAAGAAAATAAGAGAAATGGAAGTGTACCCTGGTATGAGCATCTTCAACGTGTTCACCCTGATGGGCGGCATCGCCATGTTTTTGTATGGCATGGACCTGATGGGCAAAGCCCTCGAACAAACCGCAGGCAATCAGCTGCAGGGCATCCTGAGCAAGATGACCTCTTCCCCCATCCGCGGGCTGCTGCTGGGCCTGGCGGTCACCGCCGTGATCCAGTCCAGCGGCGCCACCACCGTCATGGCGGTGGGCTTTGTCAACTCGGGTCTGATGGAGCTGCACCAGGCCATCGGGGTCATCATGGGCGCCAACATCGGCACCACCGTCACCGGCTGGCTGCTCTCGCTGTCCGGCCTGCAGGGGGACTCCTTCTGGATTGAGATGCTCAACCCCAACGCCTGGAGCCCCATCCTGGGCTTCATCGGCATCTGGATGTATATGATCGGCAAGGACCGCAAGCGCGGGGTGGGCAAGATCATGCTGGGCTTTGCCATCCTCATGGCCGGCATGAGCACCATGTCCTCCTCCATGTCCCCCCTGGCCGATGAGCCCAAGTTCATCGAGCTCTTCCTGGCCTTCTCCAACCCGCTGCTGGGCGTGGTGGCCGGTGCGGTGCTCACCGCCATCCTGCAGTCCTCCTCGGCCTCGGTGGGCATCCTCCAGGCGCTGACCTCCACCGGTGCGGTGACCTACAGCGCCGCGGTGCCCATCATCATGGGCCAGAACATCGGCACCACCGTCACCGCCCTGATCTCCTCGGCGGGCGCCAACAAAAACGCCCGGCGCACCGCCTTTGTCCACCTCTATTTCAATGTGATCGGCACGGTGGTCTTCCTGACCGGCTTCTACGGCCTCAACGCCCTGATCCACTTTACCTTCTTCAATGAGGTGGCCAACACCTTCGGCATCGCCATCGTCCACACCGTCTTCAACGTGGTAACCACCGCCATCCTGCTGCCCTTCAACAAGCTGCTGGAGCGGCTGGCCGTGCTGACGGTACCCGACGACAAGACCGGCGCCAAGGAGGAGCACTCCCTGCTGGACGAGCGGCTGCTCTCCACCCCCTCGGTGGCAGTGGGCCGGGCCATGCTCACCGGCGGCGATATGGCGGAGATCTGCCGCACTTCGCTGCTGCAGGCCATGTCCACCACCCGCAAGTGGGATGACGCCATCGCCGACGAGGTGCGCCGCAAGGAGGAGGCGGTGGACCACTACGAGGACGTGCTGGGCACCTACCTGGTCAAGCTGTCGGCCAAGACCCTCTCCCGGGACGACCACCGCACCGTCAACACCCTGCTGCACACCATCAGCGACTTTGAGCGGATTTCCGACCACACGGTGAACCTCATCGAGGCCGCTGAGGAGATCCGGGACAAGAACATCCAGTTCAGCGAGGAAGCCCTCAGCGACCTGGCGGTGCTGGAGGCTGCGGTGCAGGACATCGTCAACCGGACGGTGGACGACTTCCAGAAAAACGACTGCTACGCGGCGGCCAAGATCGAGCCGCTGGAGCAGGTGGTGGACAACCTGGTGCGGGAGGTCAAGACCCGGCACATCGCCCGTCTGCAGGCGGGCACCTGCTCCATCGAGTACGGCTTTGTGCTGGATGACCTGCTGACCAACTACGAGCGGATCGCCGACCACTGCTCCAACATTGCGGTGGCGATGA
The DNA here is from genome assembly GCA_944382835.1 of uncultured Gemmiger sp. GTDB lineage: Bacteria > Bacillota > Clostridia > Oscillospirales > Ruminococcaceae > Gemmiger. Next base: position 96,322 of record CALWNP010000002.1, read on the forward strand.
TCGAGGTGGCGGCCGACCGGTTCGACACCCACGAATATCTGAACAACGTCAAGAGCGGCGCCAGTGTCAAGTTCGAGCAGCGGTACGAGAAGTACCGCGACCGCTACGCCTTCCCGCCGGAAGGGGAGAAGGCCCCGGCCCAGAAGGTGGGCAACGACTGAGCCGCGGTACAAGGAGGCTATTTTCATGATTTACATCGTCGAGGACGATGCCAGCATCCGGGAGCTGGAGCAGTATGCGCTGCAGACCAACTCCTTTCCGGCCCAGGGTTTTGCCGACGGGGCCAGTTTCTGGGCCGCGGTGCGGCAGGCGGTGCCGGACCTGGTGATCCTGGATGTGATGCTGCCCGACGAGGACGGCTACGCCATCCTGGGCAAGCTGCGGGAGAGCGCCGCCACCCGGGCGGTGCCGGTGATTATGGTCACCGCCAAGACCAGCGAGATTGATGTGGTCAAGGGGCTGGACCACGGCGCCGACGACTATCTCTGCAAGCCCTTCGGCATCATGGAGTTCATCAGCCGGGTCAAGGCGGTGCTGCGCCGGGCCAAGAGCAACGCCCCGGCGGCGGGGCCGCTGCGGTTCGGGCCCATTGCCCTGGACGACCTCTCCCGCACCGTGACGGTGGACGGGGAGCCGGTGGAGCTGACCTTTAAGGAATACTCCCTGCTGCACTTCTTCCTGGAACACCCCGAGGAGGTCTTGGCCCGGGAGCGGATCATGAAGGCGGTGTGGGACACCGACGATCTGCTGGAATCCCGCACCATCGACATGCACGTGCGGACCCTGCGCCAGAAGCTGGGCGCCGCCGGCGACGAGATCCGCACGGTGCGCAAGGTGGGCTACAAGCTCAGTGCCAAGGGCACGGAGGCCGCCGATGAAACCTGAGGAAGCCTCCCGCGCCCCCCGCAGCATGGCCCGGCTGATCCTGCGCGGGGTGCTGTCGGTGGGGATTCTGGCGGTGATTCTCACCGCCCTGGGCGCGGCCCTGCTCTTTCACCGGGCCTTTGCCGCCGAGGTGGACCGCAGCCTGGCCCGGGAGGCCGAGGCGGTGGCCGCCGGCTTTTCGGGGGAACCCGCCAGCCTGGACAACTACCTGGCGGTGGGGCTGCGGCTGACCCTGATTGACGGCGACGGCACCGTCCTCTATGACAGCCTCACCGAGGACCCGGCGTCGATGCCCAACCATCTGACCCGCCCCGAGGTGGCCCAGGCGCTGGAGAGCGGCACCGGCCAGAGCGTCCGCGCCAGCGAGACGGCGGGCTACGAGACCCATTACTATGCCCTGCGTCTGGCCGACGGCCGGGTGCTGCGTCTGGCCGAGGACACCCGGGACCTGTGGTTTTCCTACAACCGGGTGCTGCCGCTGCTGGTGCTGGGCTGCCTGCTGGTGGCCGCGGTGGCCGCGCTGCTGGCCTGGACCATGACCCGGGTTCTGGTGCGCCCCATCACCCGGATGGCGGAGCACCTGGACGACATCGAGGCCAACGTGCCCTACGAGGAGCTGATCCCCCTGGCCCACACCGTCCAGTCCGACCGCAAGCTGCGGGAGGACAACGAGACCCTGCGGCGGGAGTTCACCGCCAATGTGAGCCACGAGCTGAAAACCCCGCTGACCAGCATCTCGGGCTATGCCGAGCTGATCGAGAGCGGGATGGCCAAGCCGGAGGACGTGGCCACCTTCGGCGCCCGGATTCACAAGGAAGCCAAGCGGATGATCTCGCTGGTGTCGGACATTCTGCAGCTCTCCGAGCTGGACGCCATGCGGGACCGGGAGCAGGCCACCCTGGACCCGGTGCCGGTGGACCTGGCGGCCCTGACCAAGGAGATTGCGGGCAACATGACGATGAACGCCCGCAAAGCCTATGTGACCTTGCAGTACCAGGCATCCCCGGCGGTGGTGCAGGGGAGCCGGGACCTGCTGACCGAGCTGACCACCAACCTCTGCGACAACGCCATCCGGTACAACCGGCCGGGCGGCCATGTGACGCTGCGCTGCGGCATCGGCCCCGACGGGTGTCCCTTCCTCTCGGTGGAGGACAACGGCATCGGCATTCCCCAGGACAGCCAGAACCGGGTGTTTGAGCGGTTCTACCGGGTGGACAAGAGCCGCAGCAAGGCCACCGGCGGCACCGGCCTGGGGTTGGCGATTGTCAAGCACATTGCCATGCTGCACGGGGCGAAGATTGACCTGAAGAGCCAGGTGGGGAGTGGTACCACTATTCGGGTGGTGTTTCCCAAGGGGGCGTAAGCCCCCCCCTTGCTTTCCCGGGGGCGACTGCCTGACGGGAGGCCCGACGGGGACCGTAGGCCCGTTGCTGCGGGTTCCGGGGTGGACCGCCCCGAAGACGGGCCTCCCCCGAAGGCGTTCCTTTTTGTGACCAAAAGGAACCGAAAAAGTCCCACCGTTCCGATGCGGTGGACGCACGGCCAGGGCTGTAAGCCCTGGACTCCTCAAAGGGCCCACCCTTGACGGGCCCTTTGAGCAAGGTGTGGATCTAGAATCAAGGGCATCCGCCCTTGATAATCCTTCTCTATAAAAGAAAAGCCAGAAACAACAGGATAGGCGTGTTGCCTCATCCTTGTTTCTGGCTTTTTGGTTTATGTTGCAGTTTTCGGAAGTGTTTTCTAAAACCCTTCCTCTAGGTTTGGATTCCGGTTCCGGAGGAGCCTCCGTAGGTGGTGGATTATAGAGAAGGTTTGAAAAGGGCGAAGCCCTTTCCCTAATAAATTCTTCCTTGCTCAAAGGGTCCGTCCGCGGTGGACCCTTTGAGGGGTCCAGGGTTGAAAACCCTGGCCGGGCGTCCACCGCCTCGAAACGGTGGAACTTTTTGTGCCTGCGCAGCTATGCTGCGCAATCGCGCATAGCGCGATGCACAAACCAACGCGCAGCGTTGGTTCCGAAATGGGTGTTCCGCGTCTCGCGCGGAACTGTATGGTAAGCACAAACACTACCTTACCACGGTTACAAAAAAGGAACGCTTTCGGGGGAATGCCGCCCTCGGGGTGGTCCACCCCGACAACGACAGCGAGAAACATCCGAACCCCGTCGGGCCCAACGGCAGCCACCCGCCTACCAAGAAAGATTTTACACCACATCAAAAGAAAAGCCCTTCCCACAGGGATGTTTTCATGGTATCATGGAAAAATAGAATGTCGAGACAAAGGAGGGACGTGTTTGGCTGCGATCATCCACACCGAAAAACTCCGCAAGGTCTACGTCGTGGGCAAAGAGCGGGTCGTCGCTCTCAACGATGTGGACATCCAGATCGAAAAAGGGGAGTTCTGCTGCATCGTCGGTCAGTCCGGCAGCGGCAAATCCACCCTGCTCAACCAGCTGGCCGGGCTGGAAAAACCCACCCGCGGCAAGGTCTTCATCGGCCGGCACGAGATCAGTGCCATGTCGGAAAATGAGCTGGCCCATTTCCGTCAGCAGCATCTGGGGTTCATCTTCCAGAGCTACAACCTGCTGCCCAGCATGACCGCCGCCGAAAACGTGGCCCTGCCCCTGATGTTCAAGGGGGTGCCCCGGTCCCAGCGGATCAAGCTGGCCCGCCGGGAACTCAAGGATATGGGCCTGGGCGCCCGGGCCGACCACATGCCCACCGAGATGAGCGGCGGCCAGCAGCAGCGGGTGGGCATCGCCCGCGCCTTTGTGGGCAAACCCCGGGTCATCTTTGCCGACGAGCCCACCGGCAACTTGGACTCCACCACCAGCAAACAGGTGCTTTACCGGATGCTGGAGCTCTCCAAAAAGGAGGGCATCACCTTTGTCATGGTCACCCATGAACCCTCGCTGGCCGCCTGCGCCGACCGCATCATCACCATCCTGGACGGCAAGGTCCAGAGCGATGTGGTCCAGGACGAGGCCACCCGGGAACAGAACCGCCGTGATCTCTTTGAATCCCTGCACGGCAACCTGACCATCGGCGGCAGCGCCGCCGGAAACCCCGAACCCCCGGCGTCCGAACAGCCGCCCGCCCCAGAGAAGAAGGAGGAAGTACATTGAAAATCGTGCAACGCTTCTGCGCCGCCGCCCTGGCCCTCTGCCTGACGGCCGGCGCCGCCGCCCTGCCTGCGGCAGCCGACGAAATCACCATCAGCGGCGGGGTCCCCGGCTACAACCAGGACGCCGTCACCGCGGTGCCCAGCGCCACCCCGGCGCCCAGTGCCACCCCCACCCCCAGCGACAATCCCGTGCCCACCACCAGCCCGTACAGCGACAGCGGGGTCTATGTGGTGGCGGCCACCGTCACCGACACCGCCGGCAACGAGATCTCCACCGTGGACTGGTACGACGTGGTCAACGTGGTGCTGCGGGTGGTGGACCACTCCTCGGCCAAGTTCAATGTGGAAGCCGACCAGATCAGCGCCCGGGTCAACTCCTCGGTCTTCACCTACACCGGCAACGGCGAGATCAGCCAGCTGGTGGAAGGGGAGGACGACGAGGGCCCCTATTACAGCTATGTGCTGCTCTTCCGGGATGTGATCTACAACGGCGGCGGCAACACCTTCCCCATCAACCTCAGCTACCTGGATTCCAGCCTGCCCATGCAGCAGTTCAGCGTCACCCTGGGCCAGTGCGTGGATGAGGACCCCGAAGATCCTTCCAAGGTCCGCACCCCCAACCTGGTGATCCGCTCCTCCAGCTACGGCAACGAGGCCATCGTGGCGGGTTCGCCCTTCTCCCTCTCCCTGACCGCCTACGCCACCGACGGCACCGAGAGCCTCAGCGATGTCATTGTCTCGGTCACCCTGCCCGACGGCATCACCCTCACCGGGGGCAGCCTGTCCTCCTATGTGGGGGAGATGTCGGCCAAGTCCACCCGGGACGTGACCTTCAGCGTCATGCCCTCGGCCAGCTACCAGACCAACGTGGCCAACATCACCGTCAACCTCACCGGCACCGGGGTGCTCACCGGCAAGGCGGTCACCGGCTCCACCACCATCTCGGTGCCCATCAGCCAGCCCGACCGGTTTGAGCTGGGCCAGCTGGAACTCACCGACACCATCTATGTGGGGGATTCCACCAGCGTCACCCTCAACTTTGTGAACAAGGGCAAGAACCCTGTCTCCAACCTGGAAGCCTCCATCTCGGGGGAGAACCTGGGCGCCGACATCACCCAGCAGTACATCGGCAACGTCAACGCCGGCACCGAAAACAGCGTGGACTTTGACCTGATGCCCACCCAGGCCGGCCCCCTGTCCGGCACCATCACCCTGACCTATGAGTCCGCTGACGGCTCCATCAAGACGGTGACCAAGGACTTCTCCGCCACCGTCATGGAGATGCCCACCTACGACGATCCCGGCATGATGGACCCCGGGATGGATATGAACCAGCAGACCGGCATGCCGGTGTGGGGCTGGGTGCTCATCGTCGCCGGCATTCTGGTGGTGGTGGTGATCATCGTGGTTCTGGTGGTGCGCAAGCGCCGCAAGGCCGCCGCCATCGCACAGCTGGAGGATGCCGACGATGAAGATCTCTGATCAGGTCGCACTGGCCACCAAAAACCTGTCCCGGCGCAAAGGGCGCACCGCCCTCACCGTCATCGGGGTGGTGGTGGGCACCTGCGCCGTCATTGTCATGATCTCGCTGGGCATCGCCACCAACAAATCCTACGACGAGATGCTCCAGAGCTGGGGAGACCTGACCCAGATCCAGGTCTACGGCGGCAACACCGGGGTATCCTACTCCATCGGCGGGGTGACCACCAGCTCCTCCACCCCCGACGAACCGGCCAAACTCAACGACGACACCCTCAAGACCATCCGCGCCCTGGACCATGTGGTGGCTGCCACCCCCTACTACGAGGCGTACAGCCTGAGCGGGCGGATCACCGCCGGCCGGGCCGATCGCTACCAGATGACCTACCTGGGCAACCTCATCGGCATTGACCCCGACTCGATGGAGCCCATGGGCTTCACCCTGACCAGCGGCAGCTGGCTGTCCGCCACCGCCAAGTACGGCAAGGACACCCTGCCGGTGCTGGTGGGGGAGGGCGCCGGGTACAACTTCGAGGACACCCGCCGCAGCCAGAACAGCCCCAAGCGGTATCGCTGGCAGGGCCAGACCGACGCCAACGGCAACCCGGTCAAGCCCTTTGTGGACATCAACAAGGATGATATGACCCTGACCCTCTCGGACGGGGACCCCGACAACCCTAAGGAGATGAGCTGGAAGCTGGAGGTGGTGGGGGTGCTGACCCCCGACACCGCCAAGGGCTACTGGACCCAGAGCGGCATCGTGCTGCGGCTCAACGACATGAAGATGCTGATTGAGGAGTACAAAAAGCTGAGCAAAAACAGCTATGCCCCCTCCACCCAGGAGTACAGCCAGGTCTATGTGAAGGTGGACGACCTGAAAAACGTGGAATCCACCGACAAGGCCATCCAGGAGATGGGCTTTTCCACCTACTCCATGACCCAGCAGCGGGAGGCCATGCAGGAGCAGGTCCGCCGCAACCAGCTGATGCTGGGCGGTCTGGCGGCCATCAGCCTCTTTGTGGCGGCGCTGAACATCGCCAACACCATGACCATGGCCATCTATGAGCGCACCCGGGAAATCGGCGTCATGAAGGTGCTGGGCTGCGAGCTGGGCAACATCCGCCGGATGTTCCTCATCGAGAGCGGCTGCATCGGCTTCATCGGCGGGGTCATCGGGGCGGTGCTCAGCCTGGGCATCAGCGCGGTGCTCAACAACATCACCATCATCATGGCCCTCTTCGGCAGCCTCTCCGGCTCCGGCGGCATGGGGTACGACATGGGCATGATGGGGATGATGGGCACCGGCAGCACCGTGATCTCGGTGATTCCCCCCTGGCTGGTTGTGGCAGCCCTGGCCTTTGCCACCGCCATCGGGCTGCTGTCCGGCCTGGCGCCGGCCAGCCGGGCGGTGAAGATCAGCGCCCTGGAAGCCATCCGCCACGACTGATCTTATCTCAAAAGCAGAAAAATCCCCGGGACAACGCCCTCTGGCGTTGTCCCGGGGATTTGTTGTAGCAGGGGAGAGGCTCAGACCCGGGTGACCAGCACCTTGCAGCTACCCTCCACCGCGAAATCGCCGGAGGAGGCGGGCAGGAAGAGGCTGTCGCCCTTGCGCACCGCCATGGTCTCGTCGCCGCAGCGGACGGTGCCTTCGCCGTCCACCACCAGCAGCGAGACGAAGGAGGCGGCGTCGGCGGTTCCCTGGAAGGGGGCGTCGGCCACGTCCACCGTGAAGTAGTCGCAGCGGGCCAGGTGACCGCCGAAGTCGTAGTCGGTGCGGGGGGGCTCGCAGACGGTCACGTCCAGGGCCTTTTCAATGTGGAGGGCCCGGGGCTTGCCGTCGGCGCCCAGCCGGCCGTAGTCGTAGACCCGGTAGGTCACGTTGGAGTTCTGCTGTACCTCGGCCAGGACGATGCCCTTGCAGATGGCGTGAAGGGTGCCGGAGGGGATGAAGAAGAGGTCCCCCTTGTGCACCGGGGCGGCGTTGAGGACCTCGGTGAGGGTGTTGTCCTGGATGCGGCGCTCAAACTCCTCCTTGGTGATGGAGTGGTCAAAGCCGTAGTAGAGGAAGGCGCCGGGCTCGCAGTCCAGCACATACCACATCTCGGTCTTGCCGTACTGATGCTCATGCTCCAGGGCGTACTCGTTGGAGGGATGGACCTGGATGGAGAGGTTGCCTTTGGCGTCGATGAACTTGGTCAGGATGGGGAACTCCTGGAACTTGTCGCAGTCGGTGCCCAGGCATCCGGGGTTGTCCTGGATGTACTGGGCCAGGGTCTTGCCGGCCCAGGGGCCGTTGCAGACGGTGGAGGGGCCGTCGGGGTGGCAGGAGAGAACCCAGGCCTCGGCCAGGGGCTGGAGGTCGCTGTCAATGTGGTAGTCGGTGCGCAGACGCTCGCCGCCCCACAGATAGTCCTTGCAGGTGGGGGAAAGTTTGAGGATGGACATGGTGGAAGAACTCCTTTCGTGATTGGATTCTGCCCCTATTCTACCACAGCCGCCCGCCCAGGTCGATACCATTTTTTAGGAAATTCCGCCCTTGTCAACGGGGAAGAGCTGCGGTACAATAGGACTGCTTCAACCATACAGGAAGGGAGGTGCCAAGATGAGCGAAGCAGTCCGACAGATTCTGGAGGCCGTCCGGCCGCTGCTGACCGGCGCAGGCCGGGCGGTGGTGGCCATCGACGGCCGGTGTGCCAGCGGAAAGACCACCCTGGCGGCGGCGCTGCAGGCCGAAACCGGCTGCAACCTGCTGCATCTGGATGACTTTTATCTGCCGATGGACCAACGTCCGGCAGACTGGACCCGGCGCAGCGGCGGCAACATCGACCTGGTGCGGTTCCGGAAGGAAGCACTGGAACCGGCCAGGGCGGGCAAGCCGGTGCTGTACCGGGCCTACCGCTGCCACCCCGGGGCCTTTGAGCCGCCGGTTTTGCTGCAGCCCACCCCGCTGACGGTGGTGGAGGGCAGTTACAGCCTGCACCCGGCGCTGGAGGATTGCTACGACCTGCGGGTGTTTTTGACCATCTCGCCGGAGGAGCAGCGCCGTCGGCTGCTGCGCCGCAATCCGGAACGGTACGGAGCCTTTGTCTCCACCTGGATCCCGCTGGAAGAGCAGTACTTCACCCGGGAAAACCCCCGCGGGCGTGCCCAGCTCTGTCTTTGCACCGACAATCCCGAAACCAAGGAGGATCTCTGCAATGAAACCCCATAACAAAGTAAAAACCATGGCCGTCGCGGCCATGATGCTGGCCCTGGGCCTGGTTCTGCCCTTCTTCACCGGTCAGATTCCCCAGATCGGCAGCATGCTGCTGCCCATGCACATTCCGGTGCTGCTCTGCGGCCTGGTCTGCGGCTGGCAGTACGGCCTGGCGGTGGGCTTTATTGTGCCGCTGCTGCGCTCGGCCCTCTTCGGCATGCCCCCGATGTTCCCCACCGCCACCGCCATGGCCTTTGAGCTGGCCACCTACGGCGCCGTGGCCGGCTTCCTGTATGCCCGGTCCCGGTGGCAGTGCGTTGTCTCGCTTTACCGCTGCCTGATCGCTGCCATGGTGGCGGGCCGTCTGGTCTGGGGTCTGGTGGAAGTGGTTCTGCTGGGCCTGACCGGCAGCAGCTTCACCCTGGCCGCCTTCTGGGCCGGCGCCTTTGCCAATGCGGTGCCGGGCATCATCCTGCAGCTCATCTTCATCCCGGCGGTGATGGTGGCGCTGGATCGCACCGGGTTGGTGCGGTTCCGGAAATCCGAAAAGCGGATGTCGTCGCTGTAAATTTTCGGCGGGCGGCCGGAAGGCCCGGGGCCTCTTGGAAGGCGGGTGCTTTCCGGCAGGCCCGACGGGGACCGTAGGCTTCTCGCTGCCGGTTTCGGGGTGGACCACCCCGAGGACGGGCCTCCCGGGAAGGCGTTCCTTTTTGTGACCAAAAAGGAACCGAAAAAGTCCCACCGTTCCGATGCGGTGGACGCACGGCCAGGGCTGTAAGCCCTGGACTCCTCAAGGCCCCCACCCCTGACGGGGGCCTTGAGCAAGGTATGGATCTAGAATCAAGGGCTTCGCCCTTGATAATCCTTCTCTACAAAAAGAAAGCCAGAAACAACAGGAAAGGTGTGTTGCCTCTCGTTGTTTCTGGCTTTTTGGTTTATGTTGCAGCTTTCGGAAGTGTTTTCTAAAACCCTTCCTCTAGGTTTGGATTCTGGTAACGGAGGAGCCTGGATAGGTGGTGAGTAATAGAGAAGGTTTGAAAAGGGCGAAGCCCTTTCTCTAATCCATTCCTTGCTTTTGGCCCCCGTCCGCG
>CALWNP010000003.1 GCA_944382835.1 uncultured Gemmiger sp.
CGCGGTTTTGGCAGTGCCTATTCGGGGCGCAGCAGCGGGTTTGCCAGCGGCGGCCATGAGAGCCCCAGTTTTACCGGCGGCCGTCATATGGTGGAGAGCGGTGGCTTTGGTGCCGGTTATGGCTCCAGCCGGATCAACCACCATTCCGGTGCACCGGCAGCCCCGGCGGGGGCCGGGTCCTCGCTGGCGGCGGGGGCACCTGCCGCACCCAAGAAAAAGGCTTCGTCCTTTGCGCCGGGAGATCTGGTGGATCACAAGGTCTTCGGCCGCGGCAAGGTGCTGAAGGTGACGCCGGTGGCAGGGGACTGTATTGTGGAAATTCAGTTCGACCGGGTCGGCGTAAAGAAAACCATGGCCAATTATGCGCCGCTGACCAAACTGACCCAGGAATAAAAAATGCCGCTGCAGGCAAAAACGGAGGAAAACAAGATGTTGGTACGACTGATTGCCCACACCAACGATCCCGAAAAAACAGTGGCGGCTGCCGCCAAATTGTGTTATTCTGATTCCGGGATCCAGACCCTGCTCGAGGGGCTCACCCCCGAAAAAACCGCAGCTTTTCTGCAAAAGCTCTCGGATCTGGGTCATGCCAGCCCCATCGAGCATGCCAGTTTTACCTTTGGCATCGAAGGGGTATCCCGTACCTTCCTGGCGCAGGTGACCCGCCACCGGATTGCCTCCTTCAGCGTACAAAGCCAGCGCTATGTCCGGTTGGAGGATTTCCGCTATGTGATTCCGCCGGAGATTGAGGCCATCCCGGCGGCCAAGGAACAGTTTATTCAGGCCATGAACGCCGATGCCGCCAAGTATCTGGAGCTGGTTCATGCCCTGGAGGATGCCCACACCAAAACCCTGATGGCCCAGGGACTGAGCGAAAAGGAAGCCCGGTCTAAGGCATCCAAAAAGGCCAACGAGGATGCCCGCTTTGTGCTGCCCAACGCCTGCGAGACCAAGATGGTCATGACAATGAACTGCCGCAGTCTGCTGAACTTTTTCAATCTGCGCTGCTGCAACCGCGCCCAGTGGGAAATCCGGGCGGTGGCCGATGAGATGCTCCGGCTGGTTCTGCCGCTGGCACCGCACATCTTTGCCTCCGCCGGACCGCGCTGTCTGACCGGCCCCTGCCCCGAGGGCAGAATGTGCTGCGGTCAGATGGAAGAAGTCCGCCGTAAATATCAGCAGCTGAAGGGAGAAGTTGAAAATGGGTAAACTGATCACATTTGAAGGGCTGGATGGTTCCGGAAAGGCAACCCAGACGGAGCTGTTCTGCAAAACGATGCGGGACCGCGGCGTGGACCTGCGCCAGATTTCTTTCCCCGATTACAACAGCCCCTCCTCCTCACTGGCCAGAATGTACCTGTCGGGAGAGTTTGGCTCCAAACCCGATGATGTCAATGCCTATGCGGCATCGGCCTTCTTTGCGGTGGATCGCTATGCCAGCTACAAAACCGATTGGGGTGAGTACTACCGCCGCCACGGGCTGGTGGTGGCCGACCGCTATACCACCAGCAATGCCATCCACCAGTGCTCCAAGCTGCCGCCGATGCACTGGGATGGGTTCCTCAACTGGCTGTTTGATTTTGAATACAAGAAATTCGGAATCCCCGCCCCGGACGCGGTGATCTATCTGGCGGTGGACCTCGAAGTTTCCCAGAAGCTGCTGCTCAACCGCTACCATGGGGATGCAGCCAAGCGGGATATTCAGGAAAAGGACAGCGAGTATCTGGCCCGGTCCCGCGCGGCGGCGGAATACTGCGCCCGGACGCTGGGCTGGCGCCGGATTGACTGCTGCACCGTCATCGACGGCGAAAAAGCCGTGCGGACCCAGGAGGATATCCACGCCGAAGTGCTTGAGAAATTGCGGGACATCGTGTAACATCAAGGCGAAAGGCCGCAAACCGCCCCGGGCGGTTCAAAGGGAGGCAACAGGATGCTGCGGAAGGCAACCGAAGAGGATTTTCTTGATCTGATTGTCATGCGCTGTGAGGCATATGGCTGTTCCAGAACCCAGTCGGCAGGATGGCTGCACGGGATTGTGGGGCTGGACAATCTTCTGGTGCTGGAAAAGCCGTCGGACGGTCCGGGACCGTCCCGCTTTGCGGCCATGCTGGCGGCGGTGCCGGTCAAGACCGGCTACCGCAAGGGAATCTGGTTTGCCGGGATGGCCACCCGCGCCGATCTGCGCGGCCGCGGCCTGATGACCAAGCTGGTGGAAACCTGTCTGCGCGCCTATGCCGAAAGTGGGTATCATTTTGCGGTGACGGTGCCGGGCAGCGGCCATGCGGCGGAGTATTTTGCCAGGATGCAGTTTCAGAACGCCTTCCCCATGCGGGCTGTTACCAAACCCATTCCCCGCAATCTGCTGGCTCAGGCCGATTTTGACACCATGCCGGTGCGCCGTCTGTGTGAAACCCGGCTGCGGTATCAGCCCGGCTGTGTCATGCTGCCGGAATCCACCATGACCGAGATGATGACCGAGCTGTACAGCGCAGGCATCACGGTGGTCAGCAATCCACGGGGTTACGGTTTGTATTACACCGACGGCGACCTGCTTCAGTTCATCGAGCTGCAGGCTGACAACGACCATTCTGCCGACATCCTGCTGCAGGCAGCCCGGGAAAAAAACGGTGCGACCACCGCAAAGGTCCTGCTGTCGGAAAACCAGTCCCTTTACCTGGGGGAGGGGCGGCGCTGCCCGTATGGGATGATCCGGTTCTTCAAAAAGCCTTTTCCCCTCACCGACGTTTATTTCCGTCTGCTGATCTGAAACCGGCAGGGAAGTTCAACCGATCCACCCGGGTTTCCGGGATGCCAAGGAGCAAACAGGAATGAAAATCAACCGTGAACCAGATAAAAACAAACAGGTTTACCATGCGCAGCCCCAGAGCGACCCGCCGCGCCGCAAGGCTTATGATGTGATGGCGGACCACAGCTTTGAGGAAAGTGACGAACAGGAAGAAGAACAGACGGCACCCCGGCGTCATCGGTTCCCCATTGTGGCCCTTGTCATTATCCTGATCTTCCTGGGGCTTGTGGGCTACGGCGGATACCGTGGCTATGAGCTCTACAGCGAGCTGGACGGCGCCCACCTGCAAGGGGGCGACCTGACGGTTACAGTGGAACAGGGGTCCAGCGTGGCAGATATCGCCAACGACCTGGAAAATGCCGGGGTCATCCAGAACGCCTGGCTCTTCCGCCTCTATGCCAAGTACAGTGGCAAGGCGGAGGGGCTGCAGTACGGCGATTTCGTGCTGCGGGCAGGCATGTCCTACAACGACATCATCAAGACCCTCTCGGTGCAGCAGGTGCGCCGGGAAACCGTCACCCTGACCTTCCCCGAAGGCACCACCAGTGTGGAGATTGCCCAGCAGTTTGTGGACAACGGTCTTGTGGACAGTGTGCAGACCTTCCTGGACTGTGCCAACGGCGCCGATGGCTCGGATTTCAGCCAGTATCCTTTCTGGAATGAGATCCCGGATAACCCCGGCTGCATCATGAAATGCGAGGGGTACCTCTTCCCGGACACCTACGAGTTCTACACCGACGATACCGTCTACAACTATGTGGATACCTTCTACAAGGAGTTCGACAAAAAGACCTCGGGCCTGATGGACTCCATCTCCGAGAAGGGGACCACCCTGAGCGACGTGGTGATTCTGGCCTCTTTCATCCAGGAGGAAGCCGGCAAGCCGGAGGATGATGCCAAGGTCAGCGCGGTCTTCCACAACCGCCTGGAATCGGATGATCCCAACTGGGCGGAGCACAAGCTGGAGTCCAACGCCTGCAGCTACATCACCGCCGATGTGGAGAACAACTATCTCTGGAATTCACCGGTGGCGGCCTATATGGGCTGGGTGGAAGCTGGTGAAATTCCTGAGGATGTGCTGAACGCCTATGACACCTACCGTGTCAGCGGTCTGCCCGCGGGGGCCATCTCCAACCCCGGGTATGATGCCATCTATGCGGCACTGAACCCCGACCAGACCTATATTGACGAGGGATACTTCTTCTTTGTCACCGGCAACCCCAACGGGGATTATCCGGGGCAGTATTTCTATGCGAAGACTCTTGATGAGCACAATGCTAATTGTGTTCTGGCGGGTTGGCCTCAATAAAAATAAGTCTAGCACCCGGCACAGGCACAGCGCCGGGTGTTTTACATCCAATAACGGAGGAATGACAATATGCTGGCACAGCCGGAACTGCTGGCCCCTGCGGGCAGCCTGGAAACCTTGAAATATGCGGTGCTGTACGGTGCCGATGCCGTCTACTGTGCGCTGCCGGAATTTGGGATGCGCGCTGCACCGGTCAACTTTACCACCGAAGAACTGCGGGAGGGCTGTATCTTTGCCCACGCCCGCGGCAAGCGGGTCTACCTGACCCTGAACACCCTGCCCACCAACGAGGAGCTGTCCCGCCTGCCCGACGCCATCCGGGAGGCCGCCGATGCGGGGGTAGATGCCTTCATCATCGCGGACCTCGGGGTATTGGAAATGGCCAAAAAGTATGCACCTCAGGTGGAGATTCATTTTTCTACCCAGGCGGGCATCACCAACTATGCGGCGGCCACCGCGGCCTACCATATGGGGGTCAAGCGGGTGGTCTTGGCCCGGGAACTGAGCCTGACCGATATTGCTCAGATCCGGGACAACACCCCGCCCGAGCTGGAACTGGAAGCCTTTGTCCACGGCGCCATGTGCATGAGTGTTTCCGGCCGCTGCCTGCTGTCCAGCTTCATGACCGGGCGCAGCGGCAACCGGGGCGAGTGCGCCCAGCCCTGCCGCTGGAAGTACCATCTGGTGGAGGAGCACCGCCCCGGCCAGTACATGGAGATCGGAGAAAACAGCGATGGCAGCTATATCCTCAATGCCAACGATCTGTGCACGGCACCCTTCCTGGATCTGATCTGCAAGGCGGGGGTGGACAGCCTGAAGATTGAGGGCCGGGCCAAGACATTTTACTACGTGGCTTCGGTGACCAGCGCCTACCGCCGCGCCCTGGATACCTACCTGCGCAATCCCATGTCGGATGACTTTGATCTTCCCGATGATGTAATCGAGGAACTCAACCGCACCAGCCATCGCCATTATTCGCCGGGGTTCTATTTCGGCAAGGAACAGGCCCTGCAGACTCCCAGCCACACCTATGTGCGGGACTGGGACTTTATCGGTACTGTGGACAACTGGGAAAACGGTGTGGCCCAGTGCACCCAGCGCAGCAAATTCTGCCTGGGGGATACCTTGGAAGCCCTGCAGCCTGACGGCAGTGTGGTGGCGCTGACCCCCGCCTGGATTCATGACGAAAATGGTGCGGAGGTGGATGCCACACCCCATCCCATGATGCATTACAGCATCCCCTGTGAGGCGGCTCTGATGCCCTACAGCCTGTTGCGGATGAAGAAAAAGACCGAAGAATAAACAAAAACGCGAGTGTGTTCGCCCCTTGACTGGGGCAGAACCCTCGCGTTTTTTGTTTCCTATGGGGTATCCCAGAACCGATGCAGGGCTTTTTCCAGCTGAGCCTGATCGTTGACCGTGACCAGATGGGACCAATGGGGCGGCATCAGCCGCAGGTAATCGGGGGTCAAAAAGCGGTCGTCGATGAGCAGCACCACCCCGCGGTCCTCGGGGGTGCGGATGACCCGCCCGGCAGCCTGAAGCACCTTGTTCATGCCGGGATAGCGGTAGGCGTAATCAAACCCGCAGCCGCGGCTTTGCTCAAAGTAATCCCGCAGCTGGTCCTGGCGAGGCCCCACCTGGGGTAGCCCCGGCCCCACCACGGCCACTCCGATCAGTCGGTCGCCGGTCAGATCCACCCCTTCACCGAACACCCCGCCCAGCACCGCAAAGCCCAGCATGGTGGAGCTGGGATGGGGGAGAAAGGCCTGGAGAAAGGCTTCTTTCTGGGCTTCGTCCATGGCGCTCTGCTGCTTGCAGACCACCAGATCGGGATATTCCTCGACAAACGCCTCATAGACCTGTTCCAGATAGGCGTAGCTGGGGAAAAAGGCCAGATAGTTGCCCTGCCGGGCACAGATCATGGTGTGGAGCAGACGGACAATGTGTTGGATGCTGGCATCCCGGTCCCGGTAGCGGGTGCTGACCGAACCCGCACACCATAACCCCAGGTTCTGCTGGGGAAAGGGACTGTGCAGCGCCACGGCCCGCGCTTCGGAAATCCCGCACAGATCTTTGTAGTATCCGGCCGGGGCCAGGGTGGCGCTGAAGAGCACCGCGGCACGGCCCATGGCAAAATCGGCAGCCAGAAAAGCGTTGGGATCGAGACAGAGCTGGACTGCCCGGACCTCGCTGCCAAAGGCCGAAACCTGTAACACGAAATGCTCGTCGAAGGTATCTGCTACCCGCAGCCAGCTGCGCAGATCAAAATAGAGCTGGAGCAATGCCTCGTGGGCTTCATCGGGGTCGCGGTGTTCGTCCAGCCAGACCTGGAGCGGCTCGGATAGCTGCTGCAACAGCCGGTCAAAGGTTTCATCCCTCCCTTTTTGGAAAAAGGTCTTGCCGG
Source organism: uncultured Gemmiger sp. (assembly GCA_944382835.1). Lineage (GTDB taxonomy): Bacteria > Bacillota > Clostridia > Oscillospirales > Ruminococcaceae > Gemmiger. The sequence continues at coordinate 6,523 of CALWNP010000003.1, forward strand.
CCCGGCTGGTTAAGGCAGTCTCCTCGCAGCGGTGACGCCACTGGACAAAGTGGTCGTTGAGTTTGGTCAGCGCCGTCTTGAGTTTGCTCTTGCCTTTTCCCAGCAATTTTCTGGCGGCGTAAAACTGGCTCTTGCACAAAGCCGCGCTGTGCATCTCCCGGGCGCGGCCCGGCAGATTGTGGGCTTCGTCCACCAGAAACAGATAGTCCCCTTTGGCCTCAAAAAAGCGCTGTAAGCGCACCACCGGGTCAAACAGGTAATTATAGTCCCCGATCACAACATCGCACCACAGGCTCAAATCCAGCCCCAATTCAAAGGGACAGACGGTGTGCTTGCGGGCAAACTCCTGTAAGGCGGCAGCATCCAGGGCCGGGCAGCCTAAGGCGTCCCACAGCGCGTCCTTGATCCGGGCATAGTAGCCGTTGGCATAGGGGCAGGCTTCGGGGGTGCACTGGCGGGTTTCACACAGACAGATTTTGTCCTTGGCGGTCAGGGTCACGCTGCGAAGTTTTAATTGGGGATCGGCACTGCGCAGCAGCTTCAGTGCCTGTTCGGCTGCGGTGCGGGTGGTTCCCCGGGCGGTCAGGTAGAAGATCGGCCCGCCAACCCCGGCCCCCAGTGCCTTGATGGCGGGGAAGAGGGCGCTCATGGTTTTCCCGATCCCGGTGGGGGCCTGGCAGAGCAGCTGCCCGCCGCCGGTGCAGACCTGGTAGACCTCCCGCACCATGGCGCGCTGGCCGGGACGGTAACTGGCAAAGGGAAATGGAAGGACGGCAAAACTGGCCCGGCTTTCGGCCTGCCAGCGGGCAGCCCGCTGCGCCCAAGGCGCGTAACGGGTGAGCAGGTCCTCCACAAAATCTCCCAGTTCGGCGGCGGAGCGGTCCCGGCGAAAGACAGCGCTTTGTTCCTCGTCTACCTGGTAATAGGTGAGCTGTACCCCCATCTGTTCACAGCCGTTCTGGAGGGCGTAGATGGCGGCATAAACCAGCCCCTGGGCCCAGTGCTCGGGGGCGTGGTCTTCCGAAATTTCCTCCATGGGCAGGGTGGTGGTCTTGATTTCGTCAATGACCACCACCCCGTCGGCGTCGGTAAAAATGCCGTCGGCCCGTCCTTCGATGGTGTAGGTGATGCCGACACAGTCGTAGTCCTGGCGCAGCATGACCTCCGCTTTATAGTCGGGATGCTGCCGGGTGGCGCTGCGCTGAAGACGGCGGTGAATCCGTGCACCTTCCAGTGCCCGGTCAAAGCCGGTGAACCGACTGTCGATGCTGCCCTGCCGCAGCAGAAACTCCACCAGCCGCCGCACCGAGATGCGCAGGGCAAGGGGTTCTTCTTCGGTTGACGACATGGAATTTTCACCTCCGGCCGGGTTCAGAACGAAAACAGATCGGATTCCAGTTTTTGACGGATGGCATCCACCTCTGCAAAATCGGTGGCCTGAATATAATATTGCTCCAGGGCGTCATGGACCTTCTTGGCCTCGGCCTGGGCGGCGCAGGTCTTCTCCATCAAACTGATGGCCAGCCGTTTCTGGTAGCTCATCAGGCTGCGCTGGCCCCGGAGGGCGCTGAGATCCATAAAGCGGCTGGCGTGGAGATTGTGCTGTCCGGCAAACGCCATGGGATGCCAGGAATTGGCCGTGACAAAACCGAGCCCCAGCGCGGGAACAAAAAGATGGTCCAGTTTGCCGTGCTGATCGGTGGGGCAATGGCACAGGATGCAGCTGTATCCATTGCGCCGGACAAAGTCGGCCAAGATCCGCAGCATCCGGGTGCTGACTGGGCCGTAGGGGTCGTGGATGACATACAGCGCCTCATCGGCCAGCTGGGAAACGGTGTCGTAGAAGACGGTGATCCCGTCAGGTGTTGGCGCGCTGAGCAACCGATGCCGAACCTGGCCTGGAGCGGCACCCCGGCGATGGGGGATGATGCGGCCGGCCAGATGGGCTGTAAAGCGTTCCAGCTTGTCAGATTTCACCACGTCAGCGGCCATGGCACGACGGCGGGCCAACAGGGCACAGGCGAGGGCAAAATGGGCGGATGCCTGTTGCAGCAAGGCAGCATGGCGGGCGCCCAGAGCCAGGATTTGCTCCCGGTTGGAGACCAAAAAGCTGTTGTCCAGGGTATCGTAAAAGGAGAGCACCTGCTCTGCCGCGCCGGGATATTTGCAGTCCAGGGTGTGGGGCGCTGTGGCGTCCAGGATCAGGGCATGGACATCTTCCAGCAGGATGCCATCCAGGCTCTGGGGATCGCTGGAACAGTGAATGCGCTCCACCATGGCCCCGCGCGGACCTGACTGCAGCCGATCGGTTTCACCCATTTTGCGCATCAGGGTGGACTTGCCGCATCCGGGGCCAGCTTTGATCAGATAGGTGGTCAGCCCGGGTTCGGCAGCCGCCTGGGCAAACCACCCCGAAAATCCGGAAGGGGACAGTGCCCCCAGAAAAAAGTCTGCAACAGGTCTGCAAAGCATAGCACACAGCCTCCTTTTTGTGGGATGATCTGGACTATGCTATGCCGGAACCAACCGGATGGTCCCGCAAACAACAAAATCAGCGGTTGTAGGTGTGATCACAAATTTCGTTGATCTTGTCCCGCAGGGCGACAAAATCCCCAAAAGCCATGGGCTTGTTGTTGGGATTGCGCAGCAGGGCGGCGGGGTGCAGGGTGGCCATGAACAGGGTACCCTGCTTATCAAAGAATTTGCCGTGGTCCCGGGTGACAGACAACTTGGGATCAATCATCTGCTGGGCCGCAATGCGCCCCAGGCAAACCACAATCTTGGGCCGCAGCAGCTGGAACTGCTGGCGCAGCCAGGGCTTGCAGGCGGCAGATTCCTCGGGCAGGGGATCCCGGTTCTCAGGCGGACGGCACTTTACAATGTTGGCGATAAAGATGTTGCGTTCACGGCTCAGGTCCACCGCTTCCAAAAAGCTGTCCAGCAGTTTGCCGCTGCGCCCTACAAAGGGCAGACCCTGCTCGTCCTCGTTGGCACCGGGACCTTCTCCCACGAACATGACCTCGGCATCGGGGACCCCCTGCCCGAAGACGACGTGCTTTCGGGTTTCGCAAAGCCCGCAGTTGCGGCAGGACAGACACTCCTGTTTTAATGTTTCAAAATCCATTGGTTTCACCTCATCAATTACAAATGCTACGTTTATTGTACGGCACAAAGGACCATACTGCAACTGTACCGGGAAAAAACCGGCATAAAGATACCATGTGGGGAGGAAGTGCGGATGGTCCACCATCAGGCCTTGGAATATCGGCTGGTGTGTCTCGCTGTGGGATATGGCTTTGGCAGCTTGCTCACGGCAGAACTGGTGGCCAAGCTGGTTTCAGGGCAGAGCGCCCGGCGGATCGGGGACGGAAACCCGGGCATGACCAACATCATGCTGAATCTGGGCAGGTTGGCCGGCTTTGCCGTATTGGCCGGAGATTTGCTCAAAACGGCGGCTGCCTGCGGGGTAAGCTACTTTGTCGCCGCACCCTTCATCGGCCACGCAGCGCTGCTGTATGCCGGGCTGGGGGCAATTCTGGGGCACAACATCCCCCTCTGGTCCAAAGGAAGGGGCGGCAAAGGGGTGGCGGTGACCTGCGGATGGCTGGTGCTTTACCTGCCGGTGACTGGTGCGCTGTGCTGCCTGGGCGGCGGCTTGCTGGTCCTGTGGCTGGGCTATCTGCCACTGGGGGCTGCCGTGATCCCTCTAGCGGCCATTCCGTTTGCCTGGCTTCAATATGGTGCCGAGAGCGGATGGGGGATGATCGCAGCGGCTGTCATGATGCTGGTACGGCACAGGCATGGTCTGCAGCGCATCCGCCGCGGGGAAGAACCACGTTTTTTTCGCAGATCCAGAGACTGAAAAACAGTCTGTATGATACCATGGCTCCTTCTCGATTGCAAAACGGCGCTTTTTCTTGAAAAAGATAGACGGTATACCGACAAAAATATAAAAATTTGATTTTTTTTAAAAAAATCCCGAAAAAAGTGTTGACAATTGGGGGGGCTGTGGGTATAATAATCAACGTTGCAGCCGCCACGGCAACGCAACGATGGGTCCTGGCCCGGTAGTTCAGTTGGTTAGAACGCTAGCCTGTCACGCTAGAGGTCGTCAGTTCGAGCCTGATTCGGGTCGCCATTTGCTGTTATAGCTCAGTCGGTAGAGCGCATCCTTGGTAAGGATGAGGTCGGCAGTTCGAATCTGCCTAACAGCTCCATAGCAAGCCCCAAGATTCGCGATATACCGTTGAATCTTGGGGCTTTTCGTTTTCTCTGGTTGATGGAATGGCATCGCACCGAGGCAGTCCATTCATCTGCTTTTGATTGATAACCAACAGATAAACTGACAAAAAACCATCACGGGACAGAGCGCATCCACTCTGTCCCGTGATGGTTCATGCTTTTAGGCTTTCTGTGGGCTGAAGGGGATCCCCGTTTAGATTGCGCAGATGGAGATAAACCGTATTGCGCGAGATCCCCAGCGTCTTGGCCACGGTGACCACCGATTCCTTGGCCTTGAAGACGCCGCGCTTGGCCAGGTTGGCGATAATGACCCGATTCTTGCTGCTGGCATTCACATTGGGATCAGCCATGATCTGATCCCGCACTTCCAACGTCGTCTCGATGATCAGCGCGTCAATGCCGGGGGCAAATCCGCCGGATGGATTGGAAAGGTCATCAGCCGTGCAACTGTTGAACCAGGTGCGCCCAAACTCGGTCAGGCTTTGGTCCATATAGTAGGTGAGGCATAGCGCCCCGATGCGGCGTTCCGGGGTATCCCCCTGGATGGTGATGACCGAAACCTTCAATTGTGTGCCCTGACGGTTCCGGGTAAAAAAACAATGGGAGCTGTGTTCCCCCGGGGCAAGATTTTCCAACATGGATTTCAAAGAACTGGAAGCGGGCGAATCCACTGTGGAGCCGGAGTGGAAGCCGTTGGCGATCTCGACGACCCGGATGGGTTCGTCCATGCGGTACAGGGCAACTTCGCAGCCACTGCCGAGATAGTTGCCGAGCCCAATCACCACCGGACAAAGCGCAGTCAACATTTGTTGTTCAGAGGGGCTGAGAGTGATTGTTTCATAAGACATATGACATCGCTCCTGTTGTAAAAATTACCCAGAAATTCTAAGCGAAATTTATAATAAGACATTTTAGCACATTTCTGTGGTGATGAAAATAAGTAAATATGGCGTTTTTGAGAGAAAATAGCAATTATAATTGCCACAAATTGCTGAATTTTCATGCGTGTTATCTGTCAAAAATCTTACAAATGACGATGGTCCGATGAATAAATAAAGAACTTGGGATACAACAAAAGAAACGCGTGAATTTTGCCTTTTTATTAATCGATAATAAGAAGGAAAATGCTAGGCAGAACATTTCTTGAACGCACCGAATAAAAAAGAACATGGATTTTTTTGCAAGGATGGGCTATATTCGTAGTAAAAGACGCTGGAGGAAAAACGAAATTAACGAAGAATGGAGTGGATCAACAATGATAGCAAATGAGGCGACAGAGGGAACGGTTCTTGCGGTGTACGGCCGACCCTTTTCGGAAATTCCGGGATTTCAGGCGCCTTGTTGTGTACAATACCGTTTGCGGCGGGTTGCAGGGAACCTGGTGGTAGAAGTACAGCGCAAAGACCGCGCTCCTCGTCTGGTAAGCCGAACGCTCCACAATGCGGATGAAGCGTACGGTGCGGCTCTTTTGCAGTTCCTGTACGAAAACGCTCTTCAGCCCGAGGCGGCGCTGGATATCCTGGAGGATTGCTGTGGCACGGCGGTGACCAATTAAGCCGGCGCCAGGATGTCAGAATTTCACCGCGATGCGGGGCAGGAGAGGAAACCAGTATGGCAGAAGAATATCGTCTAGAACCGGTTACTGTGCTGTTTGCGGATGGCGACGACGCCCAGTGTAATGCCATCCGCCTGTATGCACAATCCCAGGATGCTGTCAAGGTCTGTGGTACAGCCCAGACGGGTCAGCAGGTTCTGGAGTTGCTGCGCAACGGGATGGAACCTCGGGTTCTTGTTTTGGACACCTTGATCCAAAATCCGGGGATTTTCTCCTTGCTGTATCAGATCAGCCAGCTATCGTTTACATACACGCCCAACATTCTGCTGACCAGTGTCAATGGTACACTGCAGTCCAGCCAGAAGCTCTTGACTTTGGGTGTGGACTATATTATTTTTAAACCATACACCATGCGGGAATTGTTTGAGACGGTGTTCCAATGGGGAACCGGACCGGCCAATTTTGATGTGTATCGGGTGCGGGAACAGCTCAATCTGTATCTGGACCAGATGCAGGTCAGCCGCGGCATGCAGGGGGTCAGCTATCTGCAGCAGATTCTCTGCCGCGAAGTTTTGACCGAGGGCGGCTTTTCCAACGAGGAACTGTGCCATTATGTGGCACAGAACCAACATATTTCTTACAGCGCGGTGATTTCGGCACTGCGCCGCCTCAACGATGCGATGGCCCGCGGAAATTCGGCTTTTTATCAAAAGATGTGTACCGTCAACGGCAAGGCAGACAGCGGGCGAGTCAGTGAACGGGAGCTGATCTGTACCTTGGCGGAACGCATCCGTCATGCAATGCACCGTTGAGCCGGTGTCAGAAAGGCGTCATGATGGCAGATCTGCAATCCCATATTCTGGCGGCTGCACAGCCCCGGGCAGAGGAATACGCCCTTCGTGGCGGTCTGAAAGGCCGTTTCGCGGGGGATTTTTGTGTGCTGCAAAGTTCCATCGAGGCTTTGTCGCACTATCTTGAAACCCAGACTACGCCGGAGGTCTGTCGCGCTGCACAGCAGATGCTGCAGGAGATGGACCAGCGGGTGATCCGGCTGGAGCGCCTGGCGGATCACGCCGCAGAATTGGCTTTGGGAGGATCGCTGGGGGCCAGCCGTAGTTTCCGGTTGGTGGAACTGCAGGGGTATCTGGAACGGTTTTGCTGCTGCGTTGCCGGGGAGCTGGTCCTCAATGGGCTGCCGGTACAGTTGGATTGGCAGCGGGAGGCGGAGCAGACGGTCTATTTCCGCGCCGATCCCGGCCTGATGGACGCTTTGCTGGCCAACCTGGTGTCCAACTCGGCGTCACAGCATTGCAGCCGGATTGCCCTGCGCTGCGAAACCGGTGCGGATGCTGAAACGATGCGCTGGCTCTGCTACCGGGATGATGGCCCGGGGCTGGGGGAGGAAGGACGGCTTTTGCTGGAACAGGGGGCCCTGAGCCGCACCTTGCTAGAGCAGGGGGCCACAGGACTTTTGCTGGTGCGGCAGTATGCCGACGCCTTGGGCTGGAAAATCTGCCTGGAGGATGGCCCCGGTTTTGCAGTGCGTTTTGAACTGCCTCCCTTTCAGTTGGAAAAGGCCCTGGAAGTGATGCGCTCCGATGCGGGCGAGCGCCAGGAACGCCGGCAGCAGGATGCCATGCAGGCAGCCTGGATTCACCGGGAATTTGCCGCCGTATTTGGCCGCAATCCGGGTTGAGGGGTAAAGAAATACAAGGAAGATTCACGCCGTGGGATCGGGTCCGCGGCGTGAATTTTTTTGTATCTTATTTACTTTACGAGCAAACTATTGTAAAATACTTTTATTGTGATGAGTTCTGAATTTTGTATAGGTGGTGTAATGAAATGGCAGTCTATAAACGTGTGCTGCTTAAAGTGAGCGGCGAAGCTCTTTCGGGGGAAAAGGGCGTTGGTTTTGATGAGGCGACCATTGCTTCGATCTGTGCGGGAATCCGCAGCGCTTATGAGTGCGGGGTACAGATCGGCATTGTGGTAGGCGGCGGCAACTTCTGGCGCGGTCGTTCCAGCGGCAAGATGGACCGGATGGATGCCGACAAGATCGGGATGCTGGCCACCGTGATGAATGCCATCGCGGTCAAGGACGCCCTGCGTCAGGCAGGGGTGCCTGCTGTGGTGATGACCAGCTCGGTGATGCCCCAGGTGGCCGAGACCTTTACCAGCGACAAGGCGATTGCCGCGCTGGAATCCGGCAAGATCGTCGTCTTCGGCGGCGGTACCGGCAACCCGATTTTCTCCACCGATACGGCCTCTGCGCTGCGTGCACTGGAGATCGGTGCCGATGCCATGCTCAAGGCAACCATGGTGGACGGCGTCTATGACAAAGACCCCCACAAGTACCCCGATGCGGTGAAGTACGAGACGTTGACCTTCACCCGTGTTCTGGACGAGCGGCTTGCCGTGATGGATTCCACCGCGGCCACCCTGTGCCGGGACAACGGCCTGCCCATTGTGGTGTTTGATCTGGGCAAGCCGGAAAACATTGCCCGGGCCGTAAAGGGGGAACCGGTGGGCACCATCGTCAAGGAGTAAGTTAAATCCCCTGTGCGGGACCAATCAGATAAAAAGGAGTAACGCTATGAGCAGTACCACGAAAGTTTACGAGGAGAAGATGTCCAACTGTGTCTCCCACCTGAATAAGGAGCTGGCCACCATCCGTGCGGGCCGCGCCAACCCCGCCATTCTGGATAAGGTGGCAGTGGACTACTACGGTTCTCCCACGCCGATCAATCAGATCGCTGCGGTGGCGGTGGCCGAAGCCCGGATCCTGACCATCACGCCCTGGGACGGCAAGATGGTCAAGGCTATTTCCAAGGCCATCCAGACCAGCGACATCGGCATCAACCCCATTGACGACGGTCACACCATCCGGCTGGTCTTCCCGGCTCCCACCGAGGAACGCCGTAAGCAGCTGACCAAGGATGTCCAGAAGCTGGGCGAGGAGGCCAAGGTGGCAGTGCGCAATGTCCGCCGCGACGCCATGGATAAATTCAAGGCGATGAAGAAGGCCGGCGAGCTGACTGAGGATGACCAGAAGAATCTGGAAGAGGAAACCCAGAAGCTCACCGACAAGTTCGTCAAGAAGATTGACGAAACCTGTGCATCCAAGAACAAGGAGATCATGGAGGTCTGATCCCGGACCCGTCTGTGCCGCGTCCAGGCTCGCTCCCGGCGCGGCACCTGTTTTTTCCCGGCAAAAGCAGCGCCCTGCCTGCATATGGATTTAGGGCAGGGCGTGAAGATTTTACCCGTGAAAGGAAATCCGTTTATGAAAACTCGTATCGTTACCGCCGTGGTGGGCCTGTGTGTCCTGGCTGTGGTTTTGGCGTTCTTCAACACCATTTTATTTGATCTGGTGTTGTCGGGCATCTGCCTGCTGGGGATTCATGAGGTGTTTGCCGCCATGGGATTCGGCAAACGTCAGTGGTATCTGTACGCGGCGGCGGTGCCGTATACCTTGTTGATTATGCTGACCAGCAGTGACCCGGTGCGCGCTTTGGTGCTGCCGGCCAGCTTTTTGATTGTCCTGTTCTACAATGTCTGCCTGATCGCCAGCCACAAAACGCTGGATTTCGGCAAGCTGAGCGGGTTTACCTATTTCAGCGGAGTCATTATCTTCTGCTTTTACTCGCTGATCCACCTCAAGCGCTGCCTGCCCATGCAGCAGTACGGTTATGATGCAGTCTTCTTTATTCTGCTGATCCTCTGCTTTGCATGGGGCGGCGATACCGCAGCCTATTTCTCCGGCCGTGCCTTCGGGCGTCACAAGCTGGCCCCCATTGTCAGCCCCAACAAGACGGTGGAAGGTGCCGTGGGCGGGGTACTCGGCAGTGTACTGCTGGGGCTGGTGGCCACTGCCATTTACAGCGCCCTGTCCACCAACCTGGGCAGCCTGACCGTTCATATTACCGGCTGGCATTATCTGGCCCTGATCCTGCTGGGCGTTGTGGCGGCGGTGCTGGGCATTCTGGGAGACCTGTTTGCCTCGGCGGTCAAACGGCAGGTAGGCATCAAGGACTACGGAACCATCTTCCCGGGGCACGGAGGCATTCTGGATCGGTTTGACAGCGTGATGTTTATTGCACCCTTTGTCTCCATTGCGGTGCGGTTTTTCTTCTATTTCATTCACTAAAAGGCGGTCGGAAACATGTCTAAAAAAATCACTCTGCTGGGTTCCACCGGTTCCATCGGAACCCAGAGCCTGGATGTGGCACGGATGCACGGCTACGAGATTTTCGGTCTGGCAGCCAACAGCCGGGTAGAACGGCTTCTTGCCCAGATTGAGGAGTTCCATCCCCAATATGTGGCAGTGGTCAATGAGGAAGCCTGCGACAAGCTGGAAGGAATGCTGTCCGGACGTGCCGATGCACCCCGTCTGCTGCGTGGTGCTGAAGGCCTGCGCACCCTGGCCGCGATGGACGGTCCTGATGTGGTTCTCAATGCGGTGGTGGGCATTGCCGGACTGGCAGCCTCATTGGCTGCCATCGAGAGTGGCCATGACCTGGCGCTGGCCAACAAGGAGAGCCTGGTCACCGGCGGACACCTGGTCACCGATGCAGTGCGCCGTCGCGGCGTCAAACTGCTGCCGGTGGACAGTGAACACTCGGCGATCTTCCAGTGCCTGCAGGATGCAAACAGCGCAAAACGGCTGGAAAAGATCCTACTCACCGCTTCCGGCGGTCCCTTCTTTGGGATGAAGACGGCGGAACTGGCCGGCAAAACCAAGGAAGACGCTCTCAAACACCCCAACTGGAATATGGGGGCCAAGATTACCATTGATTCGGCAACTCTGATGAACAAGGGCCTGGAGCTGATCGAAGCGGTCTGGCTGTTTGGTCTGCCGGAAGACCGGATTCAGATTGTGGTGCAGCGGGAAAGCATCATCCATTCGGCGGTGCAGTTCGCTGACCATTCCATCATTGCCCAGATGGGGGTGCCGGATATGCGCATTCCCATCCAGTATGCCCTGACCTGGCCGGATCGGCTGCCCAGTCCGGTGGAGGAGCTGGATTTCACCAAGCTCAAACACCTGAGCTTTGATGTGGTGGATGAGGAAACCTTCCGCTGCCTGGCCGCCTGCAAAAAGGCCATCCGCAAAGGTGGTCTGGGCCCCTGCGCGGCCAACGGCGCCAACGAGGAGGCGGTGCGTCTCTTCCTGCAGGACAAGATTGGCTTCCTGGACATTGGGCGGCTGGTGGAAGGGGTCGTGGACAGCGACAGCTATGGCGGAGACTATACGCTGGAAGATGTCTATGCCTGCGATGCCATGGCCCGTGCCTACGTCAAGGCGCATGTTTGATTTCAGCGGATTCCGGCCTGGAATCCGCCCTTGCATACAGTCAATGAGGTGCGTATGTCTTCTTTGATCACCCTGGTGGTATCGGTTCTGGTGTTTGGCGTGATCATCCTGGTGCATGAGCTAGGACATTTTCTGGCGGCCCGCCGGTTTGGCATCCGGGTCGTGGAGTTTTCCATCGGGTTTGGCCCGGCATTGTGGACCAGGATCAAAAACGGAACCCGTTATAGCTTGCGGCTGATCCCCGTCGGAGGCTACAACCTGATGGATGGGGAGTCGTCCGATGAGGATGAGGAAGATCCCCCCGCACCTTCTTCCGCCGCTGCTGCGCAACCGCTGGTGGTATGCGGCAAAACCTTTTCGGAGGCCACTGCCTGGCAGCGTTTTTTTGTGATTGCGGCAGGGGCGGTGATGAACTTCCTGCTAGGGTTTGTCCTTCTGGTGATTCTGCTGAGCTACCGCCAGGTTCTGACCAGCAAAATTATCTATGATTTTACCGACAACGCCCGCAGCCATGCCACCGGCCTTGAACCGGAGGATGAGATTCTGGCCATCAACGGGCACCACTGCTTTGTGGCCGAGGACGTCTACTACGAGCTGCAGCGCACCACCGACTTCACCGCTGATTTCACCGTTCTGCGGGATGGCAAGAAAGTGGTGGTGCCCGATGTGCAGTTTGATTCCACCACCGACGAGAACGGGAATGTCTCGATGGTGCTGGATTTCCGGGTTTACGGGATTCAGGTCAGCCCGCGCAGTGTTTTCAAAACTGCCATGGATTATTTCATCTACTATGCCCGCATCATCCTGCGGGGCTTTTCCGACCTGTTTGTGGGGCGGGTAGGCTTGCAGGACCTGTCCGGTCCGGTGGGGGTGGTCACCGCGGTGGGGCATGCGGTGGGGGATGGCTGGCGTACGGTGCTGGAGCTTTCCGCCCTGCTGACCATCAACCTCGGTATCTTCAATCTTCTGCCTGTCCCAGGGCTGGATGGCGGCAAACTGCTGTTTCTGGCCTGGGAGGGGATCACCCGGCATCCGGTGCCGGAACGGCTCCAGCTGATCATCAACACGGCCGGCATTCTGATGCTGTTGGGCCTGATGATCCTGGTGACCTGGCAGGATGTCTTTCGTATCCTATAACTGTTCATAAAACCCAAGGAGGTCCCGCGTATGCGTCAACTGAAAAAGACCGTCAAGATTGGCAATGTGGTCATCGGCGGCAACAACCCCATTGCGGTGCAGACGATGCTGAATGTTCCCATCCAGGATGTGGAGGGCAATGTGGCCCAGGCCAAGCGAGTGGCTGCTGCCGGATGCCAGATCGTCCGCGTTACCGTGCCCACTCCCGCCGATGCCCGGGTGGTCAGCGCCATCAAGGAAGCGGTGGATATCCCGGTGGTGGCGGACATCCATTTTGATTACAAGGCTGCGCTGGCCGCCATCGACGCCGGTGCCGATAAAATCCGCATCAACCCCGGCAACATTGGTTCGGATGATCGGGTGAAGGCAGTGGCAGATGCCTGCAACGCCAAAAACATCCCCATCCGCATCGGGGTCAACGGCGGCAGCCTGGAAAAACACATCCTGGCCAAATACGGCGCTCCGGTTCCCGAAGCCATGGTGGAGAGTGCCATGTACCATGTCCGGCTGCTGGAAAAGCACGATTTTGACAACATTGTCATCTCCATCAAATCCAGCAACGTGCCGCGGATGATGGCGGCTTACCGGATGCTCAGTGCCCAGTGCGACTATCCGCTGCATGTGGGGGTGACCGAGGCGGGTGGTACCCGGATGGGGCTGATCAAGTCCGGCATGGGCATCGGCGGGCTGCTGCTGGAAGGGATCGGGGATACCCTGCGGGTTTCTCTTACCGATGATCCCGAAAATGAAGTGTATGCCGGATTTGATATCCTGCGTGCCGCGGGGTTCGCGGTGGCTGGGCCGGAGATCATCAGCTGCCCCACCTGCGGACGCACCCAGTATCCCATGACCGAGATCGCCAAAGAGGTGGAGCGCCGCCTGCGGGAGGATGGCTTCAAGAAGCCTCTGAAGATCGCGATTATGGGCTGCATTGTCAACGGTCCCGGAGAGGCCAGCGATGCCGACATCGGCATTGCCGGCGGCAAGGAAGAGGCACTGCTCTTCATCCACGGGGAACGGGTCCGGATGCTCAAGGGAGACATTGTGGGGCAGCTTTTGGACGAAATCTACAAGCTCTGATTCCCGACCCGACAAGATGGAGAGCGTATTGGAAGTTTTGATTGAACTGGTGGGCGAGTTCCTGGTGGCGTTGCTGCCTGAGCGCTTTCGCCGATGGTTGGTCGCGGTGGTGCTGGTGTTGTTCGGCGCATTTGCGGCTTTTTGCCTCTGCAACGGGATGCCGGTGGTGGGAGCCGCCGTCGGCATTATCGCTTTGGTCGGTGCGGGAGCGGGGCTGTACGGCCTTTGCCGCCCTCAGAAGAAAAGGGGAAAACGATGAGGCTGGCACCCTACCACTCCCGGGACCTTATGCAGATGCTTCAGCTCTTTGACCGGACGGTGCACATCGTCAACGCAGCGGATTACACCCAAGAACAGCTGAATGCCTGGTCGGACGGACAGCCGGATTTGGAGCGCTGGGACCAGTCTTTGCAGGTCCATCACACCCTGCTGGCCTGGCAGGGGGGAGAGCTGCTGGGGTTTGCCGATATGGCAGCCGATGGTTATCTGGATCGCCTGTATGTGTCCGCCGATTGCCAGCATCGCGGGGTGGGAACCGCCCTCTGCGATGCCCTGGAGGGCGCCTGCAGCGCGCCTGCTTTTACCACCCATGCCTCCATCACCGCTAAGCCCTTTTTCCTTCGGCGGGGCTATCGGGTCTTATATCCGCAGAAGGTGATGTGCCGCGGCGTGGAGATGACCAACTTTGTTATGCAGAAGGATGCACCCAAAACAGATTGAGGTAAAAATTTGAAACCATATGTCACTCAGGTCTGGCCGCAGTTCACGGCAGACCAGCAGTTTTGCGCCTGTTTCGGCGATGTTCTGGTGGAGCGGGTGGAGCTTTACCGCACCGCCCGCAAATGTATCATCTGCCTGCGCAGTGCCGCTCCGTTGGACCCGGCCCTGTGCGGGCGCCTTTGTGCGTCACTGGATCAGATCTTTGCCGGTTACGAGCTGACACTGCGCAATTACTTCAACTATCGTGCCATCACCCCTGCGGCGGTGCAGGCTTTGATTGAGGAGCTGAAGCAGCAGGGAATGCCGGTGAACGGTTTTCTGGACCGGGAACAACCGGTGGTGATCGGCAGCGACGGATTAACCATCCGGGTCAATGCGGGGCGGCAGATTCTGGAAAGCGTGGAGCTGCCCCGCCACCTGGCAGAGCTGGTGCAGGAGCGCACCGGCACTCTGCCTGTGGTGCGGATGGAGGATACCGGGCCCTCTCTGAAGCCGGAGGAATTTGAGCGCAAGGTGCTGGAAAAGACCCCGGCAGTCCGGTTTGAATCCAAGAAGGAGATCGAGCCCTTCCAGATTGACGGCCTGGCCCTCACCGGCAAACCCAAGCTGTTCCACGGCAAGGTGTTCAAGCCTGCCGATCTGCGTCCCCTCAACGATCTGGGGGATGGCGGCAAGGTGACGGTGTGGGGCGATGTCTTTGCCAGCGAGGTCAAGGGCAACCGCCGCAAGATCTACTTTACCTCCATCACCGACTACAATGGTTCGGTTAACCTCAAGGTGCTGGGGGATGACGGCGAGGACATGTCCAAGTGGGAGGGCATCAAGCCTGGTACCACTCTCATCGTCCGGGGCAACTATACCTACGACAAATACGAGCACGATTTTGTGCTGCTGCCTTACGATGTGCTGCAGGTGGAGCGCCAGCCCCGCCAGGACGACGCCCCCGAAGGGCACAAGCGGGTGGAGCTGCATCTGCACACCAAGTCCAGCAGCATGGACGGCTTCTGTGATTCGGGCAAGATTGTCCGGCTGGCCCATCGGATGGGACACCGGGCCATTGCCATCACCGACCACGGAGTCTGCCAGGGATACCCCGAAGCCATGCTGGCGGCCGATGACATCCATGCACAGGACCCGGACTTCAAGCTGATCTACGGCTGTGAGGCCTATTTTGTGGACGATATGATCCCGGCGGTCTACGGCCACGCCCAGATGCCGCTCACCGGCAGTTTTGTGGTCTTTGACACCGAAACCACCGGTCTGAGCCCCAACAATGACGCTCTCACCGAGATCGGTGCCGTCTATGTGGAGAATGGCAAGATCAACGAGGAGAAGAAATTCTGCACCTTTGTCAATCCCGGCCGGCCCATCCCGCCCAAGGTGGTGGAGCTCACCGGCATCAATGACGGCATGGTGGCGGATGCCCCCAGCCCTGGCGAAGCCATCCGCCAGTTCAAGGAATTCTGCGGCGACAACATTCTGGTGGCCCATAACGCCAGCAGTTTTGATATGCTTTTCATCCGCAAAGCAGGGGACCATGCCGGGGTCAGCTTTGACAACACCTATCTGGATACCCTGCCCATGGCCCAGGCGTTGTTCCCGGGGCTGCGCAACTACAAGCTGGATACCGTCAACAAGCATCTGGAGATCCCGCCCTTCAACCATCACCGAGCGGTGGATGATGCCATGGCTCTGGCCCGGATCTTTGAAAAGATGCTGGAAGACTTGAATGAAAAGGATATTCACACGGTGGAAGCGGTCAACACCGGATTGGGCGGCAACAAAGAGGTGCTCAAAAAGAAATACTACCACCTGATCATCTTGGTCCAGAACCAGATCGGGCTGAAAAACCTCTACCGCATTGTCAGTGCGGCCCACACCAAGTATTTCTTCAAAAAGCCACGGGTGCCACGCAGTCTGCTGAACCAGTACCGGGAGGGTCTCTTGCTCTCCTCGGCCTGTGAAGCAGGAGAACTTTACAGGGCAATCGTGGCCGGCAAGAGCCATGACGAACTGCTGCGCATTGCCGACTACTATGACATCCTGGAGGTCCAGCCGCTGGGCAACAACGAGTTCATGGTCCGCAACGGGCAGGTGGATTCCATCGAGGCGGTGAAAAACTTCAACCGCACCGTCATCCAGCTGGGCGAGGAACTGCACAAGCCGGTCATTGCCACCGGTGACGTTCATTTCCAGGAGCCGGAGGACCGGATTTACCGGGCCATCCTGCAGGCCGGCAATGGCTTCAAGGATGCTGACAATCAGGCGCCTCTGTACTACCGCACCACCCAGGATATGCTGGATGCCTTCAGCTATCTCACCAAGGAAAAGGCTTATGAGTTGGTGGTGACCAATCCCAACAAGATCGCCGCTACCATCGATGGAAACCTGCGTGCCATCCCCAAGGGGACCTATCCGCCTTCCATCGACGGCGCCGAGGAACAGCTGCGTTCCGCCACCTGGAAACATGCCCGGCGGGATTACGGCGATCCGTTGCCCGATGTGCTGCAAAAGCGGCTGAAAAAGGAACTGGATTCCATCTGCGGCCATGGATATGCGGTTTTGTACGTCATCGCGGTCAAACTGGTGGCCTTCTCCAACGCAGGCGGTTACCAGGTGGGCAGCCGTGGTTCGGTGGGCTCCTCCGCAGTGGCCCACTTTTCGGGCATTTCCGAGGTCAACAGCATGCCGCCGCACTACCTCTGCCCTGAATGTAAACACAGCGAATGGATTGACGACGGCGTTCACATGGACGGCTTTGACCTGCCGGACAAAAAGTGCCCGGTCTGCGGTACGGCTATGGTGATGGACGGTCACGACATCCCCTTCGAGACCTTCCTGGGGTTCTACGGCGACAAGGAACCCGATATCGACCTGAACTTCTCCGGCATGTACCAGTCCAACGTCCACCGCTATACCGAGGAACTCTTCGGCAAGGAGAACGTCTTCAAGGCGGGGACTGTGTCGGGTTTGCAGGACAAAACCGCTTACGGGTACGTGAAGAAGTATCTGGAAGAACGGAACAAGACGGTGAACCGTGCCGAGGAAAACCGACTTTGCATGGGTTGTACCGGTGTCAAGCGTACCACCGGACAGCATCCCGGCGGCATGGTCGTTGTACCGTCCACCTTTGACATCTACGATTTCTGTGCCATCCAGCACCCTGCCGATGATGTCAAAGGAGGTTTGCTCACCACCCACTTCGAATTCAAATATCTCCACGATACTCTGCTCAAACTGGACGAGCTGGGCCACGATGTGCCCACCTTCTACAAGTATTTCGAGGAGATGTCGGGCATCCCCATCGATTCGGTGCCGATGAACGATCCCAAGGTGTACAGTTTGCTGACCTCCACCGAGGCCCTGGGGGTGACCCCGGAGCAGATCGGCAGCCAGACCGGCACCTTCGGAATCCCCGAGATGGGTACCAACTTTGTGCGTCAGATGCTGCTGGATGCACAGCCCAAAAACTTTTCCGAGCTGATCCAGATTTCCGGGCTTTCCCATGGCACCGATGTCTGGACCAACAACGCCGATGAGCTGATCCGCAACAAAACCTGCACCATTGCCGAGGTGATCGGCTGCCGTGACAGCATCATGCTGTACCTGCTTCGCAAGGGCCTGGAACCCAAGATGGCCTTTGATATCATGGAGGCTGTCCGAAAAGGCAAGGTGGCCAAAGGCGGCTTCAAGCCAGGCTGGGAAGAAGCCATGCGGGAGCACGATGTGCCGGACTGGTACATCGAATCCTGCCGCAAGATCAAGTATATGTTCCCCAAAGCCCATGCGGTGGCCTACCTGATGGCGGCCATCCGGCTGATGTGGTTCAAGGTGTACCATCCGCCCGTCTTTTACGCGGTTTACTTTACCGTCCGCGGCGCCGACATCGACTACGAGGCTGCGGTGGGCGGCATGCGGGTGGCCAAGGAACATATCCGGGACAATGAGAAAATCCCCAAGGATGAGCGCACTGCCAAGGATGACGATGCTCTGGTCAGCCTGCAGATTGTCAACGAGATGCTGCAGCGCGGGTACCAGTTCCTGCCCATTGAATTGGGGAAGAGCTACGCCACCAAGTATATTGTGGAGGAGGGAAAGGTCCGTCTGCCTTTCACCGCCCTGCGCGGCCTGGGAGAAACCGCCGCCATCGCCCTGGAGGAAGCTACCATGCACGGCCAGGAATATATCTCGGTGGAGGAACTACAGCATGCCTCGGGGGTGTCCGGCTCCATCTTCGACAAGCTGAGGGAGGTTGGCGCTCTGGGCAATCTGCCCGAAACCAGTCAGGTGGACTTTTTCAGTATGCTATGATTCAGGCCCCGCCCCGGTTCGCATCCTGCGAAAAGGGGACGGGGCATTTTGGTAAGGTCAGCCGGAACGGGCATACTAGTGGTAACTGTGATACAACGGAGGCGACACGATGAAAACCTTATATACAGGGGGCCCCATCCTGACCATGGGGCAGCCGCTTTATGCTGAAGCCTTGTTGGTGGACGGGGACAAAATTGCGGCGGTGGGGGCCAAGGCAGACCTGGAAGCTCTGGCCGGACGCTGCCGGCGGGTGGATCTGCAGGGGGCGGCTCTGATGCCGGCTTTTGTGGATGCCCACAGCCATTTTACCCAGGTGGCCCTCAGTTTCCTTCAGCTTTCGGTGGAGGGGGTGACCACCGAGCAAGCGCTGGTGGAGGCCATCCAAAACTATATCAAACAGGAACAGATTCGCCCCGGTGAATGGGTGCAGGTCCGGGATTATGACAACAACCTGCTGCCCGGGGCGGCACATCCCTCGATGGCAGCGCTGAATGCGGCAGCACCCCGTAATCCATTGTTTGTCCAGCACAAATCCGGTCACATCGGTCTGTTCAACCACTGTGCGCTGGAACGGTTGGGAGTAACGCCAAAGACACCGGACCCCGAGGGCGGCCGCTTTGTCCGTGACCAAGAGGGAAACCTCACCGGCTGTGCCGAGGAAAATGCCCTGTTTGCGGTGCAGCGAAAGATTCTTTTGCCTGGGCCCCGGTCCCTGATGCAGGCCTATGCCAAGGCACAGGAATTGTACGCTTCCCACGGCATTGCCACGGTGCAGGAGGGAATGCTGGATGCCCAGATGCTGCCCCTCTACACCATGCTGGAACAGTCGGAACTTCTGCAGCTGGATGTGGTGGCCTATCCCGATGCGGCTGCTTATCCCAAGGTCAAGGAACAGTTTCCCCAGTGCATCGGGCAATATCATCATCACATCCGGATGGGCGGTATCAAGATGTTCCTGGATGGATCTCCCCAGGGACGCACCGCCTGGCTCAGCGCCCCCTATGAAGGAGAGAAGGAATACTGCGGATATGGCACCCTGTCCGACCAGGCAGTTACTGACAATTTCCTGCTGGCAGCCCGGGAACATACCCAGATTCTGGCCCACTGCAACGGGGATGCGGCGGCACAGCAGTACCTCGATTGCCTGGAACGAGCGGAAGAACAGGCCCCGGAACTGGCCAAGCTGCGCCCGGTCATGATCCATGCCCAGCTGCTCCGACCCGATCAGATGCCCCGGCTCAAGGTGCTGGGAGTGATTCCGTCCTTCTTTGTGGCCCATGTCTTTCATTGGGGAGATGTTCACATCCGCAATCTGGGTTTGGAGCGGGCATCCCGGATCAGCGCGGTGGCTTCGGCCTTGCGTTGTGGACTGCGCTTTACCTTCCACCAGGATTCCCCGGTGATTGCCCCGGATATGCTGGAAACCATCTGGTGTGCGGTGGAGCGCCGCACCAGGGAAGGCGTTCTGTTGGGAGAAGAAGAACGAATCCCGGTGGATCAAGCTCTGCGGGCAGTGACTATCCATGCGGCCTACCAGTATTTTGAGGAGGACAAGAAGGGGATTCTTCGCACCGGTGCCAACGCCGATCTGGTGATTCTGGACCGTAATCCCATGGTAACGCCGGGACCCGAGCTGAAAAACATTCAAGTTCTGCAAACCATCAAGGACGGCAAAACCATCTATAAACAATAAACACAAGCGGTATGCCTCACATCAAGGCATACCGCTTGTGTTTGTGTCGTTGGCTTATTGCTGCAGAATCTTCATGAACTCACTGCCGGTGATGGTCTCCTTCTCGTAGAGATAGCGGGAGAGCTCGTCCAGCTTTTCCCGGTTGTCCAGCAGGATTTTGGCAGCTTTTTCATGCTGCTTTTTGACCAGTTCCACCACCTGGCGGTCAATTTCGGCCTGGGTCTCCACAGAGCAGGTCAGCGAGGCATCCCCACCCAGATACTGATTGTTCACCGTCTCCATGGCCACCATATCAAAATCTTTGCTCATGCCATACCGGGTAATCATGGCGCGGGCCAATTTGGTAGCCTGTTCGATGTCGTTGGAGGCACCGGTGGAGGAGGTGCCAAAGACGATCTCCTCGGCGGCCCGCCCGCCGGTGTAGGTGGCAATCTTGTTTTCCAGTTCCTCCCGGGTCATCAGGTACTTGTTGCCCTCTTCCACCTGCATGGTGTAGCCCAGGGCCCCCGAAGTGCGGGGAATGATGGTGATTTTCTGCACCGGAGCGGAATGGGACTGCATGGCAGCCACCAAAGCGTGGCCGGTTTCGTGGTAGGCCACCGTCCATTTTTCCTGGTCGGTCAGGATGGCATTCTTCTTTTGATAGCCGGCGATGACAACCTCGATGCTTTCCTCCAGATCACTCTGGGTGGCA
This sequence comes from uncultured Gemmiger sp., assembly GCA_944382835.1. Taxonomy (GTDB): domain Bacteria; phylum Bacillota; class Clostridia; order Oscillospirales; family Ruminococcaceae; genus Gemmiger. The sequence continues at coordinate 27,269 of CALWNP010000003.1, forward strand.
AAGCTGCGGCCGTCGCGTACCGCTCGCAGGGCCGCCTCGTTGACGATGTTGGCCAGCTCGGCACCGCTGGCACCGGAGGCCATCCGGGCAATCTGGGCAAAATCCACATCCGGTGCCACCTTGATCTTTTTGGCGTGAACCTTCAAAATTTCTTCCCGGCCCTTCAGGTCAGGGAGCTCCACCGGCACCCGGCGATCAAACCGTCCGGGACGGGTCAAAGCAGGGTCCAGCGATTCGGGACGGTTGGTGGCAGCCAGAATGATGACGCCGTTGTTGCCCTCAAAGCCGTCCATCTCGGTGAGCAACTGGTTCAGGGTCTGCTCCCGCTCGTCGTTGCCGGCAAACTGGCCGTCCCGCTTTTTGCCGATGGTATCAATCTCGTCAATGAAGACGATGCAGGGAGCCTTGTCCTTGGCCTGCTTGAACAGATCCCGAACTTTGGAGGCACCCATGCCCACAAACATCTCCACAAACTCCGAACCAGACATGGAGAAGAAGGGAACCCCTGCTTCTCCGGCCACTGCTTTGGCCAGCATGGTCTTGCCAGTGCCCGGAGGGCCCACCAGCAGGACACCTTTGGGCATGGAGGCACCGATCTCCTTGTATTTGGCGGGGTTGTGCAGATAGTTCACAATCTCGGCCAGATTTTCCTTGGCCTCGTCTTCGCCGGCTACGTCGCTGAAATGGATGCCCTCGGAGGAGGCAACGTAGATTTTGGCGTTGGATTTTCCCATGCCGAACATCATGCCGTCGCCGCCGACCTTGTTCATCATCCGTCGGCTCATCCACTGGCCGATGCCGACGATGATCACCAGTGGCAAAATCCAGTTCAGCAGCAGCGAGGCAAAGGGAGACATCTGCTCCACAATCTCGCTGGAAAATTGGGCACCAGATTTGTTGAGCCGGTCTACCAGCTCGGGATCAAACATCACACCGGTTTTATAGACAACGGTATTGTCCTTGTTGGTGAAGAGAATCTGATTCTCCTGTACCTCAACCAGACCGATTTCCTGATTCTCGGTCATCTTCATAAAAGTCCCGTAATCCACCTGCTGAATCTGGCGCTCTGCCAGCCAGGGCATAAACAGGACGTTAAACAGCATCAGGCAGAGAATCACGATCAGATAATAAAAGATCAATGGTTTCTTTGGCGTCTTTACCTCTTTCATAAGAAAGCCTCCTTTTCAAAGATTTGCAGGATGCCGACAGCAATCTGTATCAGATAATACAGGTGGACTGCCAGACAATGGTATGTTGTCCAGCAGAAAGCATCTGCATTGAATCTGTATTCTAGGATACCGCAAAGGCGTCACCCGTCAAATTACAAAAGGATCTTTTTGTATAGACACTCTGCCGGAAATGTCAAATTCTTTGACACCGGGCAGGAGGATGTACCAATGAGATCGGGGTTTACAGAGAAATCATCTGCCCCGATAACAGCAGATGAAGTTTTTGAGAAAGCTGCTGCGCAGTCATGTGAGAAACCTTGCAGTTTTCCAACAGCACACCGGAAAGCCCATAGGCGTAAAAATTCAGCGCAACCTCCAGATCCTGGGCACTGATACGCAGATCCGGTTGCCGGGTGTAGATTATCTGCCGGATTCCGGAACGCATGGTATCCACAAAGATCTGTTCCATCCGGGTGCGGTGCTGGTCGGAGGAGAGCAACCGGATGATGAAGTTGCCATAGTCCATCGAAACCTGAATAAATGCCTGGAGGGACTCCTCTGTGGTTTTACCACCAAGACTTTTTTGCAGTGCGGTGTCCATGACCTGATGGAGAGACCATTCCATCACATCCAGGAGATCCTGAAAATGATAGTAGAACGCCTGGCGGGAAATGCCGCATTGTTCCACCAGATCCTTGACGGTAATTTTATTAATGGGCTTTTTCCGGGCCATTTCGGCAAACTGGGTTGCAATCAACTGCTTCATATCCACCGGCATACTGCCACCTCCTGCGGAGAAATATTGCTTTTTATTTTAGCACGACGGGGGATGTCTGTCCATGAAAACCAGATCCCGGAAACAGCCAGCACAAGACGGTCTGTTTCCGGGATCGAAGGATCAGGATTTCTTCCGGCTCCGAGGCTTGGAAGCCTTGGAAGCGGTTTCTTTTTTGGCAGCTTTGACCGATTTTTCCTGTTTGGGTGCTACGGGAACGGGGGCCGGACCGGTGCCCTGGAGCTTCCAGGCGCGCTGCAGCATGGGTTTGAGATACTGCCCGGTAAAGGAGGCGGGATTCTCCGCCACCTGTTCGGGCGTGCCGGTGGCCACCACCGTGCCGCCGCCGCTGCCGCCTTCAGGGCCCAGATCAATGATATAGTCCGCCCGCTTGATGACATCCAGGTTGTGCTCGATGACAATGACGGTGTTGCCGGCGTCCACCAGTTTATCCAGCACCTTGACCAGACGGTGTACATCGGCAATGTGCAGCCCGGTGGTGGGTTCATCCAGGATATAGACGGTCTGCCCGGTGTCCCGGCGGGCCAGTTCGTTGGCCAGCTTGACCCGCTGCGCCTCGCCGCCCGAGAGGGTGGTGGCTGACTGGCCCAGCTGAATATAGCCCAGGCCAACCTCCTGGAGCGTTTGCAGTTTGCGCACAATCTTGGGTTGGTTAGCAAAGAAGTTGCAGGCTTCCTCCACCGTCATATCCAGCACATCCGAGATGGTTTTGTCCTTGTAATGCACTTCCAGAGTTTCCCGGTTGTAACGCTTGCCCTTGCAGACATCGCAGGGAACATAGATGTCGGGCAGAAAGTGCATCTCGATCTGCAGGATGCCGCCGCCTTCGCAGGCTTCGCAACGGCCGCCCTTGACATTGAAGCTGAACCGTCCCGGCCCATAGCCCCGGGCCTTGGCGTCCTGGGTGCTGGCAAACAGGGTGCGGATATCGGAAAAGACACCGGTGTAGGTGGCGGGGTTGGAGCGCGGGGTGCGTCCGATGGGGGACTGGTCGATGCCGATGACCTTGTCCACCCATTCCATGCCCTGGACCTCTTCACACTGGCCCGGCCGGCTGCGGGCACCGTTGAGGGCCGCTGCCAGTGTTTTGTACAGAATCTCGTTGATCAGGGTGGACTTGCCCGAACCGGACACCCCGGTGACACAGATCATCTTGCCCAGGGGGAAATCCACTGTGATATTCTTCAGGTTGTTTTCCCGGGCCTTGACCACCCGCAGGAACTTGCCGTTGCCGGGCCGGTGCTGGGTGGGGACTTCCACAAAGCGACGGCCGGAGAGATAATCACCGGTGATGCTGCGCTCAGCGGCACAGATATCCTCCACACTGCCGGCGGCAACAATCTCGCCGCCGTGCACCCCGGCGCCGGGGCCTACGTCCACCAGATAGTCTGCCTGGCGCATGGTATCCTCGTCGTGTTCCACCACAATCAAGGTGTTGCCCAGATCCCGCAGCCGTTTCATGGTGGCAATCAGCTTGTCGTTGTCCCGCTGATGCAGACCGATGCTGGGCTCATCCAGAACATAGAGCACGCCGGTCAAGGCACTGCCGATCTGGGTGGCCAGCCGGATGCGCTGGCTTTCGCCGCCGGACAGGGACGCCGCACCCCGGGAAAGGGTCAGATATCCCAGACCCACGCTCTGCAAAAAGCCCAGACGCTCCCGGATCTCCTTGAAGATGGAAGCGCCGATGAGCTGGTCCCGCTCCGAAACGGTGGCGTTTTTGATGAACTCCAGCTCATCATTGACGCTCATGTCGCAGAAGTCGCTGATGTTGATGCCGCCTACCGTCACCGCCAGGCTGGCGGGCTTCAGCCGCCGCCCGTGGCAGGAGGGGCACTCCTCACTGGACATGACCAGGGCTATCTCCTCCTTGACCCACTCGCTGCTGGTTTCCCGGAAACGGCGTTCCAGGTTGGGGATGATCCCCTCAAAGTCGTTATAATAGGTGCCGGAACCGAACATGTTCTCCCGCTGCATCTCGATCTTTTCGCCCTTGGTGCCGTAGAGGATTGCGTGGACGGCTTCTTCGCTCATCTCCCGGATGGGGGTGTCCAGGGTAAAGCCGTAGCGTTTGCCCAGGGCCTTGTAATACATTTCCGAGACCGAACCCTCGGCGTAGTACCAGCCGCTGGCCTTGATGGCGCTCTCCCGGATGGATTTGCGCTTGTCGGGAATCACCCGGGCGGGGTCCACCTTCATGAAAGTGCCCAGACCGGTGCAGGTCTCACAGGCGCCAAAGGGGTTGTTGAAGCTGAACATCCGGGGAGACAGCTCATCAATCGAGACACCGTGTTCGGGGCAGGCGTAGTTCTGGCTGAACTGCATGGGTTCGCCACCGATCACATCGATGGTGACCAGACCGCCGGTCAGGGAGAGGGCGGTCTCAATGGAGTCGGCCAGACGGCTGCGGACATTCTCATTGATGGAAAGACGGTCAATGACGATCTCCACTGTGTGCTTAATGTTCTTTTCCAGCTTGATTTCCTCGTCCAAGTCGTACATGTTGCCATCCACCCGGACCCGGGCGTATCCGCCGCGCCGCGCGGCATCCAGCTCCTTCTGCTGGGTGCCCTTGCGGCCCCGGACCACCGGTGCCAACACCTGGAACCGGGTGCGTTCGGGCAGCTTGAGCACCTCGTTGACCATCTCGTCCACCGTCTGCTGGTTGATAACCCGCCCGCAGACCGGACAATGGGGGACCCCGATCCGGGCATACATCAGACGCAGATAATCGTAGATTTCGGTGACGGTGCCCACGGTGGACCGGGGGTTGTGGCTGGTGGTTTTCTGGTCGATGGAGACAGAAGGGGACAGACCGGTGATCTCGTCCACATCCGGCTTTTCCATCTGGCCCAGAAACATCCGGGCATAGCTGGAGAGGCTTTCCATATAGCGACGCTGCCCATCGGCAAAGATGGTGTCAAAGGCCAGGCTGGATTTGCCCGAACCGGACAGGCCGGTCATGACAATCATCTTGTTCCGGGGCAGGGTCAGGCTGACATTTTTCAGATTGTGTTCCCGTGCGCCCTTGATGACGATGCGCTGGTTGGGATCAATCTGGATTTTGCTGTTCTCACTCAATTTTAGTGTTTCCTCCTGGCATTACGCTTTTTGTCTGCGGCGCGGCGTTGGCTGCTGTCGGCGGTGGTGGGGTCTTCGCCCCGTTCCAGCTTCTGAATCTCATCCCGCAGGAAGGCGGCGTGCTCAAACTGCAGCAGCCGGGCGGCCTCCTTCATCTCCTTGGTCAGGCGGGCGATGGTCTGCTCTCGCTCGGACTTGCTCATCCGGCGCTGGCGCAGCTTTTTGTTTTCTTCGCTCATGCTGATCTCCAGCCCGCCGGAGATGGCCTTGACGATGGTCTTAGGGGTAATGCCGTGTTCCTTGTTGTAGGCATCCTGGATGGCACGGCGGCGCTCGGTTTCCATGATGGCCCGCTCCATGCTGGGGGTGACCTCGTCGGCATACATCAGCACCACGCCATTGGCATTGCGGGCGGCACGGCCGATGGTCTGGATCAGGCTGGTCTCGCTGCGCAGGAAACCTTCTTTGTCTGCGTCCAGAATGGCGATCAGCGAGACTTCGGGCAGGTCCAGGCCTTCGCGCAGCAGGTTGATGCCCACAATGACATCAATGGCGCCGGTGCGAAGATCCTTGATAATCTCCATCCGCTCAAAGGTGTCAATCTCATGGTGCATATACTTGGCCTTGACCCCGTGCTCTTCCAGGAAATCGGTCAGGTCCTCGGCCATCTTGACCGTCAGGGTGGTGACCAGGGCACGTTCTCCGCGGTCGATGCGGGTGCGGATTTCACCCAGCAGATCCTCGATCTGTCCCTCCACCGGACGGACCATGATCAGAGGATCCAGCAGCCCGGTGGGACGGATGACCTGCTCCGCCACCCGGCTGGAGTGTTCCCGCTCATAGGAGCCCGGGGTGGCGCTGACATAGATGGTCTGACCCACCTTGGCCTCAAACTCCTCAAACCGCAGGGGGCGGTTGTCAAAGGCAGAAGGCAGGCGGAACCCATATTCCACCAGGGTCTTTTTGCGGCTGTAATCTCCGCCGTACATCCCGCGGATCTGGGGCAGCATCACATGGCTCTCGTCCACCATCAGCAGGAAATCCTTGGGGAAGTAGTCCAGCAGAGTGGTGGGGGTGCTGCCGGGAGCACGGCCGGAGAGAACTGCCGAATAGTTCTCGATGCCCTTACACATCCCCACTTCCTGGAGCATTTCCATGTCGTAGCGGGTGCGCTGCTGGATGCGCTGGGCCTCCAGCAGCTTGCCCTCCTCGGTGAAGCGGCGGACCTGTTCCTCCATCTCGGCGTTAATCTTGACAAGACCTTCCTTCATCTTTTCCGGCCCCACAATATAATGGCTGGCCGGGAAGATGGCCACATGGCGCACCACGTTTTTCCGCTCGCCGGTCAAAGGATCGAACTCGCAGATGCGGTCCACCTCATCCCCGAAAAATTCCACCCGGATGGCAAAGTCATCATTATAGGCCAGGTGGATGTCCACAATGTCCCCGTGAACCCGGAACTTGTTGCGGATGAAATTCATGTCGTTGCGCTCATACTGCAGTTTGACCAGGCGGCGGCAGAGCTCGTCCCGGTCCAGCTGCATCCCGGGGCGCAGACTGATGACCATGCTGCGGTAATCAATGGGGTCGCCCAGGGAGTAGATGCAGGAGACGCTGGCCACAATGATGACATTGCGCCGCTCCGAGAGGGCGGCGGTGGCGGAATGGCGCAGCCGGTCAATCTCGTCGTTGATGGCGCTGTCCTTTTCAATATAGGTATCGGTGGAGGGAATATACGCCTCAGGCTGATAATAGTCGTAGTAGGAAACGAAGTACTCCACCGCATCGTCGGGGAAAAAGCTGCGCATCTCGGTGCAGATCTGGGAGGCCAGGGTTTTGTTGGGCTCCAGGATCAGGGTGGGGCGGTTACAGCGGGCGATGATGTTGGCCATGGTAAAGGTCTTGCCCGAGCCGGTCACCCCCAGCAGTGTCTGCCCTTTGTCCCCCTGTTGGATGCCCTGCACCAACGCCTCGATGGCCTGGGGCTGGTCGCCGGTGGGGGAGAAGGGCGCTTTCAGATGGAAAACGTCGTTGTTCGGCTCGCTCATGCCGTTCCTCCTTGCTGCCGCAAAAATGCGGCCTCGATGTTTAACAACCAAAGCAACAACTGTATGTTGTATTATACCACGAAGCGGGAACCAGGTAAACACCTGATTTTCGATGGAAGGGCAAAAATCCTGCGGGCTTGCCCCGCACTGTGACAGTTGTGCAAATTATATAAAATTTTACAAACAATCATGAAAGGTTTTACATTTCCTGGAAAGTCTGGTATAATGTCTACAAGGGAACCGCCTGGGGCGCGTTGCCCTGGATGGCTCCCTCGAAAAAGGGCAGGCTCGGAACCGAGATGCCCGCCATAAGGAGGTAGACCCATGAAAGTATTATGCACCGGCCGCCGCGTATCGCTCAAGCCCAGTTTCATCGAACTGGCCGAGAAAAAACTGGCAAAGCTGGATAAATTTTTCCCTGAGGAAGCACAGGCTCAGGTGACGGTAACGGTCGAAAAGAGCGGCCAGACCGTCGAAATCACCCTGCGCAGCGATGGCCTGACCCTGCGCGCCGAAAAGAGAGGCGAGCGGATGGAGGATGCCCTGGCAGATGCTGTGGACCTGTTGGTGCGCCGTGTGGTCAAATACCGCAAACGCCTTGGTGACCGGCTGACCAGCGCTGCCGCCGAAACCACCATTGCAGAGCCGGAAGATACCTTTACCATTGTGCGCGAAAAGCGCTTTGCCGTCAAGCCCTGCAGCACAGAGGAAGCCATCCTGCAGATGGACCTGCTGGGACACAACTTCTATCTGTTCCGCAGCGTGGACAACGACGAAATCCAGGTGGTGTATCGCCGTGCCGACGGCGGTTACGGCCTGCTGATCCCCGAGCGCTGATGCTATCCAAACCCGGATAAAATCCTTCCCAATATACAATAAGGGTGCCGCCCGTGTTGCAACGGGCGGCACTTTTCTGTCCCGGCATCGCCAATCAATAGATCAGTTTACCGCTGTATTTGTCGTAGGTAGGCAGCCGATGGTGCTGCCGCATGGAGTAGGCACCGTCCGGGGCGACGATGATGTGATCGATCACCTGGATGTCCAGCGGTGCCAATGCCCGGATGATGGTGCAGGTGGTTTTGAGGTCGGCATCCGAGAGCGCCGCCATCCCGGTGGGGTGGTTGTGGGCCAGCAGAATGCAGGTACAGCCCGAGGCCACAGCTTCCCGGGCCAGCTTGCGGGTGTCAAAGGTAACCTGGTTGGGCAGTCCCTCGGCAATCAGGATTTCCCGCAGCGGCATGTAGCTGTCGTCCATAGCCACCAGGTACAGCTGCTCCATCGTCTTTGCGAAAAAGAGCGGGGTGACATATTCGATGCAGTCCTCCACCGTGGACAACGGCTTGGAAATCATCCGCCCGCGGCGGCGGGTATAATAACCGCAGACCTCCCGCACCGTGACGATCAGCCGGGCGGAGGAGGGGCCGATTCCCGGAACCTTACACAGCTCCGCTTCATTCGCTTCCAGAACCCGGCAAAAACTGCCGAAATGTTGGATCAGACGGTGGGCCAGCGCGTTGGTGTCCTGGCGGGGAATGGCAAAGAAAAGAAGGTATTCCAGTACCTCATGTTCAGCCATGCTTTCCAGACCGTTTTTGCGGACTCGTTCCTGCATCCGGGCCCGATGGTTGGCATGGGGATTGTCTGGTTTCCTTTCCGCCATTTTGCCCCACCTCCTTTACCTTTGATGGTTTCTATTATATACTGAAAGAAAAACTTTGGAAAGTGAAAGAGGAAACCCGATGAAAAAATTTATTGCCGGCGAAAATGAAAAGGATGTCCGGCTTTCCCGCTTTGTGGAGGCGGTCACCAAGGATCTGCCGCGCAGCCTGCTCTATAAAAGTTTCCGCAACAAGCGGATCAAGGTCAACGGCAAGCGGGCCCAGCCGGATACCCGCCTTTGCACCGGCGATGTCATCGAGCTCTATATCAATGATGAGTTCTTTCCCGAAAAGCCGGTGACCACCGTCAAAAAGCCGCCCCGCCGTCAGCCGCCGGTGACGGTGATCTACGAGGATGATAATTTCGCGGTGCTGTACAAACCGGCCCACCTGCTCTGTCACAGCGACCGCACCGGGGACCCCAACCTGGTGGACACCTTCTGTGCCCAGCTGGAAGCCCAGGGCAAGTACAACCCCCGGGCAGAAAACCGCTTTGCTCCGGCCCTGTGCAACCGGCTGGACCGGGGAACCGAGGGACTGGTGCTGGCGGCAAAAACCTATGCCGCGCTGCGGGACCTCAACGAAATCATCCGCAACGACTGGATGAAAAAGGAATACCTGACCATCACGGTGGGGGTGCCCCCGGCGGGCCGTCACACCGCCTGGCTGCGCCACAGTGAGAAAGGCAACAAGGTGAAAATCTATGCCAGGGAGACCGAGGGCAGCAAAAAGATCATCACCGATGTGACGGTCATCCGCACCAACGGTCCCTTTGCGCTGTGCCGCATCGGGCTGATCACCGGACGGACCCACCAGATCCGCGCCCACCTGGCCTATCTGGGGCATCCGGTGCTGGGGGACATCAAATACGGCAACCGCAACCTGAATGCCCGCTATGGCTTTGACACCCAGGCCCTCTGTGCCCAGCGGCTGACTTTCGGCCAGATCCCCGAGGGAAATCCGCTGCACTATCTTTCGGGCCGGTGCATCAAGCTGCGGGACCCCGAGATTGTCCGCCGCTTTGATGCGTTGGCAGCGCCCGCCGCCAAAACCGAATAAGGAATACCAGACCGCCGCTCCTCAGGTTTCGGGGAACGGCGGTTTTTGCTGCCCGGCTGTGAAATCACCCCAAACTAGTACTTGTACTTTTAAGCCGGCTGCGGTATACTGTTATGGTATATGTGGTATCTATGCCCCTGAGGACATATAAGGGGGCTTTGCACGGTACCACCTGGAAATTCCGAAGGCAGGAGAATGGATTTTGGAAAAGCTGACCTATACCCATGACGAAGCATCGGCGCGTGTGATTGCTTCCTTTTACGACAGTCCTCCCCTGGCGTATGTGCACAGCTATGGCTGCCAGCAAAATGTCAACGACGGGGAAAAGATCCGCGGCGTGCTGCTGGATATCGGTTTTGGCCTGTGCGAAAATCTTGAGCAGGCGGATCTGATCCTCTTCAACACCTGTGCGGTGCGGGAACATGCCGAGCAGCGGGTGTTTGGCAATGTGGGAGCCCTGAAAAAGCTGAAGGAAAAGAATCCCAGGCTGATCATCGGGGTCTGCGGCTGCATGGCGCAGCAGCAGCACATTGTGGACAAGCTGCGCGCCAGCTATCCCTATGTGGATCTGGTGTTCGGGGTGGACGGCATTGACCGCCTGCCCGCCATGCTGGCCGAGCGGCTGACCCGCGGCAAGCGGTATCTGGAAAATCCCCACCAGCGGGATGCTGTGGTGGAGGAAATGCCCATCCGGCGGGATTCCGGCTTCCGGGCCTGGCTGCCCATCATGTACGGCTGCGACAACTTCTGCACCTACTGTATTGTGCCCTATGTCCGGGGCCGGGAGCGCAGCCGGGAACCCGCCGATGTGCTGGCCGAGTTCCGTTCCCTGGTGGAGAGCGGTTATAAAGAGATCACCTTGCTGGGCCAGAACGTGAACAGCTACGGCAAAGGGCTGGCCCAGCCGGTGGATTTCTCCGACCTGCTCAACCTGCTCTGCACCGTGCCGGGTGAGTATCAGATCCGGTTCATGACCAGCCACCCCAAGGATGCCAGCCGCAAACTCATCGACACCATTGCGGCCCAGGACCATCTGTGCAAGCACATCCATCTGCCGGTGCAGTCGGGCAGTGACCGGATTCTCAAGGAGATGAACCGCCACTATACGGTGGAACAGTATCTGGATCTGATCCACTATGCCAAGGAGAAAATCCCCGACGTGACCTTCTCCAGCGACATCATTGTCGGCTTCCCCGGAGAGACCGAGGAGGATTTCCAGGCAACCCTGGACCTGGTGCGCAAGGTGGAGTATATGCAGTTGTTTACCTTTATCTACTCCAAGCGCAATGGGACCATCGCAGCCAAGATGCCGGACCCCACCACCCACGCCGAGAAGGCAGCCCGGATGGACCGGCTGCTCAAGACTCAGGACGCGGTGGCGTTTCCCAAGATTGCTGCGATGGCGGGCCAGACCGTCCGGGTCCTGGTGGAGGGGGCAGGGCGCAACGCCGGCACCCTCAACGGACGGCTGGACAACAACCTGGTGGTGGAGTTCCCTGGCGAGGAGGACCTGATCGGCCACTACGCCTCGGTACACCTCACCGGGGCCCGTGCCGCTCTCCTGGTGGGGGAGCAGGCCGCCGAATAAACGACCAAACCCAAAATAAAAGATCATAACATCAAACATTAAAGGAGTTTACAACTATGGATTGCATCGACCTGTTTAAGAAAGCCGCTGCCGCAATGCAGACCGACCCCCGTTATCTGGAGCTGGATTCCGCACGCCGGGAAAACGACGCCGACACCGAACTGCAGAACATGATCGGTGAGTTCAACCTGGCCCGTCTGGACCTGAACAACGAGGCCTCCAACGCCGAGCCCAACAACGCCCGCATTGCCGACCTGAACAAGAAGGTCAATGATCTGTACAGCCAGATCATGGCCAGCGAGGGCATGGTCCGCTACAACGCCGCCAAGGCCGAATGCGAGGCGATGGTCAACCACATTGACGCCATCATCAACACCGCGATGAACGGCGGCGACCCCATGACCGTCAATCCGCCCCAGGGCGGCTGCACCGGCAGCTGCGCCAGCTGCGGCGGCTGCCACTGAGCAGGAAAAACGGGATCGGAAATATCGGAGCAGGAAGCAGGAGTGTGAAGCATGGCTGGACAAGCGGTATCTCCCATGATGCAGCAATATTTTGAGATCAAAAAGCAGCATCCCAACGAGATTCTGTTTTACCGTGTCGGAGACTTTTATGAGATGTTCTACGACGATGCCCTCACGGCATCCCGGGAACTGGAACTGACCCTGACCGGCAAGAACTGTGGCCAGGAGGAGCGGGCCCCCATGTGCGGGGTACCCTACCATTCCTATGAAGTCTATGTGGCGCGGTTGATTGCCAAGGGCTACAAGGTCGCCATCTGTGAGCAGATGGAGGATCCCGCCCTGGCCAAAGGTCTGGTCAAGCGGGACATCATCCGGGTGGTTACTCCCGGCACCGTCATTGAGAGCAGTATGCTGGCCGAGGACAAGAACAACTACCTCTGCAGCATCTATTGCCGCAAATCCCGGGGCCGTTGGCGGGCAGGCATCTGTTTTGCCGACATCTCCACCGGGGAAGCCTACGCCACTGAGCTCCGCGCCGAAAAGATGGGCGGTGCCATTATCACCGAGCTGTGCCGCTACATGCCCAGCGAGATCCTGATGAATCCCGCCATGCTGGATTTCAAGGATGTCACCAACTATATCAAACAGAATACAAACGCTTTGGTGGAACTGCGGGAAGATGCCTGCTACAACCCTGCTACCATTGAGAACGCCCTGTCCGGTCAGTTTGGCCCGGACTGGAAAAAGACCTGCGGCTTTGCCGAGGATGGTCTGGTTCCCACTGCGGTGGGGGCGATGCTGTGCTATCTGCAGGAAACGCAGAAACATGGCATTGAGCGGATCAAAACGGTGCAGAACTACGCCGATGCCCAGTATATGCGGCTTTCTCCAGTGACCCGTGCCAACCTGGAATTGACCGAGACCATGCGCGGCCGGGAAAAGCGGGGGACGCTGCTCTGGGTGCTGGACAAAACTGAAACTTCCATGGGCAAACGGTTGCTGCGTGCCTGGATTGAGCAGCCCCTGGTGGACAGCGGGATGATCAACCGCCGCCTGGATGCGGTGGAAGCGCTGTACAACGCCAACGTGGACCGGTCTGATCTGAAGGAATCTCTGTCCCATGTCTTTGACATTGAGCGGCTGACCACCCGGGTTCTGTACGGCTCTGCCACCCCCCGGGAAGTCAAGGCGCTGGGGGACACCTGCGCCTTGCTTCCGGCGGTGAAGGCCCAGGCAGCTGCCTGCGAGGCACCGCTACTGGCCGAGCTGGCCGATCAGGTGGACCCGCTGGACGATATTCTGCAGCTGGTCTCCTCCGCACTGGTGGATGATCCCCCAGCCAACCTGAAGGATGGCGGCGCCATCCGGGCGGGTTACAACGCCGAGGTGGATGAGCTGCGGGACATCATGCACGGCGGCAAGGGATATCTTTCCCAGATGGAAGCCAAACTGCGGGAGGAAACCGGCATCCCCAAGCTGAAAATCGGATTCAACAAGGTTTTCGGCTATTACATCGAGGTCAGCCGCAGCTACACCGGCAGCGTGCCCGAGACCTTTACCCGCAAACAGACCCTGACCACCGGTGAGCGATACATCACGCCGGAGCTCAAGGAGCTGGAAAACAAGATCCTGGGCGCCAATGAGCGGCTTCTGGTGCTGGAACACCAGCTCTTTGCTGATCTTCTCAGCGCCATCTCGGCCCAGATCATCCGGATTCAGCGCACCGCCTCGGCGGTGGCCCAGCTGGATGTGCTGGCTTCCTTTGCCGAGGCTGCGGTCCAGAACAATTATGTCAAGCCGGTGGTGGATGACAGCGATGTGTTGGACATTGCCGAAGGCCGTCATCCGGTGATTGAGCAGATGCTCAAGGGCAGTTTGTTTGTCCCCAACGACACCACTCTGGATGAAGGGGACAACCGGATGCTGATCATCACCGGCCCCAACATGGCCGGCAAATCCACCTACATGCGCCAGAACGCCCTGATTGCCTTGATGGCCCAGATCGGCAGCTATGTGCCGGCATCCAAATGCCGGGTGGGCGTGGTGGATGCCATCTTCACCCGGGTGGGGGCCTCGGATGACCTGGCCGCCGGTCAGTCCACCTTCATGGTGGAGATGACCGAGGTGGCCGAGATCCTGGAACGGGCCACCAAATCCAGCCTGGTAATTCTGGACGAGATCGGCCGTGGTACTTCTACCTTTGACGGCATGAGCATTGCCCGTGCCGTGGTGGAGCACATCTGCGAAAAGATCGGCTGCAAGACCCTGTTTGCCACCCATTATCACGAGCTGACCGAGATGGAAAAGGATCTGCCCGGCATCAAAAACTACAACATTGCAGTAAAGAAGCGGGGAGATGACATTACTTTCCTGCGGCGCATCGTGGCAGGCCCTGCCGATGACAGCTATGGCATCGAGGTGGCCAAGCTGGCGGGATTGCCCGACAGCGTGACCAAGCGGGCCCATGCGGTATTGCGTCAGCTGGAGGCCAGTTCCCCCAACGCGCATCAGGCGATGCAGCTGGATTTTGAGACGGTGGAAGCCTACAACAATCCCACCGTGCCCAGTGAGGTGGTGGACAAGCTGCACAGCATTGACATCGAGACCCTGACCCCGCTGGAAGCACTGAACTTTTTGTATGAATTGAAAAATGCCCTGAAATAAAGGGCCGAAAGGCAGGTAAAACCGGATGGCAGTGATCCATGTCCTGGACAAACATACCGCAGAACTGATTGCAGCCGGCGAGGTGGTGGAACGGCCGGCTTCGGTGGCCAAGGAACTGCTGGAAAATGCCATTGATGCCGGCGCCACCCAGATTACCCTGTCCATCACCCGGGGCGGCATCCAGCAGATCCAGATTGTGGACAACGGCAGCGGCATTGAGGCCGAGTACATTGAAAAGGCTTTTATCCGGCATGCCACCAGCAAAATTGCCAAGGCGGAAGACCTGGGGCATATCCATACCCTTGGATTCCGCGGCGAGGCATTGGCCTCCATTGCCAGCGTGGCAAAGGTGGAGGTGCTGACCCGCACTGAAGCAGATGAGTATGCCTGCCGGTATCGCATCCAGGGCGGGGAACCCCAGGGCATGGAACCCGGTGCACGCCCGGTGGGCACCACCATCACCGTCAACGACCTGTTCTACAACACCCCTGCCCGGATGAAGTTCCTGAAAAAGGATGTGAGCGAGGGCACCTTCGTGGCCGAAACGGTGCTCCATGAGGCCCTGTCCCATCCCGAAATCTCCTTCCGCTTTTTGCGGGAGGGCAAGCAGCAGTTCATGACCCCCGGTGACGGCAAACTGCGCAGTGCAGCCTATGCGGCACTGGGACGGGAGTTTTCCCGGGATCTGCTGCCGGTGGATGGCACCACCGGGCTTTACCATGTTACCGGGCTGATTACCCCGCCCCGTGCCTGCCGGGCTTCCCGCAGTGCACAGCACTTTTATGTGAACCACCGCTATGTCAAGAACCGCACCATGATGGCGGCGCTGGAAAATGCCTTCAAGGGAACCTTGATGCAGGGGCGTTTTCCCGGTGCGATCCTGATGCTGGAAATGCCGGTGGAACTGGTGGATGTCAACGTCCATCCGGCGAAGACCGAAATCCGCTTTGCCAAGGAGAGCGATGTTTTTGATGCGGTGTACCGGGCGGTGCGCACGGCTTTGGCCGCGCCGGGAAGCGGGGAATGCCGGTTTGAGATGGGGCATACCGCCCCCGAAACAGAGCCGCCGGTCCCGCAAAAACCGGCCGCGGCAACCACCACGGCATCCCATCCTGCCCAGCCGCAGAAGCATTTCAACACCCTTTCGGCGGCTGAGTATCGGGCGCTCAACCGCCTGACCGAGCCGGTTCCGGCCCGGCCGCTCCCGGACGGGAAGGCACCGCAGCAGGTCCGGCTGGAATCCCCCCGGGCCCCCTTTGGGCAGGCGCCGGATGTTGCAAAGGCAACGGTGCAGAGTCAACCCGCTGTGTCGGCTTCGTGCATTCCGCCGATTCCCCCCAAGCCTGTGGTACAGACGGCACATCCGGCGAAGCCTTCGCCAATGCCGGCGTCCAAAGAACTGCTCTCCGATACCGTGCTGGATGATACGATACTGGACATCCTGCCGGATTTGCCGCAAGAGCCCAAGCCGGCGCCGGCACTCAGTGCACTGCCTGCCGAATCCCCGCAGCAGACCGCCTTTGCCACCGAGCCGAAAAGCACCCCGCTCCGGCTGGTGGGAGAGGTTTTCAAGACCTATATCATTACCGAGCGGGAAGGGGAACTCTGCCTTATTGACAAGCACGCCGCCCACGAACGGATTCTTTTTGAACAGTTGTCCCGGGACTATGGCCATGTGCCGTCCCAGATGCTGTTGATTCCGGCACAGGTCAATCTTTCGGCCCAGGAAAAACAGGCTGTGATGGACAACCTTTCCCTGCTGGAGGATGTGGGCATCGAGGCGGAAGACTACGGCGGTTCCACCGTGATTGTCCGGGCTGTCCCGGCAGATGTGCCGGTGGAGGACGTGGAAAACCTGCTCATCGAAGTGGCTGCCCGGCTGGCGGATGGCGGCCATGACGCGATGAATGCCCACACCGAATGGGTGCTGCATTCCATCGCCTGCCGTGCCGCCATCAAGGCAGGGGACCGCACCGACACCAGCGAGATGCTGGTTCTGGCCCAACAGATTATGGACGGCACGGTGCCGCCGTTTTGTCCCCACGGGCGCCCCTGCGTGCTGAAGATTACCCGGAAGGAGTTGGAAAAACAGTTTGGCCGGCTTGTCTGATTCTCCCAAACCCCGCGTTGTCGCCATCGGCGGCCCCACAGCCACCGGCAAAACTGCCCTTTCGGTGGCATTGGCCAAGCGCTTTGACGGCGAAATCATCAGCGCTGACTCCATGCAGATCTACCGCGGGTTGGACGTGGGTACCGCCAAGGTCACCCCGGAAGAGCAGCAGGGGATTCCCCATCATCTGGTAGACATCCGCGATCCCGAGGAACTGTTCAGTGTGGCGGATTTTGTGGCGCTGGCCCAGCCCATCATCGCGGACCTGGACCGGCGGGGCAAGCTGGCCATCGTGGCAGGCGGCACAGGGCTTTACATTACCAGCTTGCTCAATGGTACCGCCTTCGCCCCCGAAAAAACCGACCCGGCCATCCGGACCGAACTGCAGCGTCAGGCCGAGGCCGAAGGAGCACAGGCCTTGTACCAGGAGTTGAGCCGGGTGGACCCCGAGTATGCGGCCACGGTGCATCCCAACAACCTGCCCCGGGTCGTCCGGGCACTGGAGCTGTACAGATCCACGGGCCGCCGAATGAGCGAACAGCGCCGGGAATCCAGGGCAGCGGAGCCGCCTTATCGCGCCCTTTGTCTCTGCCTGACTTGCCGGGACCGCTCGATTCTCTACCGCCGCATCGATCAGCGGGTGGACCGGATGGTCCATCAGGGACTGTTGGAGGAGGCGCGTCTGGTGTATGAGCACCGGGACAGCTACAAAACAGCGGCTCAGGCCATCGGATACAAGGAGTTTTTTCCCTATTTTGAGGGACAGGCCACCGTCCAGGACTGTGCAAACCGCTTGAAACAGGCCTCCCGCAACTATGCAAAACGACAGCTTACCTGGTTTCGACACCAAAATGAAGCGGTTTGGCTTTATCTTGATGAGGATGATGTGCTGCAACAGGCAATCTGCCATCTGAATGCGTTTTTACAGCAAAGCTGATCCCGGCACAAGGCCCCGGGGCAAAGGGAGGTGAGGGAATGGAATCGAACTCTGCATCCAAATCGTCGGGCAAGAAAGTGGCACTGTTTGTCATCATGACGCTGCTCTTTCTGGCGGCGGGCCTGTATGTGGGCATTCAGCTCTTTTCCATCCTTCACCGTACCTACAAAACCGAAACAGCCATCGCCGCGACCATGGCGGACAGCGTCTACCTCAATGGGGTGGCGGTGTTTGACGCGGTGGACGTGACCGGCGGCGGGGGAGAGCTGGGATACCTTGTGGAGGACGGTGAGCGGGTCACCGGAGGCACTGCTCTGGCTGAGGTTTATACCAGCGAGGAACAGGGGGTTCTGCGGGAAAGACTGGACCGTCTGGATCGGGTCATTGATCTTTTGACCAAGTCGGAAAACTCGGCGGGCAGTGATCTGACGGTGTTGACCACCGAAACCCGGCAATCCCTCTATGATCTGCTGGACATTCTGGAAAACGCTTCGTACAGCGATCTCTCCAACGCCGAAGACGCCTTTTTGCTGGCCCAGAACCGGCTTCAGATCAGCACCGGCCAGGTGGGGGGCTTTGAGTCCACCATCGCGGAGCTGCAATCCGAGCGGGAAACGGTCCAGTCTCAGCTGGGGGCATTGGAGACCATCACGGCCCAGACCAACGGTTATTTCATCTCGGCGTCGCTGACTCCCTTTTTGCAAACCGATGCCCAGGCTTTGAGCGATGCCACTCCCACCGCTTTGCAGCAGATGCTCGCGGAGGGAATCCCCGAGGCCGATGTCGGGCTGGTGGGGCGGATCATCACGGGATTCAGCTGGAAGTTCTATGCTACCTGTGATCTGGCCACGGCTGCCCGGTTTGATGGGCTGAACACCGTCAAGATCAGCGTCCCCGGTAAGGAAAACACCCCTTTGTCGGCCACCGTTTCGGAGGTGACGGTCGACGAGGAAAACGGGGTGGCCAAGGTGGTTCTGGAATGCCAGAGCATCAACGCCGATGTCCTCCGGTTGGGAATGGAAGAGGCGCAGGTGGATCTGAAAACCTACACCGGCATCCGGGTGGACCGCAATGCACTCCATATCGTCAACGGTGAATATGGTGTCTATGTCAAGTACGGCAACATCCAGCGCTTCCGCAAGATCCAGGTTCTCTACGAAAATGACAACTATATTCTTGTGCCGGAGAACGGCGCTGTGGGCACTGACAACGAACTGCGGCTGTATGACGAAGTGATCGTGGAAGGGTCAAATTTGCAGGACGGCAAGCTGTTGTAGCCGGTTTTGTATTGACAATCTTACAAAAAAAAGCGATAATGTCTAATGTATATCGCTGCAATGTTTGATTTGCCCAACGGCGGCGATGTATCTCTTTGTGAGAGTTTAGTATAAGGAGAGACAACCATGTCCGTTTTTGATAATTTGAAAGGTGTGCTTGGCATCAACCAGGACGCCGAAGGCGACGCCTACCTGGATGATACCGAGGACGATGTTTTCGCTGGAAACCAGGGCGGTGCAGCGGCGCCTGATACATATGCCGCGCAGGCTGAGGCGACCAAACAGCACAACAAGGTAGTCAACATCAACGCGACTACCCAGCTTCAGGTTGTGCTGGTCAAGCCGGAGCGCTTTGACGACGCTTCCACCATCGCCGATCAGCTCAACGCAAAACGCACCGTCGTTTTGAATCTCGAGTCCACCAACAAGGAGGTCTCCCGCCGGCTGATCGACTTTTTGTCCGGTGTGGCCTATGCCAACAACGGCCAGATCAAGCGCGTGGCCACCAGCACCTTCATCATTACTCCCTATAACGTGGATATTATGGGGGATCTGATTGATGAACTGGAAAACAATGGTGTCTTCTTCTGATCCGCATGCCGTCCGGGGCTATGTCCCGCCGCAAAATGAGGAAGAACGCCGCCTGGTGCGCCGGGCAGAGGAGCTTTGTCAGACCGCCATGGCGCGGGGAATCCCGCGCTATTCCGGCTTTTTGTCCGACCGGGAGCAGATGCTGGCTTTGGCGGGGGTCAACCGCGCCGGATGTCAGTGTGCACACTTCTGGGGTGGCTGGCCGGATGCCGAGCGCAAGGTCCTTTGCATTGAGCCGCCGGATGCTTGGCAGGAACAGCCAGTGACGGCACTGCGCATTGCAGCCCGTGTGGAGGCCGGCGCTCAGGAGCCCGGACATCGGGATTATCTCGGGGCCATTCTGGGACTTGGGTTGGAGCGAACCTGTGTGGGAGATCTGCTTGCAGCCCAGGACCATGTGGTGTATGCTATGGTACTGGACAACAAGGCGGATTTCCTTGTTGCCAATCTGGTCAGTGTGGGACGGTTCCCGGTGGAAACGGCAGTGTGCGATGCCGTACCGGAAAGTGTTCTGCAGGGGCCAGAGCGGACCTTACGAGAGGCAACAGTACCATCCTTACGTGCGGACAGCGTTTTGGCGGCAATGATGCACACCTCCCGGGCGGTGGCTGCACAGGCCATTGCCGGCGGCCGTGTGGAGATCAACCATCTCCCATTGCATGCTGCCCATGAGCCGGTGTATGAGAAGGATCTCTTTACCGTACGGGGTGTGGGCCGGTACCGTTTGCAGGCTGTGGGCGGTACCAGCAAAAAAGGGCGGATTTTTATTTCCTTTTTTCAATATTGACCGCGTGGGGGGACTGTTACCTTCCTGCGCGATTCCCAGCCAATTCTGGGCCAGGCCCGAAACAGGAGGAATAGTGGATGATTGCTTCGGAGGATGTCCGCCGCGTTACCTTTGAACGCGCCATGCGTGGCTATCGCTGCGACGATGTGGACGATTATCTCAAACAGGTGGCGGACAGCATGGATGCACTGGCCGCAGACAACGACGACCTGCAGAAAAAGCTGGTGGTCCTTGCCCAGCGCATTGACCAGTACCGCGCCGAAGAGGATACCTTGCGCACCACCATGATCAACGCCCAGCGTCTGGGAGAAAACGTGATCAAGGAAGCCAAACAGAAGGCGGCTGAGATCATCCGTTCGGCCAACATCAAGGCGGAAGACCGGGAGCAGCATGCCCGGGACGAGGTGGAGCTGGCCAAACAGGAAGTGACCACCCTGAAACGGGAAGCGGACAGCTTCAAGAAGTCATTGCTGGAAATGTATCGCAAGCACATCGAGATTCTGAGCAAGATTCCCGAGTATCCCGAAAGCGGCGAACAGCAAACCACCTCCACCCAGAAGCCCGCTGCCCAACCCGAACCGGAGCCGACGCCGGAACCCGCAGCCTATGAGGCCCCTGCACCGGCCCAGCCGGAGCCGGGCTTTGCGAAACAGGAGTTCTATGAGGAGCCGCAGCCTGAGCCGGCTGCGGTTGCGGAACCGGAAGAAGAAAAGGTGGATACGGTGGAGTTTGCCATCGCCCCCAAACCGGACGAGCCCCAGGATCTGCGGCAGGACAATGATCTGTCCAGTCCCTTCCAGCCCGGTGCCGGTTTATACGATGAACCTGCCCCGGCACCAGCCCCCAAGAAGACAACCCGGAGCCGCAGCAGCTCCAAATCCCGGACAACCCGGAAGAAGGCCCAGCCGGCCCAGCCGGCCGAGGATCTGCCGGCATCGCTGGATTCCTTTTCCGGCGTAGATTTTGACAGCTGATCGCTGTCCTGACGATGCGAAACTCTGCAGCATTTGCTGCGGATGATTTTGATTTCTTTTAATAGAGGAGAGTAGGAAATTTTGGCGCAGAATTACAACGACACCATTCATAAGATGTCGACCCCCTTCGAAATGCGGGCCGGCTTGCCCAAAAAGGAACCCAAAATGCTGGAAGACTGGGAGAAGAACCATGTCTACGAGCAGATGATCCGCAACAATGAGGGTCATCCCCGCTTCATCCTGCATGACGGCCCGCCGTATGCCAACGGCAGCATCCATATGGGCACTGCTTTGAATAAGATTATCAAGGATATCATCATCCGTAGCAAGAACATGGAGGGCTACTGCGCCCCCTATGTGCCCGGCTATGATACCCATGGTCTGCCCATCGAGCTCAAGGCATTGGGCTCCCTGGGGGACAAAAAGTCCGGCATTTCCAAGCTGGAACTGCGCCGCATCTGCCGCGAGTTTGCCACCGAGCACATTGATGTGATGAACGAACAGTTCAAACGTCTGGGTGTGCAGGGCGACTTCGACAACCCCTACCTGACTCTGCGCCCGGAGTTTGAGGCCCGCCAGGTGGAGATCTTTGGTGAGATGGCCAAGAAGGGCTATATCTACAAGGGCATGAAGGCTGTATACTGGTGCCCCGAAGATCGCACCGCGCTGGCCGAGGCGGAGATCGAGTATGCCGAGGATGAGTGCGACTCCATCTACGTCCGCTTCAAGCTGACCGGCGACCCCAAGGGCGTTCTGGCCAAGTATGGCATTCCTCTGGAAAGGGCCTGGGTCATGATCTGGACCACCACCACCTGGACCCTGCCCGCCAACGTGGCCACCTGCCTGAATCCCAACCTGGAATACGTCTTTGTTAAGATTGGCGAGGACTACCATCTGATGGCGGCCGAGCTGGTCAAGTCCACCATGGAAGCCTGCCACGTCGAGGACTACACCGTCCTCGAACCCCACATCCTGGGCTCTGAGCTGGAGATGCTAGAGTACCAGCATCCCTTCCTGGACCGCACCGGTCTGATCATCCTGGGCGATCATGTCACTCTGGAAGGCGGCACCGGCTGCGTCCACACCGCGCCTGGTCACGGTGTCGAGGACTTTGAAGTCTGTGTCCAGCACTATCCTCAGCTGCCCATTGTGGTGCCGGTGGACGACGGCGGTTATCTCACCGAGGAAGCCGGCAAGGAGTTTGCCGGCCTGAAAGTCTGGGACGCCAACAAGGTCATTCTCCAGCACATCAAGGAGACCGGCCATCTGATGGGCGTGCAGCACATCACCCACCAGTATCCCCATTGCTGGCGCTGCCACAACCCCATCATCTTCCGCGCCACCGAGCAGTGGTTCTGCTCCATCGAGCAGTTCAAGGATCAGGTCTACAAGGCCATCGATGAGGTGAAATGGCAGCCGGCCTGGGGCCACGATCGGATGCACGGCATGGTCCACGACCGCAACGACTGGTGCATCAGCCGTCAGCGTGTCTGGGGCGTGCCCATCCCGGTGTTCTACTGCAAGAAGTGCGGCAAGTACCACATCACCGACACCTCCATCAAGGCGGTTTCGGATCTGTTCCGCAAAGAGGGCAGCGATGCCTGGTACAAGTATGAGGCCAATGAGATCCTGCCCAAGACCGAGGTCTGCGAGTGCGGTGCCTCCGATTGGGAAAAGGATTCCGATATCATGGACGTCTGGTTCGACTCCGGCTCCACCTGGAGCGCTGTCTGCCGCGAGCGTCCTGAACTCTCCTGGCCGGTGGACCTCTACATGGAGGGCGCCGATCAGTTCCGTGGCTGGTTCCAGTCCAGCCTGCTGACCTGCGTGGCCACCCAGGGCATTGCGCCTTACAAGGGTGTTCTCTGCCACGGCTGGGTGGTGGACGCCCAGGGCAAGCAGATGCACAAGTCTGCCGGCAACGGCATGGAGCCCTCCGAGATCATCCGGGATTATGGCGCTGATATCATCCGTCTTTGGGTGGCGTCCAGCGACTACACCGTGGATGTGCGCGCCGGTAAGGAAATCTTCCGCCAGCTCTCTGAGGCATACCGCAAGATGCGCAACACCGCCCGTTTCATGCTGGGCAATATCAGCGATTTTGACCCCAAGACCAACATGGTTCCCGAGGATCAGCTGTTCGAGATCGACCGCTGGGCGCTGCAGGCCACCAATGCCCTGACCGCCACCATGCGGGAAGCTTATGACAGCTACGACTTCTCCCGTGCCTATCATGCACTTTACAACTTCTGCGTCATTGACATGTCCAACTTCTATATGGACGTGATCAAGGACCGCCTCTATTGTGCAGATGACCACGCCCGCCGCTGTGCACAGACCACCCTCTATCAGATTCTGGTGGACTTCACCAAGCTGCTGGCGCCCATCCTCTGCTTCACCAGCCAGGAAATCTGGAGCTATATCCCCAAGACTGAGGGCATGAAGGACTATGTGGTCTTTGAGCGGATGCCGGAGGCCAAAGCGGTAGCCGATGAAGCTTTCCAGGCCAAGTGGGACCGTATTATGGCGGTGCGCGACGATGTGAAGAAGGTTCTGGAACAGGCCCGTGCCGATAAGACCATCGGTTCTTCTCTGGAAGCGGCTGTCACCCTGTACTGCAATGATGAGATGTATGACTTCCTCAACGGCATCCCGATGGATGAGCTGGCCGACCTGATGATCGTCTCCCAGGTTAACCTGGAAAAAGGCGAAGGCGGCGTCAAGGGCCTGGTGGAAGGTCTGGGTGTCAGTGCCTGCCATGCGGCCGGTGCCAAGTGCCTGCGCTGCTGGAAGTATGATACTGCCGTCAATGAGGCTGGGCTGTGCCCGCGCTGCGCTGCTGTTCTGGCTTGATTGTGCTTCGATGCCGCGGCTAAGGCTTAATGCGGCAATTTCAGCGGTGCTTTTGGATTACGAAAAAGCACCGCTGCTTTTTTATCAAATCATGGAGGTTTGTTTTCCATGTTGTATGGCATTCTGTCCTGGGTATGCGTTGCCGTGCTGGCCGGGGTTGATCAGCTGATCAAGGGCTGGGCCAACGCTGTGCTGATGCCGGTGCAGTCCATGCCGCTCATCCCCAGGGTCATTGAGCTGCATTACGTCCTCAACGATGGCATGGCCTTTTCCATGCTCAGCGGAAAGCGTTGGCTGCTCATTGCGGTCACCGGTGTTGTGCTGGTGGCTGTGCTGGTGATGCTGCTGGTGCGCCGGATGGGGCGGCTGGAGCGGCTGGCCTGGATTCTGGTAGCTGGCGGCGGCATCGGCAATCTCATCGACCGTGTCCTGAACGGGGTCGTGGTGGATTATTTCAATCTGCTTTTCATGCGGTTTGCGGTTTTCAATTTCGCGGATATCTGTGTCTGCGTGGGGGTGGGACTGCTGATCCTGCTAGTGCTGTTGGAGTTGTACCGGGACAGCAAGGGCCAATCCACCCAGGAAAAACTTTCACCGGAGCAGAACAATGCAGACACGTGAATTTACCGTGCCGCCCGAGGGGGAAGGTCAGCGGCTGGACCGCTGGCTGGCCGACTGTTGCGAGGACCTCTCCCGCAATGCACTTCAGGGATTGATGGAGCAGGGGTTGGTCCTTTGCAATGATCGCCCGGTCAACAAGAAAGAAAAGGTCCGGGCGGGGGATGCCATCTTGCTTCATCTGCCGGATCCGCAGCCCATCGAGGCTCAACCTCAGAATATCCCACTGGACATTGTCTACGAGGACCCCTATCTTCTGGTGGTCAACAAACCCAAAGGAATGGTGGTGCACCCGGCTCCCGGCAATCCGGATGGGACATTGGTCAATGCCTTGCTATACCATTGTGCCGGCAGTCTGTCCGGCATCGGAGGGGCTATCCGCCCTGGAATTGTCCACCGGATTGACAAGGACACCAGCGGACTTCTGGTGGTGGCCAAGGATGATGCCACCCATCAGTCCCTCAGCGAACAGATGAGTGTTCATTCCATCCATCGGGTGTACCATGCGGTGGTGTATGGCAATCTCAAACAGGATGAGGGATTTGTGGAGGCGCCCATCGGGCGGGATCCCAGGGACCGTAAAAAGATGGCGGTAACCCAGACCAACTCCAAATATGCCTATACCGGATGGCAGGTTCTGGAGCGGTTTGGAAATTTTACCTATATTGCCTGTCGGCTGAAAACGGGACGGACGCATCAGATCCGGGTTCATATGGCCTCCATCGGGCATCCTTTGGCCGGCGATCCGGTGTATGGCCCCCGCAACTGCATCAAAGCACTGCAGGGGCAGTGCCTGCACGCCAAGGAACTTGGTTTTGTGCATCCGGCTACCGGAAAATCTATGTTTTTTGACAGCGAACTGCCGCCTTATTTTGCAGAATATCTGGCTCGGCTCAGAAAGGAATTTCGCAAATGAAACAAAGCCTGCGGGATTATCTGGTGTTTTGCGACATGGATAACACTCTCCTGACCGCAAAGGAGGGGATGCCTGCCTGCAACCGCACCGTTATCAAACTGTTCATCCAGCTGGGAGGGCGGTTTACCGTTGCTACAGGCCGCCCGCCGGAATCCGTCCGGGCAGCGCTGGGGGATATCGAACTGTCTCTTCCGGCCATTACCTGCAACGGGTCGCTGCTGTATGACTTTTCCCAGGAAAAGGTCCTGCGTCAGGCCGCTTTGGACCAGGAGCAGGCCAGCAATGCCATCGCTGACATTCTCAAAAAATTTCCCAAGGTCGGCGTGGAGGTGATGGCCGGGGCAGGGGAGATGTATGTGATCCATGCCAACCCTTATACCCACGCGCACCAGGTGGATGAGCACCTGTCCAGTGTGGCCTGCCCGCTGGAGTGCGTTCCGGATGGTTGGGTCAAGGTTGTTTTTGCCTCGGACCCCGAAACCATCCGCAAACTGGGCCAGTATGCCAAGACCCGGTATTACGGACGGGAAAACTATTTCCTGGCCACCAACAGCATCTATCTCGAGATCATGCCGGCCGGTGTGGGCAAGGCATCCGGGTTGCGGGATCTGTGCACCCTGATCGGGGAACCTCTGCAAAAGACCATTGTCATCGGAGATTATTACAACGACCTGGAAATCATGAAGACGGCCGGATATTCGGTGGCAGTGGCCAATGCACCTTCCGAGGTCAAGGCCAATGCTGACGAGGTGACCATCTGCAGCTGCAGCGAGGGCGCAGTGGGAGAATACCTGTATAAGCTGATCAACAAGATGACCAACACCTGATAAGAAAGGTGGGTGAGCCCATGCGGGTGAGCAAACTGTTCAAGCGGGACAGCGTCTTGCTGCATGCCAACGTCAATGACCTGAACGATGCGTTGGAAATCCTTGTGGAGCTGCAGGAAAACGGCGGCGTAATTACCAACGGTACGGCCTACTATAAGGCGGTCTGCGAGCGGGAACGTCTGGGCGGCACCACGGCCATCGGGGATGGTCTGGCATTGCCCCACGCCTGCAATGCAGGGGTGGCAGCGCCGGGCATTGCAGCCCTGGGGCTGAAACAGGGCATTGACTGGGGGGCCGCCGATGGCAAACCGGTGGATTTGATCTTCCTGGTGGCCGTTCCCCCCGATCAGCAAAGCCTGTATCTGCAAGTATTGGCGCGCATTGTCAATCTGTTGTCGGATCCGGCCCTGGTCAAGGGACTGCGCGGCGCCGCAACCAATGCGGGATTCATCGATTTGATCGGCCGCGCCGAGGCGGCACACTTCGGTTGATTTCTGTCAAAAACCAAAAATTACAAAGAGCATCCTGCCGTTGGGTGGGATGCTCCTTTTTGTATGAGACGTGCGCAGGTGGAAAAAATAAAATGTTAATTTTTGTGCAATACAGCCAAAAATATAAGCGAAATTGTGAAAACTGATAAATATGGCAAAAAAATTAAACCACATTTTATACAATCTGGGCCTTGCCGGAGGCCCAAGAGCATGCTATACTTTAAAGCATTAAACCGCAAAAGAGAAGGACGCCCTGCGAAATATACTTTTTCAGGATGCTTTTGCGGGATTGGATAAGAAGGAGTTTTTACCATGAAAAAAGCTGTATCTCTTTTGACCGCCGCATGTCTGGCGGTATCCCTGGCAGCTTGCGGCGCCACCGAAACGGCGAGCAGCTCTTCTGCCGAGAGCACTTCCAGCGCCGCCGAAAGCACTGAGGCCGCTTCCAGTGAAACCAGCGCAGCGTCGGAATCCACCGATGCTGCCGCGACTAGCTACACCATTGGCATCTGCCAGCTGATGCAGCACGATGCCCTGGATGCCGCTACCCAGGGCTTCAAGGATGCTGTCACCGAGGCGCTGGGCGATTCGGTGACCTTTGATGAGCAGAATGCACAGGGAGATTCCAACACCTGCAGCACCATCATCAACAGTTTTGTCTCCAATGACGTGGATCTGATCCTGGCCAATGCCACAGCCGCTTTGCAGGCGGCGCAGGCCGGCACCAACACCATCCCGGTTCTGGGCACTTCGGTGACCGAGTACGGCGTGGCGCTGGGCATCGACGATTTCTCTGGTACGGTCGGCGGCAATATCTCCGGCACCAGTGATCTGGCCCCGCTGGATCAGCAGGCCCAGATGGTGAAGGATCTGTTCCCGGACGCCAAGACCGTCGGTCTGCTGTACTGCAGCGCCGAGGCCAACAGCCAGTATCAGGTGGACACCGTTCGCGGTTACCTGGAGGATATGGGATATACCTGTGAGGATTACGCCTTCAGCGATTCCAACGATCTGGCCACTGTCTGCACCAGCGCGGCGGGCGCCAGCGATGTGATTTACATTCCCACCGATAACACGGCAGCCAACAACACCGAGATCATCAACAACATCTGCCAGCCCGCCGGTGTCCCGGTGGTGGCAGGCGAGGAAGGCATCTGCAAGGGCTGCGGTGTGGCCACCCTCTCCATCAGCTACTATGATCTGGGCGTTGCTACCGGTAAGATGGCAGTCAAGATCCTGACTGGTGAGTCGGATATCTCCACCATGCCCATTGAATACGCACCTGAATTCACCAAGGAATACAATCCCACCATCTGCGAAGCTCTTGGCATCACCGTTCCCGATGACTACGTTGCCATCCCCGAATAAAACGAACAGCTGAAAAAAATCGCGGGCAGGTCTTCCCATGTCCGCGATTTTTTGTTATAATTTAATAGACTATATCTAAATGAAGTGAGGGGTCTCCTTGAACATCGCATCTTTGTTCAACGCCATGCCCGGCGCACTCGCGCAAGGGATGATCTGGGCCATTATGGCCATTGGCGTCTACATTACCTACCGTGTGCTGGATGTGGCCGATCTGACGGTGGATGGTACATTGGGTTTGGGCGGCGCCGTCTGCATCATGTGCATGCTGGGCGGGCTGAATGTCTGGGTCTCGATGATTCTGGCTTTTGTGGCCGGTTTGCTGGCTGGATTCGCCACCGGTTTCTTCCACACCTTTATGGGAATACCGGTGATCCTTGCCGGTATTTTGACCCAGCTGTCGCTGTATTCGGTCAACCTGAAATTGATGGGCAAAGCCAACCAGGCCATCAATGTGGATAAGTATGATCTGTTGGTTTCGCTGCGCTACATCAAGGATGTGCCTTTCTGGCAAAACACCATCCTGGATGTGGCCGTCATTGTGGCGCTGCTCATCGGTGTGCTGTACTGGTTCTTTGGCACCGAGTTTGGCTGCGGCGTGCGCGCCACCGGTTGCAACGGACATATGGCCCGGGCCCAGGGCATCAACACCAGCCTGACCACCGTTTTTGGCCTGATGCTCTCCAATGGTCTGGTGGCCTTCTCGGGTGCGCTGCTTTCCCAGTATCAGGGCTTTGCGGATGTATCCATGGGTCGCGGTGCCATCGTGATCGGCCTGGCTGCTGTGGTTATCGGTGAGGCGGTCTTCAGCAAGATCTTCCACAATTTTGCCCTGAAACTGCTCAGCGTTGCGGTGGGCAGCATCATTTATTATATCGTGATGCAGGTCTGCATCTGGCTCAAGATTGACACCGACCTCCTGAAGCTGCTCAGCGCTGTTGTGGTGGCAATTTTCCTGGCAATTCCGTATTGGAAGGGAAAATATTTCAGCCGGCCTGCCGTGAAAAAGGGAGGAAAGCAAGATGCTTGAACTGAAAAATATCTGCAAGACCTTCAATGCCGGCACAGTCAACGAGAAAGTGGCACTGAATGGTTTGAACCTCACTCTGGAGGATGGCGATTTTGTCACCGTCATCGGCGGCAATGGCGCTGGCAAGTCCACCATGCTCAATGCGGTGGCGGGGGTCTGGCCCATTGATATGGGACGGATTCTTATTGATGGCAAAGATATCACCCGTCTTCCGGAGCACAAACGCGCCCAGTACATTGGCCGGGTGTTCCAGGACCCGATGATGGGCACTGCAGCCACGCTGGGCATCGACGAAAATCTGGCCCTGGCCGCACGTCGTGGTAAAACCCGGACGCTGCGCAGCGGCATCACCCACAAGGAGCGGGAAGAATACCGCGAGATGCTCAAGTCTTTGGATCTGGGGCTGGAAAATCGGATGACCAGCAAGGTGGGGCTGCTGTCCGGCGGTCAGCGCCAGGCCATCACTCTGCTGATGGCGACCCTGAAAAAGCCTAAGCTGCTTTTGCTGGACGAGCACACGGCGGCGCTGGACCCCAAGACAGCGGCCAAGGTGCTGGAGCTTTCCGACCGGATTGTCCATGAAAACCATCTGACTACCCTGATGATCACCCACAACATGCGGGATGCCATCCGGTATGGAAACCGGTTGGTGATGATGTATGAAGGCCGGATCATCTACGATGTGCGCGGCGAAGAAAAGGCTGCGCTGCAGGTTTCGGATCTGCTGGCCCGCTTTGAGCAGGTGGGCGGCGATGCCAACGACCGGATGCTGCTTTCCTGAATCATGCTCTTGCCCGGGGCTTTGGACGGTTGGTCCAAGGCCCCGGTTTTGTCAAAGTATCTTGGCTCGTTTATAGAGCCCGGAGGAAAGTGTGATGGAACAGCGCAAATTTTTGTAAAGTGATTTTCAAACGCAGGAAACTATGGTATAATAATCTGCAATGCCCTGCCCAAATACCGGAAAAAGGTCGGAAAAGGGGAAACCGGGAGGTTAAACGATGGCAAGATATGACGCAGTTCTCTTTGATGTGGATGGAACCATCCTCCATTCTCAGCCGGGGATCTGGAAGACCTTTCGCCAGACTTTCCGGGAGATGGGGGTTGACCCCGATCCCATTGATCTTTCTGCCTATCTGGGACCACCGCTGCGTTGGAGCTTTGCCCAGCATTTTTCCCGCGAGGAAGATGTGGAGCGGGCGGTAAGCATTTACCGTGATCGCTACGCCAAGGACGGCATTCATGTTTGCCAGCTGTTTGACGGGGTGGAGCAGATGCTGAAAACCCTGCATGATGCCGGGATCTTTCTGGCCACGGCCACCTGCAAGCCGGTGGAGGTTGCCCGAAGCATTTTGACCGAACAAAAGGTGGCATCCTACTTTACCATTCTTGGCGGTGCCAGCATGGACAACAGCGTGGATACCAAAACCGCGGTGATCCGGCAGGTGCTGCAGGACCCGCGTTTGCAGGGAAAACGGATTCTGATGGTGGGAGATCGCCGGGATGATCTGCAGGGAGCGCAGGACTGCGGTCTGCCTGCTGCGGCGGTTCTGTACGGCTATGGAAGCCTTTCCGAGCTGGAACCCTTCCATCCGGTCCTGCTGGCAAAGGACTGCCCCACACTGACCCATTACATCTTAGACCGATAACGGAGGTACCATACGAGCAATGAGCCCCAATCGTTCCAGAGCCTCTTTCAGCCCCAAGCAGCGCAAGGCCTGTGTGGTCTTGTTGTGTTGCCTGCTGGCCATCATTATCACCTGTGTCCTGGCATGGATATTGCCTGGCAAGCTGCACCTGGGCACCAAGGAAGGAGACTATGATCCGTCTTTGTACCCGGTAGATACCACCTTGGGGGCGGTGCTCACCAAGACCAGCGATGCCGGAGCAGACTATCTCTCCTCGACGGTGTTTGTGGGGGATCAGTTCACCCAGAGCATCCAGAGCAGCAACCAGATTACCTTCGATCAGTTTGCGGGCGGGGAAGGTCTTTCCCTGTCCAATGTGCTGCGCCAGGGCTGTGTCTATTTTGAGGGCGACGGCACGGCCTATACTGTGGCCCAGGCACTGGCCATGATGAAACCCCGCCGGGTGGTGGTGACCCTGGGCAGCAATGACCTGGGCGGAACCTACACCGCTGATTCTTTTGTGCAGGATTACAAACAATTCCTGGGGGCAATCAACTCGGCTTACCCTTACTGCGACATCATTGTGAACAGTATCCCACCGGTGGCCGAAACATCGGACAATGCCGCCAAGACCCAGCTTCTGATTGACCAGTTCAACCAGGCGCTGGCGGTGATGTGCAACGATGCAGGCTATAAATTCCTCAACAGCGCCGAGGTCCTCAAAGAACAGTCGGGCTATGCGGAGGATGCTTACCTCAACAGCAACGGAAAGGGGTTCAGCGGCGCGGGTGTCAACACCCTGCTGGACTATTTCAAGACCCACAGCTATGAGACCGAGGACCGCCGGCCGGATACCGACAACGTTCCCAAGCGGACTGCCCAGGCTTCGACCCAGGCCAGCCCCACACCCACTGCTACGCCCAACAACCATACAGTGACCTATCAGGTGGAAGAAGGCAAAGGCACCCTCACTGGCAACGGTCAGTCCGGGGTAACCAAGATTGAGTTTGAAACCGGGGACCGCACCACTGTTTCGGTGACCGCAGTGGCGGCAGACGGATACGCCTTCTACAAATGGAGCGACAATGTCACCACGGCGGAGCGGTATGATATTGTTACCCAGGATCTTTCGGTCACCGCCATGTTCAACGATGCCCGTGTAGAGCTCACCTTGGATCAGGGAGATGCCACCAT
This sequence comes from uncultured Gemmiger sp., assembly GCA_944382835.1. Classification (GTDB taxonomy): domain Bacteria; phylum Bacillota; class Clostridia; order Oscillospirales; family Ruminococcaceae; genus Gemmiger. The sequence continues at coordinate 59,391 of CALWNP010000003.1, forward strand.
CAATGCCGGTGACAGCATTACCTACAATGCTACCGTCAAACTGGGGGGCAAAGACTACGACAACAGCGGCGTCCAGTGGGCGGTCAATAATGAGCTGGAAGCGACTGCTGGCTCCTTCACCTTCACACCCTCCGCGGCGGGTACCTATACCCTCAAAGCTGGCATCGAGATCAATGGCACCTATCAATCGGTGACGGCAACTGTGACAGTCAATGCAGTTACAGCGACGCTGAACATTGTAGGACCCTCCAGCATGCAGGTGGGCAACAGCGCAACCCTGAGCGCCAGCGGGGAAAACATTGTCGGTGACATCGTCTGGTCCTGCGATCAGCAGCCGGGATGGAGTGCCACGGGCAGCCAGGTACAGTTTACGGCCCAGAGCGTGGGAACCTACACCATCCGCGCCAAGAACAACGGCGGAGAAGCGCAGTTTAACCTTGTGGTAACAGAGGCATCCGCCCAGAGTACGCCGGCACCGGCCACCACCCCCGCACCCACCCCAACGCCCACACCGGTGTCGGGCAGCACCGATATTCAGCTGTGAGCGGAACCTCCTTCTTCCAAGGGGCATACCCTGGAATGGGAGGTGCTGGAAATGTTTTTCTATGACTGTGAGAAGGGATTTGTCCCTGACAACGGACAGGATGACGTGACCGACGGTACGGTGGAAAACTATGATTTCAATTGGGACGAGGCTCCCCGGACCCAATCGCCCCAGACAGAGGGACAGGAGTAAAAATGGCGATTTATACTTGTTTGTTATTGGACATCGACAATACCCTGCTGGACTTTGATGCTGCGGAACGGCAGGCACTGACCGAAACCCTGGAGCATTACGAATTGCCCTGCGACGCGGCGGTGCTGGATACCTACCATCAGATCAACCGCCAGCTGTGGGACAGTCTAGCCAAAGGGCAGCTGAGCAAGAACAAACTGTTTTCCATTCGGTTTGCCCGCTTCCTTCAGGCGTTGGGATTGCCGGACAATGGCAAATCCCGGGAGATGAATGATTATTACGAGGATCAGCTCTCCACCCATGCGGATCTGATCCCCGGTGCATTGAATTTCCTGGAGGAGATCAGCGAGGTGGCAACCCTGGCCACCGTCTCCAACGGTGCTACCAAGGTGCAGCAGGCCCGGATTGCCGCTTCCGGTATCGATCAATTCATGGACGGCATCTATATTTCGGAAAAGATGGGGGCGGCCAAACCCTCGGCCAAACTCTATGATATGGTTCTGAAGGATCTGGGCATTGACAATCGCAGCCGGGTCCTGATGGTGGGGGACGACCTTCTGGCGGACATCAAGGGTGGCAAAAATGCCGGCCTGGATACCTGCTGGGTCAATTTCACCGGTGCCGAAAACAAGACGGAAATCCAACCCAAGTACACCATCCATTCCTATGAGGAATTGTACCGCATTGTGATGGAACCGGAAGAGTTGGAAAATATCGGCGTGCGCAATCGCCGCCATCAAAACGATCTGTAAGACCGGGCTGCCTGCCAGCCCGGGTGGAATGCCGCTGCTGGTTTCCTGGCAGCGGCATCCTTTTGACAAAACGAAAAAGGTGTTAAGGATATGCTGATTGAACTGCAAAACCTCGGCAAAAGCTTTGGCGAGCACGAGGTACTGAAAGACGTCAACGCCAGTGTGGAGCGAGGAGACCGCATTGGTATTGTGGGCGCCAACGGGACCGGAAAAACCACTTTACTGCGCCTGCTCTGTGGAGAGAGCCTGCCTGACAGCGGTGACGCTGCCTTTGCCTCGGGGGTGACCTGCGGGTACCTGGAGCAGACGGGACACCTGGACCCCGACAAGGATATCTACGAGACCATGCGTCTGGCCTTCCAGCCCGCCCTGGATGCCATGGCACAGATGGAAACGCTGCAAAAGGAACTGGCCAAAAAGCAGGACGATCCCGCGATCACCGAGCAGATCAACCATTGCAACGCAGTGATTGATGCCATGGATGCCTATAACATGGATACTCAGATCAAAAAGGTCCTCAACGGTATGGGATTTCCGGCTGATACCTGGAAAAAACGTGCCGGGGTGCTATCGGGCGGGGAACAGACCCGCCTGCGTCTGGCGCGGCTGCTTCTGGAACGCCCCGATATTCTGATTCTCGACGAGCCCACCAACCATCTGGACCTGGAAACGATGGAGTGGCTGGAGTCCTATCTCAAGACCTACCGGGGCGCAGTGCTGGTGGTCAGCCATGACCGGTATTTCCTGGATGCGGTGTGTACCAGAATTTGGGAACTTTCGGGCAAGACCATCTACACCTACAAGGGCAACTATTCGGCATATCTGCCGCAGCGGCAGGCTGCCGATGAGCGTCAGCAGAAACAGCATGACCAGGATGTGGAAAAGGCAGCCAAATTGCAGGATTATATTGACCGCAACCTGGTGCGGGCATCCACCACCAAGATGGCCCAGAGCCGCCGCAAACAGCTGGAAAAGATGGAAATTACCGAGGCGCCCCGGGCCGATGCCCAGGTGCTGAAATTCCGGTTTGAATATGACATCGAGCCCTATGACGAGCTGGTCACAATGAAAAATCTGAGCATCCGGGTGGGGGAGCGCACCTTGCTGGAAAACCTGGATTACGTGGTGCATCGGGGCGACAAGCTGGTCATTGCCGGACCCAACGGCACCGGCAAATCCACCTTGCTGCAGGTGTTGGACGGCAAGCGCCGGCCATCCAGCGGCATGGTACGGCTTGGTGGCGGCGCCAAGGTGGGCATCTTTGTGCAGCAGCAGGTCCGCCGTGCGGGACGGGTGGTGGATGCCATCTGGAACCAGTATCCCCGCTTTACCGAGCTGGAGGTGCGCAGCCATCTGGCCAAATTCGGCTTCCGTGGGGAAGAGGTTTTCAAGGACTGTGCCACCCTTTCCGGCGGCGAGCTTGCCCGGCTCCGCTTCTCCGAACTGGCGCTGGAACGGCCCAACCTGATGTTCCTGGACGAGCCCACCAACCATCTGGACATTTATATGCGGGAAAGTCTGACCGAAGCATTGTCTGCCTATACCGGAACATTGCTGCTGGTGACCCATGATCGCTACCTGATGCAGACGCTGGGCTGTCCCATCCTGTATCTGGAAAATGGAAAGGCAGTCTTTTACCGGGACTTTGCCGCGCTGCGGGACCGCAGCAAACCCGGCACCGAGCCGGTTCACAGCGAAGAGAAGCCTGCCAAGCAGGGCTACGGCAAGGAACAACGCCGTCGCCGCGCTGAGGTCCGTACACGGCTCAAGGCGGTGGAGAAGGAAATTGAGGATCTGGGCGCACACATTGTGGAGCTGGAAAACGAAATCAACGATCCCGAGGTGTTGCGGGATCATCTGCTGCTCCGGGACAAGTGTGACGAGCTGGATGATACACGCTTCCACCAGCAGGAATTGTACGACGAATGGGAAAAACTGGCGGAGGAGCAGGAAAAAATGGAGGCAGAGGACGCTCAGAATATGTAAAATCCTCTCCCTGAGAATGGTTTCATAGATCTGTAACTTGTTTTCTCGCCAAAAAGCGGTATACTTATGATGTAAAATCCGTAAAGTGTGCCGAAGAGGGCAAGGTGTCGGCTTTGGAAATTTCTTGTCTACAAGGCCGGGAAGCAAACGAAATATAGGCAGGGTAACGATTTTGGAAACGACCATCATCATAGCGACGCACAAGCCATACTGGGTTCCGGATGATCCGATGTACCTTCCGGTGCAGATGGGGCATGCCATCCATCCCGATATCGGTTATGTGGGGGATGACACGGGGGAAAACATCTCGGAAAAAAACTGGAACTTTTGCGAGTTGACCGGTTTGTACTGGGCGTGGAAAAATTTAAAATCGGATTATATCGGCATTGTCCATTATCGCCGTTATTTTGCCAGCCGCCGCAATCTCTTTGTTCCCAAAAAACAGCGGGTGATCCATCATGAGGAACTGAATCAGATCCTCGCCAAAACCAATGTGGTGCTCCCCAAGGAGCGGCACTATTTTATCGAGACCAACTATACCCAGTACATTCATGCCCATCACAAGCAGGACCTGGTGGTGACCCGTTCCATCATTGAACGCAAATGCCCCGAGTATCTGCCGGCCTATGATCTGTATATGTCCAAAACCCATGGACACCACTTCAATATGTTTATCATGAAGCGGGAACTGCTTCAGCATTACTGCACCTGGCTGTTTGATATCCTGTTTGAATTGGAACGGGAGTTGGATATCTCCAACTATTCCACCAACGACAAGCGGGTTTTTGGATTTGTCAGTGAACGGTTGCTGGATGCCTGGCTCATGACCAACAACATCTCCTACAAGGAACTGAGTGTTCTGTATATGGAGCGTCAGCATTGGCTGCACAAAGGCACTGCTTTCCTGCGCAGAAAGTTTTTCCCGAAAAAGGATGATTGAGGATGAATCAGATTGCGGCCGTTGTTGTGACCTATAATCGAAAAGATCTGCTGCAGCGCTGTCTGCAATGCCTCCGGGATCAACAGGGGGCGGCGCTGGATCTATGGGTCATTGACAACGCCAGCACCGACGGCACCCGTGAAATGGTGGAGGGGCTGGGATGGCCGAATCTGATCTACCGCAATACAGGCAGCAATCTGGGCGGTGCCGGCGGATTTGAATGGGGCCTGCGCGTTGCGGCCAAGGCCGGTTACGAGTATCTCTGGCTGATGGATGATGATACCCTGCCGCAGCCAGAAGCACTGCATGCCTTGCTGGAAGCGGATGGCCGGTGCAAGGGAGAATATGGCTGGCTTTCCTCCCGGGCGTTGGCACCGGACGGAAAAGACCAGCCGATGAATATACAGCGAAAATCTCCTTACCGGGAGATTGATGGGTTTGGCATACCGTTGGTGCCGGCAGTGATGGCGAGCTTTGTCTCGCTCTTTTTACGGGCCGAAACGGTGCGCCGTTTTGGATTGCCCATCGGAGACTTTTTCATCTGGTCAGATGATTGGGAGTATACCCGGCGCATTTCCCGGCAGCTGCCCTGCTATGTGGTGACAGCCAGCCAGGTGGTGCACGCCATGAAGAATCCCACAGTGGTCAACATCGCCACCGACGTGCCGGACCGATGGCCGAGATACCGGTATTTCTACCGCAACGACGTGGTTTTGTACCGCCGGGAGGGGATACAGGGCTGGCTGTGGCTCCTGTTCAAGGATGGATGGCACAGTGTACAGGTATTGACCGGTCGGGGCCCCCGTAAGTTTTTTCGCCTTGGCATTATCTGGAAGAGCTTTTGGACCGGGGTACATTATTTCCCACCCATTCCCAGATTGTGAGGAGAGACAGCGCTTTTGAGCATGGAGGAAAAAGGCATGCAGCACGTTGAGGAGATCCTGCTACGGCGGGCATCTCATTGCAAGGCGGTGGGGTTTGATGTCTTCGACACCCTGTTGCTGCGGGATGTAAAACATCCCACAGACCTTTTTCTCTGGATGGAAGCTACTGGGGCAGTACCCACCGGTTTTGCCGCTGCCCGGAGAGAGGCGGAGCGGTTGGCCCGTGCTGCCTCTCCCAACGAGGTGACTCTGGCAGATATTTATGCACAAGCCCCCTTGCGGGGGATGGATGCACAGGCAGAGTGCGATGCGGAACTGCACTGCGTTGTGCCCAATCCTGAACTGTTTGAGGCGGTGCGTGCCTTGCATGAGCAGGGAAAACGGGTCTATGCCGTTTCGGATATGTACCTGCCCAGAGAGCAGGTAGAAAAAATGCTTTGTGCCTGCGGCTATGACTTTCTGGATGGGGTGTTTGTTTCCTCGGAATACGGCGTCCAGAAACGTAGCGGAAGATTGTTTCGCATTTTTCTGGAGCAGACCAGGCTGAGGGCCCGCGAGGTTCTTTTTGTTGGGGATAACCGCCGCGCAGACGGCCTGGGCGCCGCACTGGCGGGCATCCGCGCCTTCATTCTGCCGTCCCGTCCTGCCACCGGATATCCGGTTCCGGCGGAAACCTGGCAGCAGCAGGCAGATCAGGCGTTTCTTGCCAATCGACTGGGTTTGGTGGAACCGGAGCAGAGAACCGGGTTTGAAACCGTCGGGCCGTTGATCTGCGCATTCACCGCCTTCCTGCGAAAGCAGAGAACCCAGCAGCCTGAGGCCAACCTGGTGTTTCTGGCCCGGGATATGTACCTGGTTTGGAAGACCTACCAGAGAAATTATCCCGCAGATGAGCGGGTGCGCTACCTGAAGGTGTCCCGGCGCAGCCTTTGTCCGGCACTGCTTCAGTGCCCGATGGATTCCGAAAATATGGCACTTCTGGCCGATACGCTGCCTCGCCAGCGGCTGACGGTGGCACAGGTGCTGGAGTATTGCGGGTTTGAGCCAGGGGTGCAGCTCCCTGATTGCACGCCGGACACCATGGTGGATCTGCGGACCCGTCCCTTGTCGCGGAAAACGCAGGAACTGTTGCTGACCGTGGTGGCTTTCGGAAAAACACCGGCCGGAGAGACGATTCGGTACAAAGCCGCATTGGTCCGGCGATATTTGCGCCAACAACTGGACAGCGGTTCGTTTCTGGTGGACATCGGCAGCGGCGGAACCACCCAGCGGGTGTTAGAAACATTGTGCGGGTTTCCGCTGCGTGGGCTGTACCTTGCCTGTGATAAGCGTTTGCATGAGCATCTGTCGCAGGAACGGGCCAAAGCTTTTCTGTTTGGCGGCAATCCGGCTCCACTATGGTACTGGGCAGGGCAGCCTCTTTTGGAACGGATGATCTCGGAGTGCTGCGGCGCAACCCTGGGGTATCGCCTGCAGGGAGATGCGGTGGTTCCGGTGCTGGAACAGGCAGAAATTCCGGCCTGTATCCCTGCGGTACAGGCCGGTGCAGAACAGTATCAGGCCATGCGCCGCACTTCGCTGTTGGCGGGACAGGAGATTCTTTCTCCGGAGCGGGCTTTTCTTGCGCTGGTCCGTGCGCCCCGTCTTGAAGACGCGACTACCTTGGGAGAGATGACGGTGGAGGACGGCGGCGTGTATCCGCTGGCCTCCCCGGCTGGGTTGGGGTTTTATCTCTTTCATCCCCGGCAGCTGGCGGCGGACTTTGCCCAAGCACGGTGGAAGACGGCTTTTTTGCGCCGTTTGCTTTTGCTGCCGCTTCCCTACGATAAATTATATGAGATGCTCAAGCGGGCGGAAAAACAACGCTGAGCAGGATTGTTCAAAATGGATCAGAAGGCAGGTGAGACAGCCATGGGACAAGCTCCATCCATCAGCATCATTATGCCGATTTACAATGCACAGGACACGGTGGATGCAGCCGTGGCGGCCATCTGTGAGCAGTCAATATCGGATTTTGAGCTTCTGCTTATCGATGACGGGTCCACGGATGCCAGTGCGGCACACTGCGCGTCACTGGTGCAGCAGGATTCCCGGCTGCGCCTGATCTGCCAGGAAAATGCGGGAATCTGCGCGGCCCGCAACCGCGGAATCCAGGAGGCCAGGGGAGAGTACCTGACCTTCTGTGATGACGATGATACCTTGTTGCCCGATGCGTTGCGCATCATGCTGGTGGCAGCACGCCGGGAACGGGTGGACCTGGTGAGGACCGGATACCGGATTTTGCGCCAGCGGCAGGACGGCAGTTATCAGGAACTGCCCCATCCTGAGGGAAAACGCTGTACCCTGTCAGCCGCACGCAAAGGATATGCCCGTTTCCTGCGGCAGAGTGGCCCGCAGTTTGTCTGGAACGCCCTGTATCGGCGGGAAGCAGTCTCGCAGGTTCGGTTTGATCCGCGCTGCCGTTACGGGCTGGAGGATTTTCTCTACAATGCCGAAGTATACAAGGTGATTCGTTCAGCAGTCTATCTGCCGGAGGTCACCTATCTGCACTACGAGCACGATGACAGTACTTCGCTGCAGCTGGAGCAGGCGGCGGTGGAAGGCCGTGTGGAGGCATTGACCCTCTGGGTTCAGGCCGAATGGGAAGCGCTGTTCCGCTGGGAAAAAGGTTCTTCTGCGGCCTGGGCTGAACGCCAGACGCAATTTGTCACTTTTTTGATGCACCAGCTCCGGGACAGCAAGGCCCCTGCCTCGCTGCGCAGCAGTGCGTGGGAGGCTTTGCGCCGGGCGATGGCGGAACATCCGGCAGGGCGGCTTGACTTTTTGCGCTTGGCGCGGCAAAATAAGAAAGAAATGATCGCATTGCTGCTGTATCAGATGCACTGGCAGGGGCTGTATCGCTTTCTGCCCGACAAAGAGGGAAAATGATGAAAAAAATTCTCGTGACCGGCGCAGCCGGCTATATTGGTCGGCATGTTGTCAAAAAGGCCTTGGATATGGGATATCAGGTCATTGCATCTGATTTTTCCTTCAAAGGACTGGATGAGCGGGCTGATTTTTGTGATGTCCCGCTGTTCAGCGGGGACAAGCAGATCTATCGTGCGATGGGCAGCCCGGATGTCTGTATCCATCTCGCCTGGCGGGATGGGTTCCGGCATAATGCGTCCAGCCATATGAAGGATCTGTCCTCCCATGTGGTTTTTCTGAACAACATGGTGGCGGGCGGTTTGCCGTTGCTCAGCGTCATGGGAACAATGCACGAAGTCGGCTACTGGGAAGGGGCCATCGAGGATGATACACCCTGTAATCCCCAGAGCCAGTATGGCATTGCCAAAAATGCCCTGCGCCAGAGCCTGATGCTCTCTTTGGCGGACTCTGCCTGCAAGCTGCATTGGCTGCGGGCCTACTATATCACCGGGGACGAGGCCCACGGCAGCTCCATCTTTGCCAAGATCACCCAGGCAGAGCTGGATGGCAAAAAGACCTTCCCGTTTACCAGCGGCAAAAACAAATATGATTTCATCGATATCGACCAGCTGGCCACCATGATTGTGGCAGCCAGCGTGCAGGATGAGGTGGACGGCATCATCAATGTCTGCACCGGCAACCCCATCAGCCTGGCCGACCGGGTGGAAAAATTCCTGCGGGATAAGAATTATAAGATCAAGCTGGACTATGGGGCTTTCCCGGATCGTCCCTATGACAGCCCCGGTGTCTGGGGGGATCCCACCAAGATCCGCCAGATCCTCAAGGCCGCGCATCTAGAAACCGAAGCAGAGTAAGGATGTTCTATGAAACGACTTGGAATCTTTTTCTTTTATGAGAAAAACGGTGATGTGGATGATTTCATCACCTATTATCTGCAGGACCTCGCCAAAAACCTCAGCGAACTGATTGTGGTCTGCAACGGCAAGCTCAGCAAACAGGGCCGCCAGGCTTTTTCCCGGTATACCGATCAGATCATCGTGCGGGAAAACAAGGGGCTGGATGTCTGGGCTTACAAGACGGCATTGGACCATTATGGCTGGGAAAAGCTCTGCACCTTTGATGAAATCGTCATGACCAACTCCACCCTCATGGGGCCGGTGCGCCCCTTGAAGGAGATGTTCGATGCCATGGCGCAGAACACCGAACTGGATTTCTGGGGGCTGACCATCCATCATGGCGCCCAGGGAAACCCGTTCCGGGGCAAGCACATCTACAATTATCTGCCGGTTCATATCCAGTCGCATTTCATCGTCTACCGCCAGAAGTTTGTCAAAACCCAGGACCTCCAATCCTACTGGGACAATATGCCGATGATTGCCGACTATAACGACTCGGTGCAGCGGTATGAATCGGTTTTTACCAAGCAGTTCGCCGACAAAGGCTACAAATGGGATGTCTATGTCAAGACGGAGGACCTGAAGGACTTCACCGACTACCCGCTCCTTGTCTGCCCGGTGAAACTGCTGCGGGACAAAAAATGTCCGTTGTTCAAGCGCCGCAGCTTCATGCACGATCTGGAAGCTTATCTCAATGATACCGCCGGGGAACCGGTGCGGGAGCTGTATGCCTATCTGCGGGACCATACCGACTATCCGCTGGAGCTGATCTGGAACAACATGATCCGCACTATGCACCCTTACGACTTTGTCCGCAACCTGGGCCTGAACCGTCTGATTCCGCCTCGGGTGCAGGATGAAGCCTGTGTGGCTCAGATCCGCAAAAATCGACGGATTGCATTGGCCATGCACCTTTACTTTATGGACATGCTGCCCCAGAGCATGGATTTTGCCGCCAAGATGCCCCCGGAAACCGATGTCTTTATCTCCACCAATACCGAGGAGAAAAAGGCACAGATTGAGGCGGCGTTTGCTTCGCTGCCGCTGCACAAGGTGACAGTGCTGGTGGTGGAAAACCGTGGGCGTGATGTGGCTGCTTTCCTCTGTGATCTGGCGCCGCTGCTGAAGGGGTATGACTATGCCTGCTTCATGCACGACAAAAAGGCCATCCAGACCAAGCCGGGCAGTGTGGGGGCCAGCTTTGGATATGTCTGCAACGAGAACATCTGCAAAAATGCGGATCATGTCCTCAATGTGCTGACCGAGTTTGAGAAAGATCCCCGGCTGGGAATCCTCTGCCCGCCGTTCCCCACCCACGGGGTGTATTTTATGAATCTTTGCTCCAACGGCTGGGGACCCAATTTTGATAACACCAAAAAACTGATGAAGGAGCTGGGGATTGACCGGCCGATTTCGGGCGAAAAGATGCCGCTGGCCCCCTTTGGCAGCGTGTTCTGGTTCCGGGTTGCGGCTTTGGAGCCCCTCTTTGCCCATGGCTGGAAGCATGACGATTTTCCGCCCGAACCGCTGCCTCAGGACGGTACCATCAGCCATGCCATCGAGCGGATCTATCCCTTTGTGGCACAGGGGGCCGGGTACTATCCCGCCCAGGTGATGAGCACCGATTTTGCAATGCTGCGCTGCGATACCATGCAGGCTTACGCGGGCGGTTTGATCCGTCCGCTGGCCCGGGTCTTCGACTGTACCACCTTTGGGGGCGCGGCGTCCTCTGCGATGGGGTTTGCTGCCAAACGGCATCTTTTCGGATTCCACAGTTATGGGCCATACTCCAATTCCCGGCGGCGCCATGCACGCAACTGGCTGCGTGACCGTCTGCCAAAGGGAATGTATAAGGGTATCATCGGGGCAAAGCGAGCGGTGCTCGGCCCCCATGAAGGCCCCTATGAAGATTAAAGGACGCGGTTCAAGATGAAAAAACGGCTTGTGATCTATTTCCATTATGACGCTGCCGGGCAGGTCGACACGGCCTGCCGGCTGGCGGTGTCGGCAATGGCGAAAGAGGCACAGGCCGTTGTTTTTGTAACCAACAGCCGTCTGAATCCGGAATCGGTGGGCTGGGTGGAGGATCAGCAGGGAATCCGCCTGGTACAGCGGGAAAATGTCGGGCTGGATGTGGGGGCCTATCGCCAGATCTTGTTGGAGCTGGGACCCTCCGGGCTGGCCGGCTGGGACGAACTGATCCTGATGAACTATACCCTGGCCGGACCTGTTTCACCGTTGTCCTCCATGTTTGCCCGGATGGATGAGCGAACCGATCTGGATTTCTGGGGTCTGACCCGGCACTATGCCATGCACAGCCGCCGTTTTGGCGGAAAAGGCGGCAATGTCCCGGAACATCTTCAGTCTCATTTTCTGGCGGTCCGTCCCCGGATGTTTTCCTCACAGGCGTTCTGGCAGTACTGGCGGGAAATGCCATTGCCCCAAAGCTATGAGGAATCTGTCAACAGCCATGAGGTGCGTTTCACCGGATATTTTGCCTCCCTGGGCTTTCGGTGGGACAGTTTTGTGGACACCAAAGACCTGGCGGAAATCTATGTCAATCCCATTATGGCATGTCCGAGGCTTTTGGTTGAGGAGCGGCAGTGCCCCTTTTTCAAACGGCGCAGCTTTTTCACCCCTTATGCCGATGAGCTGCGGCGCACCGACGGCCAGGCTGGCTGGCAACTGTATCGCTACCTGAAAGAACAGACGACGTATCCGGTGGAAGAGTTGGTGGATTCACTGCTGCGCAGCCAGCCGCTGAACGGTCTGGCCCGGGAGCTGCATTGGCGGATTCGTCTGCCGGAGGAGCGCCGAAGCCCAGATGAGGTGCTGGAGGGAGAGTCGCTGACAAAAACCACAGCTCTCCAATCGGGTAAGATTTATTGCCTCCGGATGCCGCAGGCAGAAAATCCGGTGACCCGGGACTGCCTGGCCCAAATGGCCAGCGAGAACAAGATTGCCCATGCCGCTGCATGGCTGGCCGAACATCCCGCGGTAGGGGTTCTGGGGCCGGCCGTTGCTGCGGCGCCTGAGGCCATGCGGGAAAAGCTGAGTCGTTGGCAGCGGGAGCTGCCGCGTTTGCGGCAGTTGTGCCGGCAGTGGAACATTACAGCTGCGCTGCAGGAGCAGGAACCGCTCTTTTTGCCAAACGGCGGCTGTCTGCTGGTGCGGGGAGAGTCGTTCCCCGATGGGGTGCCACCGTTGGATGAGGCCGCGAGCTGGTGGCTTTTGCCGCTGCTGGCCCAGAAAGCAGGATACCGCAGCATGGTCTGGCAGACCGACGGCCAGGGTCAGGCGGCGTCGGACCTGCTGGAGGAAACGCTGCTGGCGCAGGCGTCGGTGCGCGGATCACTTCGGCTGCTCCTGCGCGCGGTCAAGAGAAACATTCAAAACAAAAAGAAAGGTGGACAGCAGTAATGTCCAAAACCACCAGGCCCCGGCTGTTTTATCTGGATTTCGTCCGGGCCTTTGCATTGTGCTGTATTTTGGTGATTCACTTCAATGCCTCGGTGACCGGTTATTTCAGTTATCCCTCCCGTCTGTTTCCCAGCATTTTGCCGTTGGGAATTTATCTGGGAGATTTTGGCTCCTCTCTCTTTTTCATTGTTTCGGGCGCGGCACTGGGATATACCACAAAACCGGGCACCGCGCCCCTGACCTTTTATCGAAAAAGGGCCAAAGCAGTATATCCCATGTTCTGGCTGGCTTGGTTCGGCTGTTTTTCCATCCGGATGGCCACCCGTCCCTGGATGTTCGGTGGTGCAAAGCTGGCCACACTGGTTCTGACGGTGCTGGGCCTGGACAATTTTGCGGTGGCATCGGGATGGGTAGCCCAGGATTTCGCCTGCGTAGGGGAATGGTTCCTGGGCAGCATTCTGTTTTTGTATCTGCTGTTTCCTCTGGTACAGCGCCTTCTGCAGCGCAGCGCTGCGGTGTGCTGGCTGGTGGTCTGCATCGCAGCGCTGGCGGTGCATCTGAGCGGCTGGGATGCCGGTCTGGTGGCGGTACATCTGCCGGAATTTCTCTTCGGTATGGCTTTCGTGGAATGGAAGAACCGCGGAAAGGAAATTGGTTTTGCGGCCTGTGCCATTCTGTTGCTGCCGGCCGTCTGGCTGGGCAATTCTAAAATTGTCTGTGCATTGTTCAGCATGGCGTTTTTTGTGCTGCTGGCGGTGGTGGGACAAAAGCTGGAATGTGCCCCACTGCGTGGACTCTGTGGGGCGATGGGAAAGTACTCCTACGCGGCATTTTTGGTGCACCATGTGCTGATTCTCCGGATGGTGGAAGCCTATGATCTCTCGACCATCACCCGTCGGGATACGGCGCTGCTGTTTGGAGCCTATCTGTTTTTGACCGCCCTGGCTTCGATTTTGCTCTACCGCGCGGACCGCTGGGTGCGTGGTGGGGTATGGCAACGGCTGCAGAGCTGAGGGCCTGTTTTGTGAGAACAGAGTTTTTTATCGGCTGCTCTGTACAAAAAAACGGGCATACGGTATAATGAATTTGTATGTAAAAAACACTCCAGAAAGGGGCGCAGCATCGTGGCAGAGTTTTCCGTAACACTTGATAAACTGGCAGAAGAATCCAATCTGACCATTGCTTACACACCGACCGATTTGAAAAACATCAAGGTCTATACCGCCGAGGTATACCGCCCTGGCATCATGCTGGCGGGGTATTATCAATATTTTGACCGGACCCGGATCCAGATTCTGGGTCTGACCGAGATTTCCTATCTGCAGGAACTGGATGATGAGATGCGGCGCACCCATCTGGAAAAACTCTTCTCTTTTGTGCCGCCGGCGGTCATCGTGACCCGCGGCATCGAACCCATGCCGGAGATGCTGGAGTTTGCCAAAAAGTATGGAGTTGCGCTGTTGCTTTCCACCGAGATGACTTCGCCGCTGCTCAGCTCTTTGATCACCACCCTCAACACCGAACTGGCTCCCCGGGTCACCCGGCACGGGGTTCTGGTGGAGGTGTACGGCGAAGGAATCCTGATTACCGGTGATTCCGGCGTGGGCAAGAGTGAGACAGCCATCGAGCTGGTCAAACGGGGTCACCGCTTGATTGCGGACGATGCCGTGGAGCTGCGCAAGGTTTCCAGCCGCAAAATTATGGGAGCCGCTCCCCAGAACATCCGCCACTTCATCGAGCTGCGCGGCATCGGCATCATCAATGTTGCCCGGCTGTTCGGCGTTGGCGCGGTCAAGAATAGCGTGGAAGTGGAGATGGTGGTGGAACTGGAACCCTGGGACCGCACCAAGAACTACGACCGCACCGGCCTGGAGACCGATACCTATGATATTTTGGGGGTTCAGGTCCCCAGTCTGCTGATCCCGGTGATGCCGGGACGGAACCTGGCCGTGATTCTGGAGACGGCGGCCATGAACAACCGCCAGAAAGAAATGGGCTACAACGCAGCCGAGGAACTTTTGCAAAGCCTCGGTCTGCAAAACGATATCGGATTGTAAGAGGATAAAACGGAATGGTTCAAGCCATAGCGGATTTACACACCCACACACTTTCGTCTTCCCATGCCTATCAGACCGCCGATCAGATGGCGGCCCAGGCAAAGGCCTGCGGCTATCGTGCTCTGGCCATTACCGACCATGGAGCCGCAATGCCGGATGCTCCGCATATCTGGCATTTTGGCAACTGGCGGGCACTGCCGCGGGTGATGGATGGCGTGGTCATGCTCTACGGCGCAGAGGTCAACGTCATGGACACCAAAGGTGGTGTGGATTTTCCCCAGGGCCAGCTGGCGGGTATGGACTGGACAGTGGTCTCCATCCACAGTCCCTGCATGCCGGGGCTTCTCACCGAGCGGGAGGCCAACCGGCTTTGGCTGGCCATTGCGGAAAATCCCTATATTGACTGCATCGGACATTCCGAACAGCAGAATTACCGTTATGATTATGACCTTGTCACCAAAGCGTTTGCCAAAAACCATAAAGTGGTGGAGATGAACGGCAATTCCTTCAATGTGCGCAAGGACGGCATTCCCAACATGCGGGCTTTGCTGCGCGCCTGCCTGAATAACGGCTGCCACATCGCTTTGGACAGCGATGCCCATAGCACCCGTCAGATGCGGGAGGGGCTGCACAAGCTCTATTCGCTTTTGGAAGAAATTGATTTCCCGCAGGAGCTTGTGGTCAACGCAAGTTGCCAAAACCTGGTCAAGGAACTGAAACTGCACGGCCGTGGCTGTGCAGATGAGATCGGAGGTCTTTTGTTATGAGCAAGTATACCATTGGCATTGATTTGGGCGGTACCACAATGACCGCGGGGCTGGTGGATGCCAACTATGAAATTGTGGGCAAGATCACCCGGGCCACCCAGCTTCCGCGCCCGGCAGCCGACCTGGAACAGGCGCTGGCTGACCTGTGCAGAAGTGTGGCGAAGGAGAACAATGTCTCCTTTGAGGATGTGTCCTACGTGGGCATCGGCACCCCCGGCAGTGTCAACTTTACCACCGGGTTTGTGGGCTATAACACCAACTTCAATTACTATGACTGGAACCTTGGCCCGGACCTGGAAGCTCTTCTGGGCTGCAAAGTCTATGTGGAAAATGACGCCAATGCGGCTGCTTTTGGCGAGTACATCGCCGGCGGCGCCAAGGGCTACCGGAATGCCGTGATCATTACCCTGGGAACCGGCATTGGCAGCGGCATCATTCTGGATGGCAAGATCCTGCGCGGATTCAATTTTGCAGCGGGGGAGATGGGCCATACTGTCATTGTTAAGGGAGGCCGGCTGTGCAATTGCGGCCGCCGCGGCTGCTGGGAGCGGTATGCCTCGGCGCGGGCCCTCAGCGAGGATACCCGGGAAGCGATGAAGACTGCCCCGGATAATATGATGTGGAAGATTGCCGGTGACCTGGATCATGTCAATGCCAAGACTGCATTTGATGCCATGGCGGCCGGTGATGCACTGGCCAAGCAGGTTGTGGATACCTGGCTGGAGTATGTGGGCTGCGGTGTGGCCAATGTAGTCAATACCTTCCAGCCCGAAGTGATCTGCATTGGCGGCGGCGTTTCCAACCAGGGCGAAGTTCTGCTGGCCCCGGTGCGCGCCTATGTGGAAAAAGAAACGCATAATATTACCACAGGCCGGGTGCCGGAAATCCGTGCCTGTGTGCTGCGCAATGATGCCGGTGTCATCGGTGCGGCGGCCTTGGCCTCTTCCATCTGAGACAGTTTTGGAGGCAGTGGAGAAAATCATGCAACAGACCGAACAGTTACAATCCCTGGCCGCTGCGCTTCGCGCAGAGGATTTGCCCTTTGTCCAGCAGGAACCGCTGGCCCACCATACCACCTTTCAGATTGGGGGCCCGGCTGCCCTGTTTTGCCGCCCTGAAAAAATTTCGGCGCTGGCCAGAACGCTGGAACTGTGCAGGACCTATGGCGTGCGCCATTACTTTCTGGGCAATGGCTCCAATACCCTTTTTTCCGATCATGGATTTTCCGGCGCAGTGATCTGCACCACCGCCATCTCACCCAGGCCCACCATCACGGAGCAGCCGGACGGCAGTTATTTGATCAGTGCCGGAGCCGGGATGAAGCTTTCTGTGCTCTGCACTGTGGCGCAGCAAAATGCCCTGACCGGGCTGGAATTTGCCTACGGCATCCCTGGCACGGTGGGCGGTGCGGTGTATATGAACGCCGGCGCCTATGGCGGAGAAATGCGAGATGTGATGGAGCGGGTGACCTTCCTGGATGACCAGGGCGGTATGCACACTCTGGGTGTTATGGACCTGGATCTGGGGTATCGCACCAGCATTTTTGAAAAGAAGCCGTGGTGTGTTCTGGAAGCCGTTTTCCGGCTGAAAAAGGGAAATGCCCAGGTGATCCAGACCGTCATGCAGGATTTTATGCAGCGGCGGCGTGACAAGCAGCCTTTGGAAATGCCCTCTGCCGGCAGCACCTTCAAGCGGCCGGATGGGGCGTTTGCGGGCCGCTTGATCGAGCAGTGCGGTTTGCGGGGCTTTTCTGTGGGCGGTGCTGCCGTCAGCACCAAACATTGCGGTTTTGTGGTGAACCAGGGCGGCGCAACCTGTGCGGATGTGATTGCGCTGACCGATGAAGTGGCAAAGATTGTTCGGGAACGCACCGGCTTTGTGCTGGAGCGGGAGATCCGGGTGGTGGAATAACAAAAGGCGGAGGGGAAACAGGATGACGTTCTTGGTTGTGACCGGGCTTTCCGGGGCCGGCAAGTCCATGGCAGTCAATGCGCTGGAAGACATTGGCTTTTTCTGCATCGATAACATTCCGGCAGGGCTGCTGCCCCGTATTGTGGATTTTGCCCTTCAGGGCGAAAACCAGCTGAGCCGGGTTGCGGTGGTCATGGATATCCGGGGACTGCGCAGTGTGGAGCAGGTGCAGGAAGCACTGGCCGCACTGGATGAAAAGCAGATGAACTATGATATCCTGTTTCTTGACGCCAATGACAATGTGATCCGCCGCCGTTATAAGGAAACCCGCCGGATGCACCCCATCGAAGCCAGCGAGGGCATTCCCATCGGGGAGGCCATTGCCCGGGAGCGGAAAATCCTGCAGCCGCTGCGGGATCGGGCAAAATATGTCATTGATACCTCTTTGCTCTCGGTGGCCCAAAGCCGGGAGCGGGTCTGCGGACTCTTTTTGCAAAAAGGGGAGTGCGCCATGGCGGTAACCGTCATGTCCTTCGGTTTCAAATATGGTCTGCCCCAGGAGGCGGATATTGTGCTGGATGTGCGGTGCCTGCCCAACCCGTTTTATGTACCCGAACTGAAGAATCTCACTGGCCTGGATCAGGCGGTGTTCGACTACGTTATGAAGGCGCCGGAGTCCCAGGAATTGCTGCGCCGTTATGAGAGCATGCTGGAGTATGCACTGCCCTTGTATGTCAAGGAGGGAAAAAGCCAGCTGGTTATTGCCATCGGGTGCACCGGAGGCAAACATCGCTCCATCACCTTTGCGCGGCAGATTGGGGCGTTCTGCCAGAAGCTAGGCTATCTCCCCAGTGTGCAGCACCGGGATGCAAGACGTACCATGTAAATCGTTCAATTACGACAGAGGAAGGATGGTCCTGCTTTGAGTTTTTCGCAGGATGTGAAAAATGAAATTTTGCGCCGCAAGGTGCCGCGCGCCTGCTGCGCCGGGGCTGCTGCCTATGCGGTGGCATGTTTTGGCAAATACTTTGACGACCGCGGGGTGGTGTTGCAGACCGAGAGCGAAGGCACCGCCAACTTTGCGGCCAAAATGTACCGCCGCTGTGGTATTGAGGGCAGCGTACTGCGCAAGGAGCGCCCGGCAGGTCCGATTTTTGAATTTAACGTAAAGCAACCGGATCAGGTGGCGAAGATGCTGGCTCAGTTCGGGCATACCGGACGGGAACCGGCACTCAAGATTCGTCCGGACTGTTTCAAATGCCAGTCCTGCGTCTCCTTTTTTATCTCCACCGCTTTCCTCTGCTGTGGAACTGCCACCGACCCGGAAAAGGAATACAACATCGAGTTCCTGTCCACCCGCTATCAGCTTTCCCAACAGTTGGAAGCAATTTTGGCAGAGCATGAGTTCAACCCCCACCGAACCCTGCGCAAGGGGGCCAATGTGGTCTATATCAAATCCAGCGATCACATCGAGGATCTTCTGACCTTCATGGGGGCCGGCAATGCAGCCATGCGGATCATGGAGCAGCGGATGTACAACGACATGCGCAACAAGACAAACCGCCTGTCCAACTGTGAGACCGCAAACCTTGGCAAATCGGTCCAGGCGGCGGTGCAGGTACAGATGGCGATTCGGACCCTGGAGGAGGCAGATGCCCTCAAGGCATTGCCGCAGGCGTTGCAGCTGACCGCCAAACTTCGGATGCAATATCCGGATCTGCCGCTGGCCCGCCTGGCAGAAAAATTTGATCCACCCGTCAGCAAGGCCGGGCTTTCCCATCGACTCAAACGCATTCAGGAAGCAGCGCAACGGGTTTCCCAGAACGCTGCCTCTCTCAAATAAGAAGGACCAATGGAAGAAGCAAAGCAAAGACAATTTACCCATCTCCATCTGCACACCGAGTACAGCTTGCTGGATGGTGCCTGTCGGATTGACCGTCTGTTTGAACGGATCAAGGAATTGGGGCAGACGGTGGTGGCCATCACCGACCACGGCGTCATGTACGGTTGTGTCCAGTTTTATGATGCGGCGGTGGCGGCAGGTATCCGGCCCATCATTGGGTGCGAGGTCTACGTGGCCACCCGGACCCGGTTTGATAAGGTCAACCGGATTGACGGCAACAACCACCTGATCCTGCTGTGCAAGAACGAGACAGGCTATAAGAACCTCATCAAGATGGTATCGGCAGGTTTTCTGGAGGGTTTTTACTCCAAGCCTCGGGTGGACAAGGAATTGCTGGAGCAATACCACGAGGGGTTAATCTGCCTTTCAGCTTGTCTGGCCGGGGAGGTCCCTCAGGCGCTGCTGGCGGGGGACTATGAGCGTGCCCGGCAAACCGCGCTGTACTATCGGGATCTTTTTGGCGAGGGCAACTATTATATCGAGCTTCAGGATCATGGGTTGGAGGAGGATCAGATCGTCCTGCCCCAGCTGATCCGTCTGGCCCGGGAAACCGGCATCCCCATGGTGGCCACCAACGATGCCCATTATCTGCGCAGGGACGATGCCAAGATGCAGAGTATCCTGCTTTGTATCCAGACCGGCAAGACCATTGCCGATGTGGATCGGATGGAGTTCCAGACCGAGGAGTTCTATGTCAAGAGCACCGAGGAGATGTATGATCTCTTTTCCATGGTGCCCGAAGCCTGCGAGAACACCAACAAGATTGCAGAGCAATGCGATTTCCATTTTGAGTTCGGGCAGATCAAGCTGCCTTACTTCAAGGCGCCGGACGGGATGGAAAACCAGGCCTATTTTGAAAAGCTCTGCTGGGATGGTCTGGAACGGCGCTATCCCGGCCATGTGACCGATGCCCTGCGGCAGCGGCTGGAATATGAGATCAACGTCATCAAGACGATGGGGTATACCAACTATTATCTGATCGTCTTTGATTTTATCAATTATGCCAAGGGCCGTGGCATCCCGGTGGGGCCGGGCCGTGGTTCCGGTGCCGGCAGTCTGGCGGCCTACTGTGTGGGGATCACTGACATTGACCCCATCCGGTACAACCTGATTTTTGAACGGTTCCTCAACCCGGAACGGGTTTCCATGCCTGATTTTGACGTGGATTTCTGCTATGAGCGTCGGCAGGAAGTCATCGATTATGTCAACGAGAAATACGGCCATGACCATGTGGCTCAGATTGTCACCTTCGGGACGATGGCGGCCAGGCAGGCGGTCCGGGATGTGGGCCGAGTGATGGGGCTTTCCTACCAGGAAGTGGACAAGGTCGCCAAGCTCATCCCCATGGAGCTCAAGATGACCCTGGAACACGCGCTGGAGGTCTCCCCGGATCTGAAAAAGATCTATACCGAAAATCCCCAGATCCATGAGCTCATCGATACCTCCCTCAAGGTGGAGGGGATGCCTCGCCATGCCTCGACCCATGCAGCCGGTGTCGTTATCACCCGGGAGGCAGCCACTGAGTATGTGCCGTTGGCCACCAATGACGGCTTGCCGGTGACCCAGTTCAACATGACCGAGATTGAGCGTCTGGGTCTTCTGAAGATGGACTTCCTGGGACTTCGCACCCTGACGGTGATCCATGATGCCGAAATGGCTATCCGGCGCAAAAAACCGGATTTCCGTCTGGATCAGATTGATTATGATGATGCAGCCACCTACGAGATGCTGACCAACGGGGAGACCGAGGGTGTGTTTCAGCTGGAATCCACCGGTATGAAACAGGTGCTCACCGGCCTGCGTCCCCGCAATCTGGAAGATGTCATCGCCCTGATCTCTCTGTATCGCCCGGGTCCCATGGATTCCATCCCCACCTACCTGCGGAACCGCCGGGAGCCGGATAAAATCAGCTACCGCACCCCGCAGCTGGCGCACATTCTGGACGTGACCAACGGCTGTATTGTCTATCAGGAGCAGGTCATGCAGATCTGCCGGGAACTGGCAGGCTTCAGCTATGGCCAGGCCGACAACGTCCGCCGCGCCATGAGCAAGAAGAAGCATAAGGTGATGGAGGCAGAGCGGGAACATTTTGTCCACGGCTGTACCGACCCAGGCCATGAATGCCCCGGCTGTGTTCACAACGGGATTTCCGAGGAAGCGGCCAACGCCATCTATGACGAGATGAGCAGCTTTGCTTCCTACGCCTTCAACAAATCCCATGCGGCCTGCTATGCCTATGTGGCGTTTCAGACAGCTTATCTCAAATGCCATTATCCCCAGGAGTTCATGGCGGCCTTGCTCACCAGTGTGCTGGACAACACCGCCAAGGTGATCGAGTATTCTTCCGAGTGCCAGCGGTTGGGCATTACCGTCCTGCCTCCCGACATCAACGTCTCCAACGGAGGCTTCACAGTGGACGGCGAAAACATCCGCTTTGGCCTTAATGCGGTCAAAAGTGTAGGCCGCAACCTGATCGATGCTGTGATCCGGGAGCGCAAGGTCCGGCCGTTCCGTGGCCTGTATGATTTCTGCAAACGGCTGCGTGGCTTTGAACTCAACCGCCGCGCACTGGAAAGCCTCATCAAGGCCGGCGCCTTTGACAATCTGGAATCCACCCGCCATGGAATGCTGGACAGCGTGGAATCCATCCTCAAGAGCGTGGAAAACGATGCCCGCCAGAATCTGGAAGGGCAGATGGATCTGTTCAGTGCTCTAAGCGGCGGCAGCGGCGAGGCCGCCAGCAACGATTACAAAGTACCCAACCTTCCCGAATATGCCCAGGGCGAGCTGCTCAAGATGGAAAAAGAGGTCTCGGGTCTGTATCTGTCCGGACATCCGTTGGACGCCTACCGCCAGCAGATTGCCCAGATTTCCACCTGCAGCATCGGCCAGCTTTCGGGGGAGGATGCCAAAAACTTTGACAACAAAACCGTCACCATTGTCTGTACCGTGGTCAAAAGCAAAATCATGACCACCAAATCCAACACCCTGATGGCCTTTACAACGGTGGAAGATCTGACCGGCACCATGGAATTGCTGGTGTTCCCGAGAATTTTTGCCGAATGCCGGGCTTATCTTCAGGAAAACGCTGTTGTGGTGGTCAGCGGCCGTGCTTCGGTCAAGGAGGATGAGGGGACCCGCCTGATTGTGGAAGGGGTGATCCCCATTGATGACTACCGTCCGGGAGAGACATTTGGTACAAATCGCGTCCATCGAAAGGAGGCTGAGCATCACGCGGCGTTGGCTGGTCTGTGGCTGTTGGTACCTTCCCGCCAATGTGAACAGATGCACAGGATCGAAAACTTGCTGCGGAACATCTTTGACGGTACCACACCTGTTTTCTTCAAATTTGAAGATACAGGGCAGCGAATGCGTGCACCACAGAGCATGTGGGCGAAAGATCATCCGCTGCTGCGGGCGGAATTGGAACGGATTCTTGGTAAGGACCATGTAAAAGAGCAGACTGCAAAATAAATCCATGCGTTTTGCAAGAATCGTCCATAATTCCTGTTGCCATGCTGTGGTATAATGAGTTTGTGAAAAATTTGCTTTTCATATATGCTTATGCTGGAATTGGAGGGGCATATCTATGGCTAAGGAGATCAAGACCATTGGCGTTCTGACAAGTGGCGGCGACGCACCTGGCATGAATGCTGCTGTTCGTGCAATTGTCCGCACGGGCATTACGAAAGGGTACCGGATGATGGGCATTCAGCGCGGCTACAACGGCCTGATCAACGGCGAATGCTATGAGATGAATGTCCGCAGCGTTTCCGAAATTATTCATCGCGGCGGCACCATTCTGTATACTGCGCGTTGCCTGGAGTTCAAGACCCAGGAAGGCCAGGCCAAGGGCCTGGCGCGCTGCAAGGAACTGGGCATTGATGCGCTGGTTGTCATTGGCGGCGACGGCTCTTTCATGGGCGCTCGTGCACTGGCCAACCAGGGCATTCCCTGCATCGGCCTTCCGGGCACCATCGATAACGACATCGCCTGCAGCGAGTACACCATCGGCTACGATACCGCAATGAACACCGCTGTGGAAGCCATCGATAAGCTGCGCGACACCACCCAGAGCCACGACCGCTGCAGCGTTGTGGAAGTTATGGGCCATCACGCAGGTTACATTGCCCTCAACGTCGGCATTGCCACCGGTGCACTGGCAGTTCTGCTGCCCGAGCGCCCCTACGATTTTGAGCGGGACATCCTGCAGCGGATGCGCCAGACCCAGGCAACCGGCAAAAAGCACTTCATCATCATCGTCTCGGAAGGCGTTGTGGGGGCACAGGATCTGGCCAACCAGATCCAGGCTGCTACCGGTGTTGACTCCCGTGCAACGGTTCTGGGTCATATCCAGCGCGGTGGTTCTCCCACTGTGCAGGACCGTGTCTACGCTTCGCTGATGGGTTATCACGCCATTGACCTGCTGGACAAGGGCGTTTACAACCGCGTTGTGGCTGTTTCCGGCGGCAAGATTGTGGACTATGATGTCAATGTTGCCTTGTCGATGCACAAGATGATCGACTTCGATGAGGTCGAGATTGCCAATGCAATCTCCATCTGATTGATATAAGATAAGATCAGGCGCACCTTTCCATGGTTGGAGGGGTGCGCCTTTTTGTGTCCTGTGAGGGAATTGTCCGCCATCCCCGGGGTTATTTTTTTGACCCGCCGCATATACATGGACAAGAAATTGCGGAAAGGGGCATAGGCCATGGAATTGAAGGTGTTCAAAAGCACCATCACCGCATATGGCGGGCGATGGGAAACCCGGCTGGAGTTGCCGGTGGAGACAGAGATCCTGATCCCGGATTACCTGCCGGCGGTCTTCAAGATCGTCAAATGTCTGATCGAGCCGGTGGTAATGCAGAACAACATTGCAGCCTCTCGCTGGCAGGGGGAAGGGTATCTTCGGTGCACCGTGTACTACCAGTCAGATGAGGCGGGAACCCGTCTGTATCGCACCGAGCAGAAGTTCTCCTTCGAGAAATCGGTCGAGCTTCCCGCTGGTCAGTACGCCCAGGGACCGGCCCGGCTGTGGGGAGAGCTGGAGTACTGCAATTGTCGTGCCATTAGCGAGCATCGCATCGACCTGCGGGGGGCCTACGCGCTCTGCGTTTCGGCCAGTTCTGTGGCCGAGTGTGAGCTGCTGAATTCGATGGCGGACTGCGGGATTGAGCAGCGAACGATGACGCTGGATGGGATTACCCAGGTCGCCGCAGAGGAAAAGACCTTTACTGCCGAGAGCAGCATCGGGTTGCCTGGGGCGGGGGAGACCATTCTGGATATTGGAGGAAACGTCTCAATCCAGGCTTCCAGCATCCAGACCGGACAGCTCAACTGTGAGGGCAATCTCCACATTCAGGCATGCTATCTCCCCGTTTCCAGCGAGGATCTCGCTGTCTGTCAGAAGGAAATCCCGGTGCAGCAAACGCTGGAAATGCCCGGTGTGGCGGAAGGGGATCAGTGGTACTGCTGGGGGGAAATCTTGGGATGCACCCTGGCAGCTCCCGAGGGAGAAGAGCTGGAACCCACGCTGAGCGTGACTTGGAAACTGCATGCCGAAATCTGGCGAGAGGGACAGTACATGGCGGTGGCAGACGCGTACAGCACGGTCTGCCAGACCACCCTGACCCGAATGAGCTGCAAGCTGCTGCAAAAACGCTGTGAGTTGGCTACGGAAGTCAGTGCGCTGGTGGAAGACCAACTCCCGGATCCCGAAGCGGAGGTCAAAGGGTGTTTTGTTACCCTGGGAACATTGCTGCCAGTCCAGGAAAAGGGAGCTGACGGGGATGTGGTCCGCCTTGTGGGAAAAGCCACAGCCCATCTGCTCTGTGCGGATGGGCGCGGAGAGCTGACCTGTTATGACAAGGCATTCAGCTGGCAGTTGCCCGACCAGTGGCCGGGGGAGGCTGCCAGATTCTTGCCCCATCTCCACGCCGGTGTGACCCGGGTTATCAGCAGCAAAAGCGGAGAGAAGATGCGGGTGGAAATCTCGGTCGCGGTCAACGGCATGCTACTGGAATCGGTGGAAGCCAACGTGGTGGAAGAGGTGGAACTGGGAGAGGAGTTTCCGGACAAAAATCAGGGGCCGGCACTCTACCTCTACTACGCCGCCCAGGGAGAGCGGATCTTCGACATTGCCAAGCACTATCACGCCCGCGCCAAAGATCTGGCAGTGGCCAACCATCTGGAACCGGAAAATGGCGGCAGCCTGCAGGAGATGACCACCGGGGCGGTCTGCTTGCTGATCCCGGCGGCTCTGTGAAAGGGGGATAACGAGGGTGACCCAGGAACAAATCTACCAAAACATTGCCCAGCGCACCGGCGGCGATATCTATATCGGCGTGGTGGGGCCGGTGCGCAGCGGTAAGAGCAGTTTTATCAAGCGATTTGCCGAGTTGATGTTGTTGCCCCATATCAAGAATGAGGCCCAGCGCATCCGGGCACAGGATGAGCTGCCGCAGTCGGCGGCGGGGCGCACCATCATGACCACAGAGCCCAAGTTTATCCCCGAACAGGCGGTCAGCGTTGCTTTGTCTGGCGGCGGGTCTTTTCGGGCACGCCTCATCGACTGTGTGGGCTATATGGTGGAAGGGGCACTGGGCCAGGAGGAAAATCACGAACCCCGCCTGGTGAAAAGCCCCTGGTTTGACAAGGCGGTGCCCTTTGACCTGGCCGCCGAAACAGGGACCCGGCGGGTGATCCGGGAACACGCCACCATTGGGCTGGTGGTCACCACCGACGGCTCGGTGGCGGATATTCCACGGGAGCGATATCTGGATGCCGAACGGCGGATCATCGGGGAGCTGGATGCCATCGGAAAACCCTATATGATCCTGCTGAACTGCGTGGACCCCGACAGTGAGGCCAGCCGCAGTCTGGCTGCTCAGTTGGAAGAAACCTACGGTCACGCGGTGTGTCCCATCAACTGCATCCAGATCACTGCAGAAAAGCTGGACGCCATTCTACAGAAGCTGCTGTACGAGTTTCCCATCAAGGAGATAGCGGTGACCATGCCGCCCTGGGTTACCATGCTGGAGCCGGGACATTGGCTGCAGAGTGCCGTCTACGAAGGGATGCTCCGGTATGCCGGCACCGTTTCCAAGATGGGGGATGTGGCCCGGTGCAAACCTTCCATCGACTGCGAATTTATCACCGGGACGGTACTGACCGGAATGGATCTGGCCACCGGGACGGTGCGCCTCAATGTTGGTATCCAGCCGGACATCTTTTATCGGATTCTGGGGGAACAAACCGGTCTGAACATTGTGGATGAGGCCAGTCTGCTGCCCTGCATTGTGGAACTTGCCCGGGCCAAGCGTGCCTATGACAAAATCAAAAGTGCGCTGGAACAGGTGGATGCCACCGGCTATGGCATTGTGATGCCCGGCATCGACGAGCTGACCCTGGATGAACCCGAAATTGTGCGGCAGGGTGGGCAGTATGGGGTGCGGCTTTCCGCCAGCGCGCCCTCGCTGCACCTGATGCGGGCGACCATCCACACCGAACTCTCTCCCACCGTGGGCAGTGAACAACAGGGGGAGGAGCTGATCAAAAAGCTGCTGGAAGATTTTGAGGGAGATCCCGGCAAGCTGTGGAGCACTAATATCTTTGGCAAGAGTCTCAATGAACTGGTCAATGAGGGATTGCAGGCCAAGCTGCTGCACATGCCGCAAAGTGCCCGGGGCCGGCTTCAGCAAACCCTGGAACGGATTATCAACGAGGGCTGCGACGGCCTGATTTGTATTTTGCTGTAATCCAGAGAGGGGAGGCAGCCGATGCGGCGAAAAACCAATGAACGCGCCGTCCGCCGGGCGCAGCGGGAATTGAAGGCGGAGCTGGACCAGACGATTTCTGCCCTGCGCCGCAACGATGCCGCATTCCAGTTGGCGGTGGACGGGTACCAGGTGGAAGAACTGATCTACCAGCATGCTGCGCTCATGTGTCATTGCCGGGCGGTGCTCCGGGACTTGCGGGGAGGTGACGCCTCATGCCCCTCGGGGTGATATTGGGGGCGATGGCGTGCCTGTTGGTGGTGGCCCGCTGTGCGGCACACCAGCGCCATCCCTTGCTCAGCCTGCTGGGCAGTGCGGTCTGCGGCATTGCCGGAATTGCGGCGGTGGCACTTCTTGCTCCCTATACCGGGGTTCAGCTGCCGTTGAACCAGTATACCGGTTTTGTGGGGGCGGTTCTCGGCCTGCCGGGGGTGATTTCACTGTTGGTCCTGAACCTGATGCTGTAAATGAGGATACAAAAAGCGCCTGCCAGATGCCTGGCAGGCGCTGATTTTTTGTGAAACGACTGGACCGTAAGCCGGGTTCTGTATTAAACGACGATCTATCTTGACTTTGCGTTGCCGCAAAGCTCCGCAGGACGGAGAAAATCCGCCCTGCACGCCATCACCGGGACGCGCGAGGCTTCCGCATTATGTCCCATACGGATGTTGCTTCTGACAGGGTTTACATAGCCGCAAAGTCGCCAGTGCGCTGGTGAGCTCTTACCTCGCCTTTCCATCCTTACCGCCCGAAGGCGGCGGTCTATTTCTGTTGCACTATCCCTGGGGTCACCCCCGGCTGCCGTTAGCAGTTGCCATGCCTCTGTGAAGCCCGGACTTTCC